>JADHWW010000095.1 GCA_016783285.1 Anaerolineae bacterium
GTGCAGGCCATCCGTCCCATCGCCGGCGGGCGCCTGCGGCTAGAGACGACGGCGGGCGCTTTCGAGCACGAGCGCGTCATCGCCACCTGCTCCCCACAGACAATGCTCCAGTTGGCCCCCGACCTCCCCCCCGACTATGCTGCGAAACTGGCGCGGCTCAAATCAATGGGCGCGGTGGTGCTCGTCCTGGCCCTCGAGCGCCGCCTGACCGAGGGCCATTACTGGATCAACCTGCCCAAGGGAGACGAGTTCCCCTTTATGGGCCTGGTCGAGCACACCAACTATATCTCCCCCGAGCACTATGGCGGCGACCACCTGGTCTACTGCGGCGACTACCTGCCACCCAACCATCCCTATTTCGACTATAGCAAAGCACAGTTGTTGGAGACCTACCTGCCGGGGCTGATAAAGATCAACCCCGATTTCCGCCCCGATTGGGTGCGCGCCAGTTGGATGTTCACCGAAGAGTACGCTCAGCCGGTGCCAGGGTTGAACCACTCGCGCAATATCCTCCCACTGAAGACGCCCATCCCCGGCCTCTGGATGGCGAATATGAGTCAGGTATATCCTTTCGATAGAGGTACAAATTACGCTGTCGCTATGGGACGGCAGGTGGCAACGCTGGCCGGGGGCTGACGAGGGGAAAGGCTCACTGCTGGAGGAGGAAGAACAATGCGCAAATCGGGCAGTCTGATATTGCTGAGTATACTGTTGGCGTGGGTGCTGCTGGCGGCGGCGCCGGTGCACGCCGAGGGTAGCGTGATCCACGTTGTAGGATGGGGCGAGACGCTGTTCAGCATTGCCCGGCGCTACGGCACGTCCGTGGATGCTATCTGCGCGGCCAACGGCATCGGCGACCCCACCCGCATCTACATCGGGCAGCGGTTGGTCATTCCCACTTCCACCACGCCCACCGCGCCTCCTACGGCAGGGGCCACACACGTCGTCCAGCCGGGCGAGAACCTATTCCGCATCGCCTTGCGATACGGCACCACGGTGACGGCGCTGGCCGAACTCAATCGCATCTACAACCCCGGTCACGTCGCTGCCGGCCAGACGTTGATCATCCCCGGCAGCGCGACTATGCCCACAGTGGCCTACCAGCCGGAACACGCCGCCACGACGCACACGGTGCAGATTGGCGAGACGCTCTCGGCCATCGCACATCGTTATAGCATCACGACCTGGACGCTGGCCCAGATCAACAGCATTGCCAACCCGGCGCTGATCCTGCCCGGGCAAGTGCTCGTCATTCCACGGGCCACCAGTCTGGCGCCCGCCTCTGCCCCGGCCAGCGGCGGCAAGCGCATCGTGATTGACATTTCGGAGCAGCACCTCTATGCCTACCAGGGAGAGGTGTTGGTCTACTCGTTCGTCGTCTCGACCGGTATGGGCGGCGGCACACGCACGGGCGCCTTCCGCGTACTCGACAAGTACCCCAACGCTTACGCCTCCACCTGGGACTTGCAGATGCCGTACTGGTTGGGCATTTACTGGTCGGGGTCGTTGGAGAACGGCATCCACGCGCTGCCCATCATGGCCAACGGGCAGCGGCTGTGGGAGGGATACCTGGGCACACCGGCCTCGTTCGGCTGCATCATCCTGGGCACGCAAGAGGCGCGCACGCTCTACGAGTGGGCCCAGATCGGAACGCCGGTGGTCATCCAGCCCTGATCTACACTATGTAGCGGCAACGAGAGGCGAAACCCGCAGACAGTTTCTTGCGTAAAGGAGTGTGGTAGTGTTTGCCGTGCCGCATCTGGTGCATCGCGTACAGAACACGGATTGGGAGAATTGGCGGATCGGAGTTGTAGCATTAGCCGCGCCACATCTGGCGCATCGCATACAGGAGAGAGGTCACGATGAACGACGATAAAGCGATACAAGTACAGGATTTGCACAAGAACTTGAGCGACGTCTACGCCGTGCAGGGCGTCAGTTTCGACGTGCAGGCGGGCGAGGTCTTTAGCCTGCTGGGGCCCAACGGTGCGGGCAAGAGCACGATTATCACAATGCTCTCCTGCCTGCTAGAGCCGACGCAGGGAGACGCGCGGGTGTCTGGGCACTCGATTCTGGGCGAACCCATGGCGGTCAAGGAGGCCATCGGCGTCGTCCCGCAGGAGATTGCCCTCTACGAAGACCTCTCCGCCCGCGAGAATCTGACCTTCTGGGGCAAGATGTACGGTCTGCGCGGCGCTCCGCTCCACCGGCGGGTGGACGAGATGCTGGAGGTCACCGGCCTGACCGAACGCCAGAAAGGGCGCGTGCGTAAGTTCTCCGGCGGGATGAAGCGCCGGCTGAACATCGGCATCGCGCTGCTGCACACTGATGCCGACTGCCTGGGCGATGGACGGCTTTCAGAACATCGTGATGCGCGGCCTGGGCCTGGGTTCAGTGCTGCTCCCGGCGGGCATCCTGCTGGCCTACGCCGTCGCTTTCTTTGGACTGGCAGTGTGGCGCTTCGAATTTGAGTAAAGGAGGTCTATCATGGATCGTAAACGTAGATCGAGTTTAGCCGCCGGGCTGGTGCTGATCCTGCTCGGGGCGTGGTTCCTGGCCGTCCAGTTCGTGCCCGGGCTGCGGGCCTGGATGAACATCGAGTACTCGTGGGCGCTGATTATCGTCGGCGTCGGGGTGCTCCTGCTGGTGATCGGCCTGCTGACCGGGGTTGCAGGTTTAGCCGTGCCGGCTTGCATCGTCGGCGGTGTGGGCGGGTTGCTGCACTGGCAAAACGCTACTGGCAACTGGGAGAGTTGGGCCTACGCCTGGGCGCTGATCCCCGGTTTTGTCGGTGCGGGAATCGTCCTCTCGGGCTTGCTCGGCGGAGAGTTCCGCCAGTCGGTGCGTGCAGGCGGCCGGCTGATCCTGATCAGCCTGGTGCTGTTCGCGGTCTTTGGGTCGTTCTTTGGGGCGCTGGGCCTGGTGGGGCGCTACTGGCCGGTGCTGCTGATCGCGTTGGGCTTGCTGACCCTCATCCAGTCCTTGTTCCGGTCCCGCTAAAGGAGGTATCAAAATGAGACGGTTCGAAGTGCACGTTGTTGGTGGAATCCTGCTGATCGCCGCAGGAATCCTGTTCCTGCTCCAGAACCTCGGGATCCTTGCGGTCGGCGCCTACCTCTGGCCGTTCATCTTTGGCGCCGGCGGCCTGGTCTTCCTGTACGTGTTCCTGACCAACCGCGCCAACTGGTGGGCGGTCATTCCAGGGTTCGTCCTGCTCAGCCTGGCGGCGATGATGGCCCTGGATCAGTTTGCCCCACAGATTGGCGAAACCTGGGGCGGCGCGCTCTTCCTGGGCGGGATTGGGCTGGCATTCTGGGTGGTCTACTTCACCGGGCGGGAGCGTTGGTGGGCCGTCATCCCCGGCGGCGTGCTGCTCACAGTCGGGCTGGTCACCGGCCTCTCTTCCGTCCTCGAGGGCGTCGAGACGGGCGGAGTCCTCTTCCTGGGCCTGGGGCTGACCTTCGCCCTGCTCTCGTTCCTGCCAACCCCGGAGGGGCGGATGAAGTGGGCCCTCATCCCGGCCGGTGTGCTCCTGGTGATGGGTCTGCTGATCACGGCCGCCGCCACGGCGATCATCAACTACCTCTGGCCGGCGGCCCTGATCCTGGCCGGGCTCTACCTACTCTTTCGCACCTTCATTTCAAGCAGGTAACCACTCCAGCGCCGGTCGCTCAATCGCAGTGATAGGAACAGTCTCAATTGGAGAAGGCATGTAAACTGAGACTCTCAGCACCAGGCTGACCGGCGGACGGGTGATGACCTCCATCACCATCTCTTGCCATTCCTCCTCCAGGTCCGCCAGCCCGGTGAGGGGAAAGTAGCGAGTACCAAAGATTGAGGATTGAGCAAGAACGGAGAAATCCATCAGTGTGAGACCAATTGCACGCCGTTTCTCTCGGTTTAGACGTAAGAGTACGTTGTCGTTCAACTCGACGGCCGTGGTCGCCCGCTCTCCAGGGGAGAACGATATGTACAGGATGTCCGTTTCCGAGTCGTAATTGTAGACAGGCGTCTCGTCCATCAACCCTTGCTCCCTTTCAGCCGGATATGTTTGAAGAAGGCCGTTGCCACAAAGTTGTTCTCAACTATACGACCGTTCCCATCCATGTCAAATCTGAACAACACAATGGCAACGGTATGGTTGCTGCCATCCGGTAAATCATCAAAGTATCGCACGTACCGATATTTGCGCGGATTCAATGGTTCCTGCCGCCGCCGTCCAAGCCGGAGCGTCTCTTTCAGATGACCTTCATAATCCACCATCTCGGGGTGATTGGTCGGAGCGATGATGTGCTCCCATTGTTTCTGGGTCAGGTAGATAGAGTTTCCGTACCGATCTTGAACAGTCCATCTTTTCCCACCAATTGGCATTGCACTGCCTCTCCCGTAATGTACTCAATCAGTATAACACTTGACAGGCACACAGTCAAGTCGGAGGATTCTCAATGAAAGCAGCCATCCTCACCATCGGCGACGAACTGACCTGCGGCTACCGGCTGGACACCAACTCCCAGGTCATCTCGCGGCGCCTGGCGCTCTTGCCCGCCGACGTCGTTCTGCACCTGACCGTGGGGGATGACCTGGAGGCCATCCAGCGTGCGCTGCGTATCGCGCTAGACGCAGCCGGCGTCGTCATCGTCACCGGTGGGTTGGGCCCCACGGAGGACGATCTGACCCGCCAGGCCATCGCCGCCCACTTTGGCCTGGAATTGGTGGAGGACGCGGAGGCGCTGGCCCGCGTCCGGGAGCGGTTCGCCCGCCGAGGGCGCACAATGCCGGAGAGCAACCGTAGCCAGGCCCAGGCGCCCGCCGGAAGCATGATTGTCCAGAACGACCGGGGCACTGCCGCCGGGTTCTACCTGCCGACGGGAGGGAAGCATATCTTCGTCACCCCCGGCATTCCCTACGAGATGGAAGGTTTGCTGGAGGGCTTCATCCTGCCTCGTCTGCAAGAGTTGGTGGGAGACGGGCGCCATGTCCGGCGGGCGGCCCTCAAGGTCTACGGCCTGCCGGAGTCAGAGATTAACGAGCGCATCCGGCCCCTGTTGGCGCGGGGCCGCAACCCGCTCCTGGGACTCCTCCCTCGCCGGGGCACCATCACCGTCGAGGTAGTCGCCTCGGCAAGCCTGCCTGCGGAGGCGGAACGCCTGCTGGCAGCGAACCTGGCGGTGCTGCGGGCCGAACTGGGACGGTACATCATCAGCGAGGATGGGCGGGACCTGCCGCAGGTGGTGGCCGATCTGCTGGTCGAGCGCGGACTGACCATCGCCACGGCGGAACTGGGCACCGGCGGGCTGGTGGCGGCCCGACTAACCGAAACCAGAGGAAGTGAAGATTGGTTCCGCCGCAGTATGATCTTTTCGGAAACGGACACGTTCGGGAGAAGAAAAAAGAGCCGCCTGACCTACGAGGATAACACCCTGACGATGGCGAGCGCCATCCGGCAGGCCGTTGGCGCCGACATCGGTGTCGGCGTGGGAGTGATCGCCATTCCTGAGGACAGCACCCCACGGCGGCCCTACGGCGTGGTCCACGTGGCAGTGAACCTGCGGGGGCGAGAGACCTGCCGCCGGCTCAGTCTCAACGGTGACCGCGCCCGCGTGCGCGAGTGGGCCGCCGACGGTGCGCTGGCGTTGGTGCGGGAGTGGGTGCTGGAGGCAGGCTAAACATAAATCAATACGACCGCAAGACCAACCCTTCGAGTCACCTCAGGACAAGCGGCAGGTAACAAGAAAAATACTCGAAAAACTCGTGTGCCCCCCGGTCGTGCCCCTCGCCGTGAGGCCGGTAGATACCCCGGATGTCCTCGGCCGGTGCACCCTCCGCCGTGCCCGTGTCCACGCACGGCGAATCTTCCAGCAGCCGGTAGTTGTCGTTTTGCGGGGCACGAAACAGCGGGTCGGTGTTGATGTTCCCCTCGCCGTCCCAGCCATCCTCAATGTCAGAGTAGGTGACGGTGATGGTGGAAAGCGCGTCCAGTTCCAGCGCCTCTTCGTTGCCCCACACGATGCAGTTGACCAGTGTGGCGGAACCTCCACTCTCCAGGTAGTGCT
>JADHWW010000104.1 GCA_016783285.1 Anaerolineae bacterium
GTGGTTAAAGATCAGTAGTCAGCCGACAGATTCCGGATGCCGCAACTTTTGCGGTGGCCTTGCTGCCAACACTGCCAACCCGGGACGCCAACGAGTTGGCGCTTCCATCGGCGGATTCCGGATGCCGCAACTTGTTGCGGTCCGCGTCTTTGCCAGCTCAGGATGCCAACGAGTTAGCGCTTCCACAAAACTGTCCGGTAGTGAATCGGCCAACTGCGCACGCTTGGCGCACAATCGTACCTGTGTTATAATCACCTTGCATCTGTGAAATGGAGTGATGGTTCGTAGTGGCGACTTTAGTCGCTCGCTCCTCGCTGTGGACGACTAAAGTCGTCACTACGAACACGTGGAGGGAATCTCTTGCGGCGTAGAACTGGGTGTATTGCCTGGCTCATCATCATCGGCGCTGTGGTGGCACTCTTCCTCGGGTGGCAGTACTTTGCCTACCTCTCGACCAAGCGCACCCTGCCTGCTGGGATGACGATAGCTGGCGTGTCTGTGGAGGGTATGACACGCGAACAGGCGCTCAACACTCTCGAAGTGGTCTTTGCCACGCCCGTGGAACTCGTGTACCAGGAGCAGCATCTGTCGCTGCCTCCCGATAACGTCGAGTTGCGCTACGACACCGAGGAGACAGCGGCCAATCTGGACGCGCACCTGGCCGCGCAGGGTGGGCTGGATGGCTTTATGGCTTACATTTTGCGTCAACCGCCCGACCCGGTGGACGTCCCCGTGGCGATCAGTTACTCGTCCGAGCGGCTCGATGGCTTTCTGTCCCGTATCGCCGGGCAGTACGATCAGCCGCCGCAGGAGACGGTCCCACTTCCGGACAGCCTGACCTTTCGCCCTGGTCAGCCGGGCCGCGAACTTGACGTCGAAGCATCTCGGCCCCTGCTCGCTGCCGCCCTCATCTCGCCCACCGACCGGCAAGTCACATTGGTCGTGCGGACGGAGGAAGTGTCACCGCTGGGAATAGAGGTACTAGGCCAGTTGCTCCAGTCCCTCCTGGATGATCACGAGGGTTTGATACCAGGCATCTTTGTCAAGGACATGCGAACCGGGCAAGAATTGGGGATCAATGCTGACGTCGCCTACTCCGGATTGAACATACTCAAGATCGCCATCCTGGAAGAAGCCTACCGGGCCCTCGACCATAATCCAGACGTCGAAATGACCAGGTTGCTCAGCGAGACGATTATGCTCAGCGAGAACACCGCCGCCAACTCGTTGCTGCGTGACGTAATTGGTGCTGGCGATGGGCAGATGGGGGTCAGAAACCTCACCGACTCAATGCTCCGCCTGGGGTTGGTCAACACCTTCATGGCAGTCCCCTACGACGAGGAGGAGAGTGTTCCACCGACTATTGTTACCCCGGCCAATTCCCGTACCGACGTCATTACTGAGCCTGACCCCCATAAGCAGACTACACCGCTGGACGCGGGGCTGCTGCTGGAAATGATCTATCAGTGCAGCCACGGCGGCGGTGCGCTGATGATGGTTTACCCCGACTTCTTCACTGCCGGCGAGTGCGCTCAGATGATCGAGTGGATGAGTATGAACCGCATTGATAGCCTCATTGAGGTCGGGGTTCCAGTGGGAACCGATGTGGCGCACGAGCACGGCTGGACCGGTGATACCCAGGCTGACGCGGCGCTGGTATTCGGCCCGGGCGGCGATTTCGTGCTGGTCGTCTTCCTCCACCGCCCTGGGTGGCTGGAATGGGAGGAAGGCGCGCCTTTGATTGCCGACATCGCCACAGCGACTTACAATTACTTCAATCCCTGAGATGGGGTGATTTAAGATTTGTTGATTTTTGAGATTGACGGATTTACTATATCCTCGCCACACTCAGTCACCCAGCTTGCGTTTTTTACTTGAGGCCTGCCAGGACGCAGATTCACGCAGATTTTCGTATGCGGACAAGACCAGAAAATCAGCGTTCATCTGCGTCAATCTGCGTCCCATTTCTTGTTCTCAGAACCAACCCGGAGTTTTGTCAGTCAACCAGGTCGGTGGGAGATGAGATTATGCGATTCCTACGCAACCTTCTAGGGTGGAAGAAACCTTCTACTGCTCCGCTTCCCTCGTCCCCGCGAGGTATGGAAATTGTATCCACCCAGCCCAGGCTCAAGGTCGGGTGGGCTACCGATGTGGGCGAGGTGCGTCGTCACAATGAGGATACAGCGATGATTATCACGGCTGCCCACGAGGGTGACGAGGCGCTGCCCGCGTTTGGGCTTTTCATCCTGGCCGACGGTATGGGAGGGCACCAGGCCGGAGAAGTTGCCAGTTCTCTGGCGGCGCAGAGTGTGGCTCATCACATCGTGAGCCAGTTTTACCTGCCGACCATCGCCAGCCAGGAGCGCGGTACAAACCAGCCCCCTCTGAACGAGTTGCTCGTGGACGCGGTACAGGCGGCCAACAGCACTGTGGCAGACCGAGTACCCGGTGGCGGAACGACCCTGACCTGTGCGCTGGTGCTCGGCCCGCGCGCCTACATCGCTCACGTGGGCGACAGCCGGGCCTACGTTGCCACAGAGAAAGGGCTGGACCAGATCACCAACGATCACTCGGTGGTGCACCGCCTGGTCGAGTTGGGGCAACTTGAACCAGATGAAGCCGCAGTCCACCCGCAGAAGAACGTGCTGTATCGCGCCATCGGCCAGAGCAGTGATCTGGAAGTGGACACCCACGTACGAACCATTCCCCACGGGGGGCGCCTGCTGCTTTGCAGTGACGGACTGTGGGACGTGGTGAGTGAGGCAGAGATAACCCACATTGTCGCGACGTCATCCTCGCTTCAGGCAGCGTGCGAGAGTCTGATCGCGGCCGCCAACCGGGCCGGAGGACGTGACAACATCACCGCCATCCTGGTAGAGCCGCCGCAGAGTTTGGACGTGTGAGCATGAAAGTCGAGAAGGATTACTACGCCATATTGGAGTTGCCTCAATCCGCGACGGAGGAGGAGATCAAGCACGCCTATCGTGTACTGGCGCGCCGTTATCATCCCGACAGCCGGGTAGAGGATGTCGCAAGGGAGCGGCACACCAGATCATTGATGAACTGCACGACGATGATGGGCTGGCAGTAGTCACTTTTCACGATTGGGCCGAGGTCATTCTACCCAGCCAGTCGGGTGTCAACCGCATCCACGCCAAGGCCAAAGTCTCCACTATCTGGGCCAGCGGTGGGACCGAGATTCTGCAAGGTCTACGGGCCGGACTGGCGGGACTCGAAAAGCACCATATTGGACAGTCGGCCATTGTGAGCGAGTAGGAGAGAGCAGGCGATTGCCCGTTCTTCATCGCTGTCAAGAATCTGAGGGGCTTGACAACCTTTTTTTTTGTAGTATCATATGACTGGTCATATATGCTGCTAGTGTAATATATGGAGGATCGAATGTCACTGGAACATGCCATTCTGGGCTTTCTGCGCTACAGTCCATTTTCAGGGTACGATCTGAAGAAAGCCTTCGACACCTCAGTGCGCCACTTTTGGCCGGCTGACCAGGGCCAGATCTACCGCACTCTGGGTCGTCTGGCGGAGCGGGGGTGGGTGAGAATGGAGATCGTCCCGCAGGAGGGCCGGCCCAACCGCAAGGTCTACCACGTCACCGAGACGGGACAGGAGGAGTTGCATCGCTGGCTGACCATCCCCCTTCCCCTTGAGCAGGCGCGCATCCCCTGGCTGGTTCAGGTCTTCTTTACCGGGCAACTGGACAACGAGGAGATCCTGGCCCTCTTCGAGCGGAGGGCGGAGCAGTTGCGGGCCAGGTTGGAGCGTTATGACCAGATTCCCCAGGAGAGCGCCGAGTACGTCGAAGCGGTCGGCTCCCCCCGCGAGGCTTTCTTCTGGATGTTGACGCTGGAATACGGGGTCACGGTGAACCAGGCAGAATTGGAGTGGGTAGAGGGGGTCATTGAGCGGTTGCGGCGCGGAGAGCAACCTTCCCGCTAAAGATTGAAACAATTTCAGATTGACCTTTATCCAGTCTGGCGATAAAATGGTGTCAGTAAAATATCATAATCTACTGACGACTAGAGGAGGCAATGATGAAATTCATCAATCGCGAACGAGAACTGGCCGATCTGACGGACTTGTGGCAGCGCACCGGATCACAGTTGGACTTTGCGTCCGCTGGGCGTCAAAGTGTTGGCTGAACTGCGAGCCAAATCGTCTGCTGTGCTGCCGGCCCCCGACTGGCACGTCCACTACGCTCTCTTCTCCCGCAGTGGCTTTACCGAGGGGTTGGTAGCACAAGCAGACAGTGAAGGTGTGTGGTTAGTTGGATTGAAAGATATTGTAAAAAACAAAAACCTGGAGGTAAAAACAAAATGAAGATTCTGGCTATCAACAGCAGCCCACGCGGCAAAAAGAGCAACACCGATCGCCTCCTGCAACCCTTCCTGGAAGGGGCGCGGGAGGCCGGGGCGGAGACGGAGACAGTCTATCTCAAGGGCAAAAAAATCAACTACTGCCTGGGCTGTTTCACCTGCTGGACCAAGACGCCCGGCGTCTGCGTTCACAAGGATGATGACATGCCCGCGCTGCTGGAAAAACTGCGCCAGGCGGACATCACAGTCTATGCCACACCACTCTACATCTTTACCGTCACGGCGCAGATGAAGGCGTTTATGGACCGACACATCCCCATACTCCAGCCTTTCATCATCGAACGGGACGGGCAGTACATCCATCCCCCGCGCTACGAGTCACGGCACAGCAAAGTGGTGCTCATCTCTAACTGTGGTTTCCCGGAGCGGCATCACTTTTCCGGGCTGGAGGAGACGTTCCGCTGCTTTACTTCGGGGACCGATGCGGAACTGGCCGGCGCCATCCTGTGCGCCGGGGGAGAGTTGCTCAAGCAGCAGGCGTTGCAGGAGAGCGTTCAGTGGTACATTGATGCCGCCCGCCGCGCCGGGCGAGAGGTGGTCGAGCAGGGCCGTTTCGCGCCGGAGACGCAAGAGACACTGGACCGGCCGCTGGTAAAAGATCCCGCCATCTACTCCCGTATGGCGAACGCTTACTGGAACAGCGTCGTCGTTCGCCCGGATGGGGAGGACGTGCCGGGGGAGGGCGAGCCGGGGACACGCCTACCACCGCCCACCTCCCGCGACACGATGCGCGACATGATCGCCGGGATGGCGCTGGTCTTTAACCCCGATGAAGCAGGTGACCTGCAGGCTGCGGTCCAGTTCGACGTGAGCCCTTCGACGGGGTTCAGGACAGGCGGCGACGAGCCGGGGCAGTACTATTTGCGCATCGCCGAGGGAGAGTGCGCCGCCTTTGAGGGCACACATCCCGAACCGACGTTGACCATCCACACCCCGTCGGAAGTGTGGCTGCGCATCAGCCGGGGCGAACTGGACGGGGCGCAGGCGATGATGTCGGGCCAGTACTCTGTCGAGGGCAACCTGGGGTTGCTGATGCGCTTCGACAAACTCTTTTCGACCGCCCTTCGACAGGCTCAGGACACCGCGCTGGAGGCGTAACGATATGCAGATTCCAGCTAATCTCAACCTGCGTCAGACTATCGAAGGTATGCCGCTGGCCTTTGACCCCGAAGCGGGCGGCGATCTCGACGGTACGATCCAATTCGACGTCAGCGGCCCCGAACCCGGCGTCTACCACCTGCGTTTCGTAGGCGGCGAGTGTATTTTCCACGAGGGCCCTGCCACTTCCCCTTCCCTCACCATCTCTACGCCCTCCGACGTGTGGCTCAAAATCAGCCGGGGCGAACTTGCCGGGCAGGAAGCGATGATGCAAGGCTTGTACAACGCCACGGGCGACATCAGCCTGTTGCTCAAGATGGACAGTTTGTTCAAGCCGGCCGGAGAGGTCTCCTACGAGGCGCCGGTCGGCCAACGCCCGGCCGGGCCGATCCCGCTATCGGGCATGGCCTGGATGACCGTCGCCTTTCTGCCGTGGATGATCTACTGGATCACCTTTGACATTCCCGGCGTGAGCCGCTGGATCAGCGTTGGGGCGCCGCTGCTCTTGGCCGCGCTGATCGTCGGCTATCGGTTGGTCTTTGGTAGGGGCGACCCCTCGTGGTCGCCCCCCACCTGGCTGGACGTGGGCGGGCTGGGCTTTTTCGCGCTGGCCGGCACCCTAGCCCTGACCAATGATGCTGGGCCTGCCCTGAGCAAGGTCGAAGGGTTCGCCGTCTGGGGATCGGTCGTCAGCAGCGTGGTGATGGCGGGCCTGTGGCTGGGAACCCTGCTCTTTAGCGATAGCCCGCTCTCGGCTGAGTATTCCAAATGGGATTACGTCAAATCTCTGTGGCGCAACAGCATGTTCATCTACCCCAATGCCGTCATCAGCCTGATGTGGGGCTACCAGTTCATCGTCGCCGCGCTGTTCGGCGCGGCCGCCATCCTCCTACCCAATCTGATGGTCGTCTTTACTGTCACCCGCTACCTGTTGCTGGTACCGGCGTTCATCTTTACCTCTGCGTACCAATCCCGCGCCACCCAACTGCGCGTTGACGATTACGAAAAGACGATGGGCAAACTACGCTCCTGGGCCGGGGTGGGGCTGCTGACAGTTGCAGGATTGTTGCTGGTCGCCACGATGTTGATGATCAATGTCTGAGTTGAGGGTTGCCAAACGAATGTCAGATTTGCTGATTTGAGATTTGTTGATTTGCAGAACTGGGTGTAGCACAACCCGTGTCAAAGTGCAAGCGAGAGGCCCGGCTATCCGCCGGGCCTCTCTTTGTCGTATTGTCACTTTGTTGGCGTTCCAAATCCGGCTAAAGCCTCTAGTCCACTCACCTGTGACATCATGATGAGAATTGCTGCTTCCGCTCCTGCAACGCCAGGAAAATCTTTTCCGCCGAAAGCGGCAGGTCGCTGAAGCGGATGCCGAGCGCGTCGTTGATCGCGTTAGCAATCGCCGGCGCGGTCTGCACCATCACGTGCTCGCCCACGCCCCGCGCACCCCACGGGCCATCCTCCAGCGGCGTCTCGACAAAGTCACCGTGGATCTCCTGCGGCGCATCCACAGCGGTCACGATGCGATAGTCCACCAGACTGCGGTTGAGAGGCCGGCCCTGCTCGTCGAACCGGAGCGCCTCGAAAGCCGAACTCATCCCGTGAACCGCGCCGCCCTCGATCTGCGCCAGCACCAGGTCAGGGTTGATGGCCTTGCCCACGTCGTAGGCGCTGGCGATCTTGAGGATCTCGATCTGGCCGGTCTCGGTATCCACCTCCAGGTCCACCGCCTGCGCGCCGACGGTATAGTGTACCACCGCGCGGGGGCCCTGGCCGGTCTCGAAATCCAGGTTGGTGACGTAGGTGGGCATGAACATGCCCCGCCCGATGATAGGCCCTCCCTTCCACCCCTCATAATTCTCGTTGGGCAGACCGTAGATGACCATATTTTGGAGTGGCTGTTCACGTTCGGACTCGTAGGAGATGACCTTGCCATTCTTGATATCCAGATCGCCGGCGTCCTCGTCCCAGTGCTCCGCCACGATTTCCAGAATCTGCCGCCTGGCGTCCTCGGCAGCAGCCTTGACCGCGTTACCCATAGTCCAGGTGATGCGGCTGGCCACCGTCTGCCACTCGTAGGGGCTATATTGCGTGTCTATCGGAGCAGAGACGCGCACCCACTCATAAGGCACGCCCAGCGCCTGGGCCGCGATCTGTGCAGCGACGGTGAAGGAGCCCTGTCCCAACTCCTGCGCCCCGATCTCGACGTAAACGGTCGCGTCCTCGTTAAAGCGCACGATGGCCGAACTGCCGGGATTGGGCGGCATGGCCGGGGCTTTCCACATGATGGCGATGCCCTTACCGCGCCGCTTGTGCGGCGCAGAAGGCTCCTCTTTCTTGTCCAAGCCGACCGCCTCAGTGACCTTGTTTATACAGGCCACCAGGTCAATAGGGGGCATCTCCATCCCGGTCAGGATGGTCTGGCCCGTCTTGACGCAGTTGCGGCGGCGGAACTCGGCCGCGTCCATCCCGATCTTTTCAGCCAGTTGGTCCATAATCTGCTCGATGCCCCAGTGAATCTCGGGCATGCCAAAGCCGCGCATCGGCCCGCCGATGGGCAGGTTGGTGTAGACGGAGCGCGAATCGCCCTTTACGTTCGGGATGTTGTAAGGGCCGGTGCAGGAGTAGCCGGCTGCGCGAGCGATGTTGACGCCGTAGTCGTTATAGGCGCCGCCGCCAAAGTAGTACTCGGTCTCCATCGCTAAAAGGTTGCCCTCGGCGTCGCAGCCGATCTTTGTATGGGCCACCAGGCTCTGGCGCATCGTCGTGCCGACGAACTCTTCCTCGCGCGTCAAACGCAACTTAACCGGGTGTCCCTTGACCGCCCGCGCCAAAACCAGTGCGCACGCCTCCATCGTCACGCCCGCCTTGCCGCCGAACCCGCCGCCGACGTAGGGAGACACCACACGCAGGTTGCCGTGAGGGATATCCAAACTCTGGGCGAGCAGATCGCGTTGAGCGTGGGGCGACTGCGTACTGGTCCATAACGTGACCTGCCCCGATGGCTCCCAGAGGCCCACCGACACGTGAGGCTCGAGCGGCACGTGCTGGATCTGGGGCAGGCGGAACGTCCCCTCCACGATGGCGTCGCACCTGGGCCAGGCGGACTCGACGTCCCCTTTGCGCAGTTTAAAGTGCTCCGAGATATTGGTGCCCGGTTGGGGAAAGATAAAGTTGGCCACCTGGTACTCGCCCAGGTCAGGATGGAGCAGCGGAGCGTCCGGCTGGAGGGCTTCCATCGGGCCAAAGACCGCCGGCAACTCTTCGTACTCTACCTCAATGAGTCGAGATGCCTCTTCCGCGATCTCTTCGCTGGTCGCAATAACCCCGGCGACAGGCTCCCCGAAATATCGCACGCGCTCGCCAGCCAGGACCGGGCGGTCTATGAGATACATGCCCACTAACTCGGGGGCGTCTTTGCCGGTGACCACTGCCTTCACGCCAGGCACCTCCAGCGCCTTGCTCGTGACGACGCGTTTGATCAGGGCGTGGGCGTGGGCACTACGGGCCAACCGGGCGTAGTAAAGGCCAGGACCGAATTGCATGTCGTCAGTAAAGATGGCCGCCCCGGTGATCTTGTCGTACGCATCCACGCGGGGAACACTCTTACCAACAGGATCAGAAGTGAACTGGGTCATTTTGCACCCCCCTTAAAGCTCCCAGCCCCCGTCTCGGGGGCGTCTTTTGCAGCCGCCTGGACAGCCTGGATGAAACGTAGGTAGCCCGTACAGCGGCATAGGTTCCCAACCAGCGCCTCCCTTACATCTTCCTCGGTCGGGTGCGGGTTGCGCTTTAACAGAGCATGAGCAGAGATCAATGTCCCCGGTGTACAGAAACCACATTGAACGGCGTTGTGCTCCACGAAGGCCGCTTGCAGGGGTGTCAACTGGCCGTCGTGCGCCAGTCCCTCGACCGTGACGATCTCGGCTCCATCCGCCTCCACCGCCAGCACCAAACAAGAGTTGACCGGCTCGCCGTTCATCATGATGGTGCAGGCCCCGCACTCGCCGGCCGTGCAGCCGTTCTTGGTGCCAGTGAGCGCCAGTTTCTCCCGCAGCGTTTGCAGCAAAGTCATGTTTGAGGGAACGGTCAGACATTCTGTCTCACCGTTCACAGTTACCGTGATTGTGTGCGTGCTCATTCTATTCCTCCTGGTGCGCCAACTTGGGCCACACGTCCCGCAGCCCCCGTAGCGTGAGATTGCGCACCATCGCCTTGCGGTAGGCAGCGCTGGCGCGCACGTCGTCTATGGGGGTGGCGGCCTCCATTGCCTTTTCGGCCGCAAGAGCAAAGGTCTCCTCTCCTGGCGGATTGGCCGCCAGCACCTCCTCCGCCTCCAGCGCCCGCAATGGCACCGGTGCGACCGAGGCCAGCCCGAAACGGAAGCGATAGCCGGAGGGAGCCGTCCCATCGGGAAAACCAAAGACTGCCACGCCGGCGATAGCGAGATCACCTATCTTGTTCCGGCCCAGTTTCAAGTACCTCCCCGCGCTGCTGGCTGGTGGGGCCGGGAAACGGATAGCCGTCATCAACTCACCCGCCTGCATGGCCGTCTGGCCTGGGCCGATGAAGAACTCGCCGGCCGGTATCTCCCGCTCTCCGCCCTGCCCGTGGAGAATGAAACGGGCATCCAGCACCAACGCGGCCGGAGCGGTGTCGGCGGCGGGAGAACCGTTGCACAGGTTGCCGCCCAGTGTGGCGCGGTTGCGCACCTGGTACGAGGCGACAGAGTTGGCCGCCTCCGCCAACAGCGGGTAGTGGGCCTGTACATCGGGGTGGCGGGCCACCTGGTTCATCGTGGCCGCCGCGCCGACGGTCAGCCCCGTCTGTGCGTCATACAGAATGTCCTGCATACCGGGCAGGTGCTTGACGTCCACGACGAACCTGGGACGGATGAATCCATCGCGTATGCGGACAAAAATATCGGTGCCGCCCATAAAGGGACGCGCCTCGCCAGCGTGCTCAACCAAGAAGCGGCTGGCTTGGGCCAACGAGGCGGGCTTTACGTAATCGAACTCGGTGAGTCCGGGACTTGGCATGTGCATAATGATCACCTCCTGTATTGAGGGTCTTGGCAGATTGGCTAGTGGCAGGGGCGGTCTCTACGACCACCCCTGCCTCAGAGTTAAAACTGGAATCGAACCTAAGCCGCCTTACTCAGCGCCCACTTCGGGCGCCTTAAAGATCAAAAAGATGGCGTTCAGGAGGATCCCAGCCACAGCGCCGGTGGCGATGGCCGGCAGTCCACTGGGAAAGATGCCCTGAAGGATCGGGATGGGCAAAAAGCCGCCTGGGTAGCCGATGTTGCCGCCGATGCCGACGATCATGATGACGGCCCCAACCGCCAACGTGCGGGCGTCAAACAGGTTGACCTTGTTCTCGACCATCAAGGCGATGCCCTGCATACCGATCACGCCAAACAGGTAGATCGCCAGGCCACCGCTTACGGCGAGGGGCACCGTGCCAACCAGGGCCTCCAGTTTGCCGACAAAGCCCAACAGTATGGAGATGGCGCCGGCCGCTACGAGCACCGGCCCGGAGTAGTTGCGGGTGATCGCCATCAGCGAGTTGTTCTCGCCATAGTTGGTGCCGGCCGTACTGCCGAACAAGCCGTTGATAAAGTCCCCGATGCCATCGAGGATCAGGTTGAACCCGATGTGTTGGTCGAGTTCGTACTTTTTCTCGCCAATCTCCTCGGCAAAGCGATCCACGTACAGGCTGATCTGGTACAGGTGAGCGGTAGATTCGGGGATGGTGGCGAGGCACATGATGGAAATGCTAAAGATCGCCGTCACCACCATTTCGCCGCCAAAACTTGGGAAGGTGATGTGCGGGATGGTGAGCCAGGCGGCCGCTCCCACCGAGGAAAGGTCAATCAGACCAAAGGGGATAGATACGAGGTATCCCACGATGGCGCCCAGCAGGATGGGGAGCATGCCGATAAAGCCCTTGCCGCGCAGGTAGACCGAGAAGAGAATGGTCATGACCAGGGTGATGATGGAGATCAGCCAATTCGCCTCGGCCATACCCAGGGCGGAAAAGCCCAGGCCGATACCGATGACGCAAGCGACCGAGCCGGTGACGACCGGCGGGAGCACTTTGTCAACGGCTGCTTTGCCCACCTGCTTGATGATGAAACCAACGATGATGTTGAGCACCCCAGTGACCAGGATACCAGCCTGCATGGTGCGGATCAGGCTGTCGTCGGCTGGGACGCCCCACTCGGCGTTGGTGATCGCCAGGTAGGCGGTCAGGTAACTGAAACTGGAGCCGTAAAAGAGGGGGATGAACTTGCCAATCCGCCACTTTGACAGTATCAGGGCCACGATCGTGGCTAGACCGGCTATAGACAGCACCGTGGATACGTGGAACCCGGTGAACAAAGCACAGAACACTGTCGCCGGGAACATTGTCAGCACGTGCTGAAAGCCCAGCAAGATCATTTGTCCAAATGGGGGAACATCGTTGGGCAGGTAGCCCATTACTTTTTGCTTGGTTGCAGCAGTCATTTGTGTTTTCTCCTTTTCCTATTAAATATCACGACTCTCCCCTCCGGCGGTCCCGGTAGGGGCAACAACGGACGAACAGAAGTCACTATGATAGTTTGTTTGCGATTGGTTCACCTCCTTTCGGCACGCCAACACCCGTTGCGGTATCGGAACCTAGTACACGTGGGCGTAAATCCTTCCCCAGTTAAGCATTGGACGAGAGCGCCGGTTGAGTAGGAGCGGCTTGTGTTGAGTAGCCGCAGGCGTATCGAAACAAGCGACGTATCGAAACCAAGCGGCTTGTTAGGCTTGCTAAAAGTACTCTCGTGGGCAGAAAACGCTTGGTTTCGATACACTTTTCCGCTGGCGCTACAAAGTTACTCAACCGGCGCTTGCTCCGTAACTGCCGAAGGATTTCCGCCGGGGTGTACTAGCAAGCTCCGAGGGACGCCCAGTTTTATCTTTGTCTCTTTCGTCTTCTCCGTTTGCTTCTCTTTGGTAAACCTCGTGTTGCTTTTGTGCTTTGTGACGTTTTCCGTGGTTGACTACGCTCGTAGCGATCCATCAAAGACTCTGGCTTCTTGCTGAAACTCGCAGGCGGGCCACGCCGTTGATATGCTTCCTGGTAGCTCGCCGGATCAATAGCCATTTCATCAATCAGGCCCGCTTGAAACAGTTGGCCAATCAAATCGTAGGCTTTGGGGTCGCGCAAATCGCACAGCCGCGCAACCGCCGTCGTCCAGACCTGGGGATCATCCACAGCTTCCTTGATCGCCTCGTAACTCTCGTAGGATTGCCAGTCCAGGTCGGGCGCAGGGAGCAGGCTACGCAGAAAAGCCGTGACGCGGTCGTAGGTTTCGGGATGACGGAGGGCAATGGTCATCATCACCCGGCAAGCCACGGCGCGTGGGTACCATTCCACCGTCTTGTCGGCAGCGACGGCTTCTAGCATATCCAACGCTGTCGGGCCGAACTTTTCCAGTGCATCGTCGGTTAGCCAATCGGCCAAACCGTGGCGCTCAGGCATACTGATGGCCCGCCGCAAGGCTGGCAGCGATGACTCGGCCTGTAGTTCACACAACAACAGTGCGGCGTGAATCTGTGGCCAGTTCGTGTCACACTCGACGACCTCGATGAGATCAGGAATAACCTCATCCCCTCGTTCCAACAAAGCGCGGATCAGTTTCAGGTCGGGATGGCGCTCCTGTTCGCACAGCGCGTCAATCAGTTCCATTACAGTAGATTTCTCATAGTCCATACTCGTTCACCACACCAATCAGACAAAGTCAGCCATAGGCCCTTTGGCTCCACAATGTTCGCACGGCAGCGTGACGCCATACGTGCATTTGTTGCAGCGTTCGCAGTGCCACTCCCGCCAATCTCGGCACGTGCCGCACACCTCACAATGCCACGTGCAACTATCCTGAGCGACGTCCTGCCAGCAGAAGGAAACCAGTACACCTCGCCACATCGCTGGCAGGCATAATCCCCGAGGAGTTGCCTGAGCGGGACCGATTCACACCCACAAAGCAGTTCGTACTCTTCCGCCAACTCTTTTTCTGAAAGCGCCTTGTACTCGTCAATGTGCTGGATGGCACACACAGACAAGGCATCCACGTCCACAGGCTGTGGTGCCGCCTCTTCGCCGACAATAGGCAGATCCAGTAGCGTCTCCAGGTCGGGGCAGCGGGCCACCATTGCTTCTTCGGCACAGACCACCTGACTGTCCAGCAGACAGGTTGTGACGACCTTCCGCTATCCTGCTTCTTCAACTCGAAGGTGGCGTTCGGTGTCACCCGGCCCAGCCTCAGCACCCTCCACCACGTGGGCACAGGTGGCGATGAGGCCGTCGTCTACGGCGGCACGCTGGCCGGGTCGCCTCCCACGCTACGCAGCGCCTCCTCCATTTCACCCACAATCTCCTCGTCTATGCAGTCGGGCCATTGCCGCAACTGCCAATACGCCCTCTGAAGCGCCGACACGTAATGTTTGTGCGCCTCGTCCAGTCGCCCCTGTTGCTGGTAGAGCACCCCCAGGCAGTAATGCCCGCTGTGATCGTGGCGGAAACGACGAATCTCTCGACGGTACAGTTCCTCCGCTTCATCCACCCGTTCCAACCGCGTCAACAGTCTCCCCAGGTTGAGATAGGTTGGCAAGTCACGGGGGTCCTGACGTATCATACCCCGATAGGTCTCGATGGCCTCATCGTATTTGCCCTGGGCCTCCAGAGCAGAGACCAGGTGCGAATCCACGCTTTCTCCCCACGGCCCGGTGAAGTCGGGATCAACCGCCTGCGTAAGCCGCAGCCGTCGCTCCCCCTCGGCTGGATCGTCGGGGATCAGCAGACCGTAGTAAAAGCTCACCACCGGGTTGAACGGCTCCGCCTCCACCATCGGGCGGAGCAGTTCCCGGGCGCGTGCCCATCCATCACGCCCGCTCCGGTAGAGCGTTGCTACTCGCTCCAGGCGGCGCAGGTTGCTATCCTCGAGATAGGCGCTGCGCCGGGCCCGTTCCAGCGCCGGGACATACCCTACCCTCCCTGGCCCCTCCCCCCGCGCCGCCAGTCCCTCCACGTAGCCGGGGATGTACTCCTTGAGCCCCGGCGTCCAGGGCGCTAGCGCCCCGGTGAAGCGGTAGGCATCTGGCAGCGGCAGGATGTGCGCGCTGATTGTGAACCCGGCTTTCAGTTGGCGGGTCGCGCGCTTCTCGGCCACCGCGTAGATTTGGTCGCTGCACAGATCGCGCACCGTCACCGACCGGTTCCGCCGGACGTCAATGACCTCGAAGACGCCAAAGACCGACTCTTCGAGTTTCCGGTAGACTGCCTCGTCCTCGGGCGACAACTGTCCCCGGTAGGCCTCGATGAAAGTCTGGAGCGGCGTCAGGCCACTCTTGAGCGGGCGGCAGTAGATGAACCAGTCGGCCCAGAAGATCGTACTGGGATCGAGTGGCTGTCTGGGGTCAACGGAAGGAATCTTCGTCCCCCAGAACTCGCGCTTGGATTTCCCCACTTCTTTTCGAAACTGGTCGCTTTCCAGAGCGTAGGCGATGAGGGAGCGGTTATAGTCCCCCGAAGGAGGCGGCTTGGACGGACGGGGGGTTTTCCGTTTTCGACGTCTGAACATAGGATGACACTCCTGTTAGTAGATTTCTGGTCGAGGCGCGGATTGTCGTTGATCTGCCGGATGTGCTCGTCGGTCAAATAGTTCTTGGGCCGGCCTTTGGCGCATAGTTTGGAAGCGTTGATCAGTAAGGTCTCGGCTGGGTGCGGTTTGGCCTCGTTGAGCACCAGGATGATGCCCGGCGCCGTAGTGTTGTAGAGTAGAATACCATTCGTCAGGACGCCCCCACCGTCCTGGCCAAGCCTCGGGCTCCGCGAAGCCGCGAGGCTCATCTTATGTGGTTTGTATGAGGAGTGTATCACACTGCGGAAAAAAGCGCAACCGCCGGAGGGCTCTGCGCCAGCCTCTCCACTGCCTCCACCAGGCCTACTTCCCTGACTTGCGTGGACTATCTCGGCTGGCGTTATCCGGTCTCTTCTTGGGATCAAGGCGGTTCGGGAAGGCTCCGTCGGAACGCTGTTGCTTGATGAGAGCCAACAGGCACTCTTTCGCTTGGGGTGAATCTCTCAGGCCGAAGAAGTCCAGACACACGAGCCTCGTCGCCTCATCTCCTTGAGCGAAAATCAACGGGAATGGATCATATTTCAACTTCATCCGACATCACCTCCTCCGCCAACACCCTGAACAACGCCCGGTCCCATTCCAAAAGACCCTCAAAGTCCCGCCTGCTTCGTCCCACTGTCACTGGTCGGGGTGAGGAAGACGGGGCGGCGGCGTTGTGTATTTGCACAAGTACCGCCGTGATGCTATAATTGGGGCCAATCTTCATTCACAGCAACACCGACGTGTGCACCGACGCGCCGGGAGCGCCGTGGAATGCAAAACAAGGGACGCTCTCCTGCCGTCGAATTGGAAAGTGACGTTGCCAACCCAAGCACAGGCGAGGGGGCGGCCTGCTGTGGGCGTGGCGATGACCTTTCGCCGCAAGACTAGCCCGCGGCCCCGCGCTTTTCGCCCACCGGCACCGGTCGAGGTGGAGAAAGCGGGGCGGCGGGCGTTGTCGCTTGTGCAAGCGCCGACGTTGGGTATAATTGGGGCGGGCCACCATCCACAGCAGCGCGGACTGGCGTACTGGACGCGACGCTGACCGTGTCGTAGATAACGGAGAAAGTAAAATGGAAAGGAGGCGACGTTGAGCGTAGCGTAGACTTTTCGTACGATCGAGAAGGCTTGGCGAAAGTCAAGGCCAATCTCATTCTGGCATTTTGAGCAACTGGAGGCCGAACATGTACAAATCTTTCACAGTAAGAAACTTTCGATGCTTTGATGACTTCACAATCGAATCCTTAGAGCGGATCAATCTCATCGCCGGGAAGAACAACGTCGGCAAGACGGCCTTGCTCGAAGCGCTGTGGCTGCACCATGGGTATCATAACCCTGAGCTTGGACTCAGGCTGAGGACATTCCGAGGGCTCGATCGCTTCAAAAGAGACGAGTTTCTATGGGACCTATTCTCAGAGTTTGATCCTGGGAAAACCATAGAATTGTCAAGTCGAGATCAGGACGACCGGGCACGTTCTCTCCACATTACGATTCAGGAGCATCCCACGTCCCGTGTTTCACTGCGCGAGCGCCCGGTAAGAGAGTCCTTGGCGGCTGAGATGATTGAGCAGGAGACAACTGCGCCGGTCGAGTCCAAAGTGCTCTTGGACTATACAGATGCTTCGGGAAAAAGTATCCAGGCACATGCTTACGTTGAGTCAGATGGCATTCGGTTTGAGCGACCGCCCGGTGTCAAAGAGCCAAGCGGAATTTTTCTTGCGGCGCGACAGCGCGACAATCTTGGAACACTCGCTGAACGATTCGGCAATCTGGCGGTGGATAATAAAGAAGCCAATATCGTTCAAATTCTGCGGATCGTTGAGCCACGTCTCGAAGGTTTGACTGTGCAGCACAGAGGCGGCAGCCCTATCATCTACGGCGATATTGGCACGAAACGACGGATGCCTCTGCCACTGATGGGAGATGGTATGGGTCGCCTGTTGGGCATTGCCCTGGCCATACCCGAGGTTCAGGATGGCCTCCTGCTGGTTGACGAGATTGAGAATGGTCTGCACAACATGGTTATGAGCAAGGTCTGGCAAGCGATAGCCGAGTTGGCTCGTGAGTACACTGTCCAGATTGTTGCCACGACGCACAGTGAGGAGTGCATTCGATCTGCTCATCAAGCCTTTGCTACTAGCGAGCAGTACGATTTTGCTCTGCATCGCCTGGAGCGAGTCAAAGGTGCTATCCGTGCAGTCACCTTTGACCGGGAAACTCTTGAGGCAGTGACTGAGCTAGGGCTGGAGGTGCGGTGATGGGTACTCAAAGGCCGTTCAAACCAATCACCAGGTCCAAGGTACTCGTTGTGGAAGGCCAAGACGAAAAGAACCTGTTCTCGAAATTGATCACCTGCCTCGATCTGCCAGACATTGAGATACGGGACATTGGAGGCAAGACCAAGTTTCGCAGAAATATCAAGACGCTGACGATAACTTCAGGCTATGACAGGGTTACTTCTGTGGGTATAGTCACAGACGCGGACAAGCAGCCCCAGGGGGCTTTTGATAGCATCTGTGACGCTTTGGAGGCTGCCGGCCTGCCCAGGCCAACAGCGCCTTTGCGACCTACTGGTGATGACCCCCAGGTTGCAGTTATGATACTGCCCGGCGATGGGAGAGAAGGAATGCTTGAAGACCTCTACCTGGAGTCAGTAGCCGATGATCCGGTGATGCCTTGTCTTGAAGAGCACTTTCGCTGTCTTGAGGAGCAACTCGAAGCAGGAGCATTCCCAGGCAATCCATCAAAGGCCATAGTGCGCACTTTCCTGGCCTCAATGGAGTGGCTCGAAGAAGCACACTTTGAGTATCTCCAAAAGCGTATGGGCGAGTACTTGCCAGAGTTGCCAAACGCCCCATCGGTGGCCAAAGTACACACATTCTTGGCCTCAAGATACAAACCTGACCTGGATCTGGGTATTGCAGCCAAGAAGGGGTACTGGCGGCTTGATCACCCGGCGTTTGCGCAGGTGAAGCAGTTTCTCAGTACGTTGTAGTAAAACTGTTTGAACTTGATTAAAGAACTCACAAACCACAGGAGGCAACAACCAATGAACAAACTGGAACTGACTTTCCAAGTCGAAAAGGACACCAAGAACACCCGCCGCTACCAGGAAGAAGCCAGCGACGGCCCGCCCATCATTGGCACGCTCTACGTTCAACAGTGGGCGCTCCGCAAATTGACCGGCGGCGACCTGCCAGATCACCTGCGCGTGACGGTGACGGTTGACAAGTAGCCGCCGGGTGGCGGTGCAGGTGATTGGCCAACAGGGGAATGAGGTGATGCGAGTGTTGGAACTGGGTGAAAGAGAGGTGCGGTATGATCAGCCGGATTGAGGCGCTCAATTACAGGTGCCTAAAGTATGTGGATCAACCGCTGGAGCGATTCCAGGTGTTGGTCGGCCCTAACGCTTCGGGCAAGAGTTCCTTTCTGGACGTGGTCGCTTTGCTGGGCGACTTTGTGCGCGATGGCCTGGACGAGGCCCTGCTCCGCAATCCACGCCACCCGCGCGGTCGGGCGACCACTGTGGACGAGCTCATTTTCAACCAGAGCGCCGATCGCTTCGAGTTAGTTGTAGAGTTGCGTATCCCTCAAAAGTTGCGGCGACCGGGCAATGGCAACTATGAGCGGGCACGCTACGAAGTGGCGTTGGGTAAGAGTGAGAAAAACGGAGAACTGGTAATTGCTGGGGAAACACTGTGGCTCTGCGCCGCAGCGGGAGGGAAGACGCCGGTGGTTCGACCGGGCTCACCACAGGCGGCTCACCCGCAGTCAGAGTTTTTCCCCACCGAACCGGCTGCGCCTGATACTCTGTTCACTGCGCCAGGTAGGAAGAAAACCCCAGCGGGTTGGCGCAAAGTGGTCAACAAAGTGCCCGAGTCGGGCAATGACTACTTTCAGTCTGAAACTAGCAAGTGGGACACGTTGTTTCGCATCGGGCCGCGCAAGGCGGCATTGGCCGGTCTACCGCAAGACCCGGACCACTTTGCAGTGGCAATATGGGTGCGTGATTTGTTGGTAGAAGGTATTCACATCCTGGCCTTGAACAGCATCGCCATGCGCAGTCCGTCCAGCCCATCGGAGCCACGCACCTTCCGCGTGGACGGCTCTAACCTGCACCTGATCGTCCAGGATCTTGGACAGCATCACCCGACTGTTTTCCAGGACTGGGTGGGTCACATCCGTACCGTGCTGCCGGACATCCAGACTATCAACGTGATTGAGCGTCCTGAAGATCGACATCTGTATCTGGCCGTGCAATACGCCAGCGGCAGAGATCCAGTCCCCTCATGGCTCCTTTCTGATGGCACTTTACGCTTACTGGCACTGACGCTGCTGGCTTACTTGCCTGAACACGAAGGCATCTATCTGATAGAGGAGCCGGAGAACGGCGTCCACCCACGGGCGATTGAAGCCGTGTTCCAGTCACTTTCCTCGGTGTACGATGGGCAAGTGCTTATTGCCACTCATTCTCCCCTGATTCTGGGCCTGGCCAGCCGAGAGCAAATCCTTTGCTTTGCCAGGAATCCATCTGGGGCCGTGGACGTGGTGACCGGCTACAACCACCCTCGCCTGCGCGACTGGAAGGGCGAGACCGACCTGGGCACACTTTATGCCTCAGGGGTACTGGGATGAAAGACCTGGTGATCCTGGTGGCCGACATCCAGCAGGAAAAGACTATCCAGACCTTGCTGGAAGAACGACGACACTCCCTGGAACTGGGACCGGTTACGTTCGACATATTCCGCCACCCCAATCACGACCCTGGCGTCTACCGTGAAGCCAGCGCGTTTCTGGCAACGTTCATTGGTCAGTATCGCTATGCTCTGGTGCTGCTTGACGTCGCCTGGGAAGGTAGCCCTGGGGATGCAGCGGAGATCGAACAGATCATCCAGGCCGACCTGGACCGACGCGGCTGGCGGGGCCAAAGTGCAGTCATCGCGCTCGACCCAGAGTTAGAAGCATGGGTCTGGGCAAACTCGCCTCACGTGCCAACCGAGTTGGGCATGACGTGGAAGCAGATCAGAGAGTTGGGGGAACGGAAGGGCTACTGGTCACCGGACACGGCGAAACCCGCGCACCCTAAAGAACTACTGGAGGATGTGCTGTACCGCACTCGCAAACGTCGCTCGTCTGCCTTGTTTATGAGATTGGCACGGCGCGTCGGGCTGGCCGCCTGCCAGGATGCAGCCTTTGTGCGCTTGCGCGAGACTTTGCGGGCGTGGTTTCCGGCGGGGGCCACTCGGAACAACAGGAGACCGCGTGGTGACCTCGCCGTTGACCAACCCATCCTCAACGACCCGTTCGAGGAGGTGAAGAGACAATGAATTCAGAGTTCACCGATATGCCTTGTGGATCGAGTTGCGATGTCAAGTGTGAGATACGCAACAAGATGATTGCATTGCAGGAAACGCTCGTTCCCCCGCCTGACGATAAGGCTGCGGAGTTGGTACATACTTTTTTCGATTCCTATCGCAACTTGTGCCGCTCATCGCCGGAGGTGAAGGACCAATACACACCCGACATTGCCTTGCCTGCATTGTTCGATTTCGTGGTGTCCGCCAAGTACGCCGAACGAATGGTTTCCGACGATGGATGGACATACAACAAGCCAGTTTTGTTTTCAAACTGCGACAGAATATAGTCCTGGAAGGCGATCTGGCACTTGCCAAAATGGAACTCGACGCCTTCTTGCCCGGCGTGGCACAGGGCATAGCCGACATCGCATCTGTGGCACAAGACATCCCGCAACTGGCTGGATTGCGCAAGTTCGAGGCATTGGACTCTTACGTTCGGCAGAATGGGACGCAGGCTTACGTCGCATACGGCCCATTGACACTGCTGCCCGATCTCATTCGGCGTGTTTCGTTCGTTCAACGTATCTATTGCGTCACCCAGAACACTCAAGATGCACAAAAGGTGCTGGCTGATACTGAGAACACGTTAGGCCCGGTGCTCGTGCATCACGCTGACGAGGACATTATTGTCATTCAGGCAATTCCTCACTATGCTCTATTCGAGTTCTCCGACGTGATAGCCAGGCACTCGGATGGCATTGCAAAGACAAAACTGAACCTGGACGCTATGCTGAATGCCCTACTGGGCAAGACAGATAACCGGCACGCAGGCAAATTGGCTAAAGCGGCATTATCAGCGCAGTCTACCACGTCCCACCTGTCCCACGACATTCACTACTACAAGGCCAAGTTCTTCCCCCGCCTGGCTCGCTCAATGTTGAACGTGTGTGTGCAGCGTTTGGGAGACCGGTCACATCGTGTCATTGACAACTTTGTGGGCCGAAGTGTTGTTGGGCAACCAGAGATTTCGGGAGAGGAAGGATGGTGTAACAATGGGTATACCTGTGCGTGCAGTTGAAACAACAGGTGTGATTGACAACAAGAGACTACTATGGCTGGATACTCCGCTGCCAGTTGTTGGCCCAAGCCGGGTGCGAATCATTGTGCTGATTCCAGAGGAAGAGTACAAGGAAATAAGTGAGTCGGAATGGCTGCACGCGGCGGCGATCAATCCGGCCTTTGATTTCCTGAAGGAGCCCGGAGAGGATATTTACACCCTGGCGGACGGGAGGCCATTTGATGACAAAGGGTAAAGTGGTGCTCGTGCCGTTTCCTTTTGACGATCTCTCGGCTACCAAGGTACGACCTGCTGTGTGTTTGACAAACCCAATTGGTGTACACCGCCACGTTGTCCTGGCATTTATCACCAGCCGGGTTCCCGCTCTGCTGGCGAATTCCGACCTTGTGTTGGACATCGCGGATCCCGACTTCCCAACAACCGGGCTACGGGTCTCGTCCACGTTACGCCTACATCGGCTGATGACCGTCTCCACCTCAATCATCCAACGCGAGTTGGGGGAACTATCACCGCGTATGCAAGCGGAAGCCAATGCCAAACTGCGCGATCTATTTGAGCTATGAACCACAACCGGTCCAATCTGACTATCTATAGTTCATTATACATGGCTCTCTCCGTCTGTCAAGGCAACGAGGAGCATCCAAACGATCCGGTGGCCGGACGGTAGGCGGAGAGTGACAAGTGATCAATCGTGTGACGATCGGTAAAAGTTGTATTCACTACCGGACAGTTTTATGGATGCACCAACGGCTCGATTGAGCGTTCGCCTGAGCGCTCACGCCGAAGGCTCGCCGAAATCTTGTTGGCGTCCTGGGCTGGCAGAGACGCGGTTTGCGCTGTTGGTTTTGGCAGCGAGGTCACTGCAACGAGTTGCGGCATCCGGAATCTGTGCGTTTGGCAAAAAGTGTCCGGTAGTGAAAAGTTGTAAAGTACTCTGCTCATGTTAAAATTAGGGAGGACCATGCTACAAGCCATAACATTTGATTTCTGGGGCACACTCTACCAGAACGCTTATGCCCGGGATGAGCGGCTGCACCTGCTGGAGGACATTCTGGTTCGCCATTCCCAGCCGCGCCCTGGATGGCTCTCGAAGCGGCCTACCGCCACACCGCTGCCGGTTGCCAAATCCAACTAATTGGATTATAATCCATTCTGATGGATATAAATCCAATCAGGTGGAGGGGGCTGTATGTATGAGGAGATCTTTGCTACCAGCCAGGGACAGGTGCTGCGCTTTCTGGCACGCCACGTCGGTCAATCGTTCTACGAACAGGAAATCGTAGAGCGCACCAATGTCAGCCGCAGCGCGGTCAACCTGGCCACCCGATCTCTGCACCAGGCCGGGCTACTGCTTCGGGAGCGGCGCGGGCGGATGAACTTTTACGCCGCCGATGACCGCCACCCCTTCGTGCGCCAATTCAAAGTCCTGGACACGGTCGCTCGACTGGAGCCTCTGCTGCGGCAACTACGGCCACTAGCCCGTCGAGTCACTCTCTTCGGCAGTTGCGCCGAGGGCACGGACACAGCGGACAGTGATGTGGACCTGTTCATCCTGGCATCGGATCGCAGTCAGGTGATGGCAGTGATCAGCCATCGCCGCTTTGACCGGCCGATCCAGCCGGTTGTAGTGAACAACCAAGAGTTGGTAGTGTTGAAGCAGGAGGAACCGGCCTTCTACGCGCAGGTGCAGCGGGGGATTGTGCTCTGGGAGGCGACTGGCCGACTGGGGTAAAGAAGCCCAATGATCAATCAACCGATTGAGAGAACGACCATGCTACACGCCGTGACATTCGACTTTTGGGGCACCCTCTACCAGAACGCTTATGCCCGGGATGAGCGGCTGCACCTGCTGGAGGACATTCTGGTCCGCCATTCCCAGCCGCGCCCCTGGACGGCTCTCGAAGCGGCCTACCGCCACGCCGGGGCCGTGTGGGAGCACACCTGGCGGGAGGAGCACCGCTCCCTCACTACTGAACACTGGCTGCGCGAGATGTTGGTCTTTCTCAAAGTTGCCCTGCCCGACGACGCGCTTACTGGTCTGCGCCGGCCCATCGAGGAGATCTATCTGCGCGGCGACGAGCCCCGGCCTGTCTCCGGCGTGGCCGACGTCCTGCCCCGCCTGGCGCAGCGCTACCGCCTGGGCCTCATCTCCGACACCGGGCTGACGCCGGGGCGGATCTTGCGCGAAATCCTCCGCCGTGATGGCTTGCTGGACCATTTCCGCGCCCTGACCTTCTCCGACGAGACCGGCGCGGCAAAGCCGCTCCCGGAACAGTTCCTGCGCACGCTGGCCATCCTGGAGGCCCGGCCCGATCAGGCCGCCCACGTCGGCGACCTGCCGGAGACCGATCTGACCGGGGCCCGGGCCGTGGGAATGAAGGCCATCTTGTTCCTGGGAGTGAGCGACCGGCAGGACGGCCGGCCGCTGGCCGATGGGGTCTTTGAGGAATACAGCGAACTGGAGAAACTGCTGGAGAGGTTGAAATGAGCATATACGAATACACCGGTAATACTCACGTGCACACTCCCTACTCCGATGGAGAAGCCCTCCACGCCGAGGTCGCACAGGCGGCGGGCGAGGCCGGGCTCGATTTCGTCATCGTCACCGACCACAACGTGTGGGTGAACGGGGTCGAAGGCTACCACGGCAAGGTGCTGCTCCTGGTGGGCGAGGAGATACACGACGTGCGCCGCCAGCCCCAGGCCAACCACCTCCTGGTCTATAACGCCGAGGCCGAACTGTCCCCACTGGCCTCGGACCCGCAAATTTTGATTGATGAGGTGAACCGGCGGGGCGGCTTCTGCTACCTGGCCCACCCTTTCGAGCGCAGCAGCCCCATCAGCCCCGACCTGGAGGCCATCCCGTGGACCGACTGGGATGTCACCGGGTACACGGGGATCGAAATCTGGAATTATATGTCCGAATTCAAATCGCTCCTGCGCAGCAAACTGGCGGCGGTCTACTATGCCTACTTTCCGGCGCGGGGTATTAGCGGGCCGTTCCGGGCCACGCTGCACCAATGGAATCAACTACTATCCCAGGGAAAGCGCGTCGCGGCCATCGGCGGGGCCGACGCGCACGGCAGCACCTACTCGCTGGGCCCCCTCCGCCGCGTGGTGTTTCCCTACGAATTTCTCTTCCGCTGCGTCAACACCCACATCCTGACCGCACGCCCTCTCAACGGCCAATTGGAACACGACAAACCGCTGGTCTACAACGCGCTGCGGGCCGGTCATACCTGGGTGGGCTACGACCTGCCCGCCTCCACGACTGGCTTCCGCTTCCGCGCCCACAGTGGCGCCAACCACGCGCTGATGGGGGATGAACTGGTACGCACGGGCGCGGCCATCTTTGAGGTGCAGACGCCTCACCGCGCCGACGTCCGCCTGCTGCTCAATGGACGGGTACTAGTCCGGACCAGGGGGAAGTATCTCAAGTACACCACGGCCGATGCGGGCGTGTATCGCGTCGAGGTCTACCGCAATTATCGGTTGGACCGCCGGGGTTGGATCTTTAGCAGTCCGATCTACGTCACGTAGGGGCTTGAGTAGGGGCAGACCCGTGTATCTGCCCCAGGGACGAACACGCAGATTCGCCCCTGGGGCAGACCCGTGTATCTGCCCCAGGGACGAACACGCAGGTTCGCCCCTACTGCGAAGACGTGATGCGCAAAACGTGAACAGCAAAGGCCGGTTCCACCTCCGAGGTGGAACCGGCCCTTTGCCTGCCGTGTCACATCACGGACTATTCGACGAGGTCCTTGCCCGGCCCGCTCTCGAAAAAGTCGGCGTTCTTCTGGATGGCGTCCCCGTACTCTTCGGGCACGTCATCTTCGTGGAAGATGGCCTCCTGATCGCACTCGGTCTCGCAGGAAGCACACTCAATGCATTCCTCGGGGGAGATGTAGTACGTCGGCCACTCGGGGTCATCTTCGACAAAAAAGATGGCGTCGCTTGGGCAGACATCTACGCACGAACCACAACGCTCGCACTTGCTGGTAATTACATAAGCCATTTTTCTTTCGCCTCCATTGTGATATGATAGTTTTGGCCGTGCCGATTATTTCTCATCGGCGAGGCCGGTTGTCCAAAAGACGAATCCCATTGTAACGAGATTCCGATCTTTGTCAAGGTGTCCGCTGCTTCTCAGACACCCAACTCCACTTACCACGTTGTCGGTATCTGTGGTATAATTCACATTCACCAGTCTCTGGCCAATCAGGAAACCACTCAAACTTGAAGGAGAGATAATCAGCGTAACTACGGAGGGAGGTAACTATGCGTAGAATACTGACACTCGGTTTCGTATTCGTGTTGAGTCTGGCTCTGGCAGTGCCGGTCTTGGCCGAAGGCTCCACCGTCCACACTGTGCAACCGGGCGAGAACCTGTTCCGCATCGGGCTGCGCTACGGAGTGACGGTGAACGCACTGGTGGCTGCCAACGGGTTGCGCAATCCCAACTATATCTACGTCGGCCAACGATTGATCATTCCGACCGGTAGTAGCCCCACTCCCCCCTCCTCGGGTGTACACGTGGTTCAGCGTGGGCAGAACCTCTACCGCATCGCGCTGCGCTATGGTCTCACCACGCAGGCCCTGGCCGCCGCCAACGGCATCGTCAACGTCAATCGTATCTACGTGGGGCAGCGTTTGACGATCCCGGGGCGCGGAACTACACCTCCACCGGCCCCCGCCCCACCCGGCAGCAGTGGTCGCTGGATTGACGTGAACCTCGGCGCGCAGCGGCTCACCGCCTACGTGGGAAATACCCCCGTGCGTAGCACGCTCGTCTCGACCGGTCTCTCGGCTACGCCGACCCCCACGGGCCGGTACCGCATCTACGCCAAGTATGTCTCCACCCTGATGTCCGGTCCCGGCTACTATCTGCCCAATGTGCCCTACACGATGTACTTTTACCGGGGATACGGGTTGCACGGCACCTACTGGCATTCCAATTTCGGCCGCCGGATGAGCCACGGCTGCATAAACATGCCCACGTCGGAGGCGCAGTGGCTGTTCAGTTGGGCTTCCGTGGGAACGTTGGTCAACATTCACTATTAGCGGATGATTTAAGATTTACGGATTTGAGAACAGGCTATGACTTGAATCACCCTTGCTGGAGGAGAGCCCTTTGTGATAAATAAGCCAACCAGCCCACATCAGAAAACCAACTTGCGCCCGTACCTGGGCGTAGGGTTGGGGGTGATGACCGTCTCCACGGCCGCCATCCTCATCCGCCTGGCCCAGGTCGAGGCCCATTCCCTGGTCATCGCCGCCTGGAGACTGACACTGGCAACTCTCATCCTGGCCCCGATCGCGCTCGCCACATGCCGCTCCGAACTGCGCACGTTGACGCGCCGTGAGTGGCTCAGCGTCTTGGTCTCCGGCCTACTGCTGGCGCTACACTTTGCCACCTGGATCACATCGCTTGCCCTTACCTCGGTGGCGGCGTCGGTTGTGCTGGTGACGACCAGCCCTGTCTTTGCCGGCGTGGGGTCCCATCTGCTGCTGCGCGAACGGCTGTCACGAGGTATGGTCGTGGCGCTCATTATCGTCATTGCTGGAAGTGCACTCATCGGCCTGGGCGATCTGGGGGAGGGTACTCACCGGCTGTGGGGCGACGTGCTGGCACTGGTGGGCGCAATCGCAGCGGCGGGCTATTTCCTCATCGGGCGACGGCTGCGGACGCGGCTCTCACTCCTGGCCTACGTGTTCCCCGTCTACGGCGTGGCCGCCGTGACGTTGATGACCGTCATGTTGCTCTCTGGCCTGCCCGCGATTCCTCAGCAACCACAGACCTGGGCTTGGCTCCTGTTGATGGCACTGGGCCCGCAGATCCTGGGCCATTCGTCGCTCAACTGGGCGCTGCGTTATCTCTCGGCCACCTACGTCACCATCGCCACGCTGGGGGAACCGATTGGCTCCACGCTGCTGGCCTGGTGGCTGTTGGGGGAGCAACCATCGCCCTGGGCCGTGGCTGGCGGGATATTGATCATGGCCGGCATCGTCGTCGCATCTCACGTCGAGCGCCCGGCAGAAGCATGACCACTATCCGCTGAGCGAGGCCCTGGCCGCCTTCGAGCACGCCGCCCTGCCGGGGACGCTAAAGATATTGGTAAAGATGTAAGGCAGACTTTCCAGTCTGCCACAGGCTGGAAAGCCTGCTCCACTTATGCAAGTCATCCTGACCCACGAGAACGCAGATTTCGACGCCATCGCCAGCCTGCTGGGGGCGAGCAAACTGTTCCCGGCGGCTATTCCCGTGCTGCCTCGCCGTGTCAACCGCAACGGGCGGGCCTTCATCGCTCTCTATGGCGCTGAACTTCCCTTCGTCCAGCCCGATGACCTCCCCCGCCGGCGCAAGATCAGCCGCGCCATCCTGGTGGACACGCAGAGTCTGACCATGCTCAAGGGCATGGAACGCGACCTGCGGGTGGACATCATTGACCACCACGAACTCGACCGCGAACTGCCCCCCAACTGGACCTACTCCGGCGGGCCGATGGGGGCCGCGACGACGCTGTTGATCGAGGAGATCTCGGCGCGGGCCCTCAAACTGACCGGCATCGAAGCCACGTTGCTGCTTCTAGGCATCCACGAGGACACCGGCTCCCTTTCGTACCCAGGGACGACCGCCCGAGACGTGCGGGCGGCGGCCTGGTTGATGGAACAGGGCGCCCGTCTGACCGTCGTCAACGAATTCCTGCACCATCCCCTCGCGCCCGAGCAACGCGAACTGTACGAGCGGTTGCTGGAACAGAGCGAGACCCACGAGATCGAGGGGCATAACGTCATCGTCGCCTGCGCAAAAGCGCCCGAGTTCACGGAGGAGATTTCGACGCTGGCCCACAAACTGCGCGAACTGCTAGAGCCATCGGCGCTGTTCGTGCTCGTCGCCCTCGACAGGCGCATCCAACTCGTCGCCCGCAGTGCCACCGGCGACATTGACGTCTCCGCCGTGGCGGGACACTTTGGCGGCGGAGGGCACAAGCGCGCGGCCGCCGCGCTCATCCGCGATCGTTCATTGCAGGCGGTGCGCGAGGAACTCCTTCGCCTCCTACCAGAGGTCGTGCGACCCGGCGTCACCGTCGCCCAGGTGATGTCACGCGGCGTGCAGGTGCTCTCCCCTGACGACACAGTCGCCAACGCCGCCGGGCGCATGCGGCGCACCGGCCACGAGGGATACCCGGTCGTCGCGGACGGGCGCGTGATCGGCCTTCTAACCCGCCGAGCCGTGGACCGGGCGCTACAGTTCAAGATGGCCGGCGTCCCCGTCACCCAGGTGATGGAGGCCGGTAGTATCACCGTCGGCGCTAGCGATTCGGTGGAGTATCTCCAGCGCACAATGATCGAAAGCGGCTGGGGCCAGATTCCCGTCGTCGAGGGTGACCGCGTCGTCGGGGTGGTCACTCGCACCGACCTGATCACGCTGTGGGGCACGCCTCCGACGCCACCCCGCCGCCGCGAGATCGCCGCGCTGCTAGAACAGGCCATCTCGAGCCCGGTGCTCGCCCTCGTGCGCCGCATCTCGCAGACGGCCCACCAGATGGGAAACGTTCCCTATTTCGTCGGCGGGCTGGTGCGCGACCTGCTCCTGGACACGCCCATCGTGGACGTGGATCTGGTCATCGAAGGGGACGCCATCGCGCTGGCTCGCCGTCTGGCCGCCGACCTGGGTGGCCGGGTGCGCACGCACAAACGCTTCGGCACCGCCAAGTGGCTCCTTTCGCAGCGCGTCTGGGGCCAGGTCGCCGGCCACTGTAGGGGCGGGGTTACCCCGCCCCTACCGCCCAGCGTGGACTTTGTGACGGCGCGCACCGAGTTCTACACCTACCCCACCGCCCTGCCGCAGGTGGAGCGCAGTTCGATCAAGCAGGACCTCCACCGGCGCGATTTCACCATCAACACACTGGCTATCCGCCTCGACCCGGACCACTGGGGCGAACTCTTGGACTTTTACGGTGGCGAGGCCGACCTCCAGAGCGGCGTCATCCGCGTCCTGCATAGCCTCAGTTTTGCGGACGACCCCACCCGTATGCTGCGGGCGGCCCGGCTAGAGAGCCGACTTGGGTTTCACCTCGACCCCCGCAGCGCGGAACTGATCGCCGATGCGCTGCTGCTTTTGAAACGGGTCAGCGGCGACCGCATACGCCACGAACTGGAGCAGATCTTTCGCGAGGCTGAGCCGGAACGGGCGCTGTGCCGTCTGGACGAACTGGGCGTCTTGGCCCACATCCAGCCTGACCTGCACTGCGATGAATGGTTGCGCAAAAAGTATCGGACGTTCCGAGAACAACTGGATGCCGAATGTTGGAGACTAGATGCTGGGTGCTGGATGTACCTGGCCTTGCTGGCATACCGGCTTGGCGATGAGGCGCTGGAGGGATTGACCGCTCGTCTGATGATGCCGCGCGACGATGCGGAGGACTTGCGTCTGTTGGATGGCCTGAAAGAGGTCTTGCCTCGACTGGGGAAAGCGCGCCGGCCCAGCATCGTCTACCGCCTGCTGAAGCCGTACCCCGCCCGGGTACTGGCCGTCGCCTGGGTCGCCACAGACCGCAAACGACTGCGGGAGCGACTCCTACGCTACCAGACGCAGTGGCGGCTGGTGGAGGCGGAACTGACTGGCGACGATCTAAAGGCAATGGGACTAAAGCCCGGCCCGCTCTTTGGGCGATTGCTGTGTGCGCTGCGCGACGCCCGGCTGGACGGCAAGGTGAGCACGCGGGGGGAGGAGGAAGCGCTGTTGGAAAAGTTGCTGGCCGATGAGCAAGACAAGGAGACAAGGAGACAAGGAGACAAGGATAGGAGGGAGGGCTGATGAACAAACGGACTATCGGGAAGCAGAAGCCGACGATGGGTGGCGTCGTCGAGGGGAAGCCTATCCGCGTTGGGACGCGTGAACTGGTGCCGCTGGTGCGCGTGACGGGGCGTGTACGGCGGCAGGCTTTCGTCGGCAGCGACAGGGTAGGCGCACAGGGATGGGGGTTTGTGCGTATGCGGCCTGTGGCGATCCTGGAGCGGGACGAGGCGCTTGCCCTGAGCGAGGCTTGTCCTGAGCCTGGTCGAAGGGTCGAAGGGTGTGAACGCCGTATTCCCATCGAGGATAAGACGGCTCAGGCGCTCGGCGGGTTGCTCCTGGCAGCGCTCGTCATCCCGCTGTTGCTGGCGTTGGCCGTGCGCCTGGTGCGCAAGATTTGAAAGGAGAATGGAGAATGGAGAATGGAGAAAAGGAGAATGGAGAATAGAAAAAGGAGGAAACTGATGGAAACAGAGATTCAGACATTACTCGATTCTTTCGCCGACTTGCGGGAAAAGGCCAACGTCAACGCCTGCTTCGGCGAGCCCGTGACCGTCGAAGGTCGCACTATCATCCCCGTCGCGGAGGTCGGCTACGGCTTCGGACTGGGGGTCGGGCATGGGCCGACGGTTAAAGAGGAAGCCCCAGAGGGAGAGGCCCCGGAGGAGGCTGGCGGTGGGGGTGGTGGCGGAGGCGTGAAAGCCCGCCCCATCGCCATCGTCGAGGTGACGCCGGAGGGCGTCTGCGTGAAACCGGTCATGGACGAACAAAAAGTAGCGCTGGCCGGGATACTGTTCGCCGGCTGGGCCGTCTTTTGCCTGGCCCGGACACTGGTCAAGATATTTGGGCGGCCGGAGTAATCACTGAAAAATAAGGAGGCAGTACAATGAAAGCACTGATACGCCTGGCGTGGGAGGCGCTCTTTTTGAGCGAAGCATCCTACGCCGAAATGCGCGATGTCTCGAACCCGGTGCCGCGCGGCCTGGTGATCGTCGTCCTGATCGCCGTGGCCGTGGCGCTGGTCGGGCTGGTGGGGACGACGCTGGAATGGGCGACCACGCCAAATCTGGCGGACATCCAGAGAATCGTGTTGCAGGGTATCCAACAGATGCCCTGGTACCAGGAACTAGAGGGCGACCCCGAGTTCCGCGAAATGTTCCGGCAGCAGTACGAACTGTGGTGGCGCATCTTTCCACAGATGTTCGGTGCGCCGAGCACGGCCCAGGCTGCGATGAGTATCATCCTGGTGCCGCTTCGCCTGAGTCTCGGGTGGCTGCTGTATGGACTGATAGCCTATCTCTTCGCCCGGCTACTAGGCGGGCAAGGGAGCCTGGGCCAGACGTTGGGCTGTACCGCGTTGGCCATCGCGCCTCAACTGCTGAACCTGGCCACATTCCTGCCCTACGTCGCCGTCGGCGGAGTGGTGGGCGCGTGGACGTTACTCTGCCGCTACGTGGCGCTCAAGACGTGCCACCGGCTGACCGAGGGCCGGGCTCTGGCGGCGACACTGTTGCCCCACGTCGCCTTTCTCGTGCTGTTCTCGTTCGCCGTCTGCCTGGGCGGCGCGATCACAGCATTGATCATCGGAGGTACGTCACAATGAAAGAATTACTTGAATTCGCCTGGGATGTGCTGTTGCTCCGAGATGAGGCTTATGCCCAACACGTCGCCCGCGCCGACGTACTAAAGCGCGGACTGACACTGCTGGTGCTGGTGACGCTACTGGCAGGTCTCATCCCGTTCGTCGTCAACGTCATCAACGACCTGCGCCTGGCATCCGTCGAGGCCCGGCGACAAGAGGCGGAAGAGGACATCCAGGAGTTCACCAAGTCTCTGGACGCTATGCGGCCGTACCTGGACCTGCCGCCAGGCTTCGAAAAGCAGATAATCGCCTACAACCAGGCCGGGATGGAGATAGGCTTCGACATTGAGGACCTACCGACCCGGTGGCCCAAACCCGTGGGGCGCGTGTTGCGAGACCTGGGCGCCTACCTGTCGTTGCCCTTCAGCCGGCTGGCGGGCTGGATGGGATATGCCTTGTGGGTTCTGCTGGTCGCTAAACTGCTGGGAGGCCGGGCGACGGTGTCTCAGATGTTGGGGGCCACAGCCCTCTACGCTGTGCCACACGTCCTGGATTTCCTGGGCTTCGTGTCATGTCTGGGGCCAATGATCGGGCTGGCGGCGACAGTGTGGGGTATCGCCATCTACGTCAAAGCCCTGACCGTCGCCAGCGACTTTAGCATTGGCCGGGCCGTCACTGCGACAGTAGTGCCGGCGCTGATCGTTGCGGCGTTGTCACTGCTGGGTATGCTGATGCTCCTCATCCTGGCGCTGGCGACTGGCTAACCAGCCCGCTTGTGGTATAATCTGCCGCACACCCGCGACAGGAGGAATAGATGAAACCACCTTTTGACCCGATTCTCTTTCACATTACCCCGACCATCGGCATCTACTGGTACGGCGTTCTGATCGTCACCGGCGTCATGCTGGGCGCCGTGTATGCCGCCTGGAGGGTCAGACAGGATGGCGAGAACCCCGATCACGTCTGGAATGGGCTCATAATCGCCATCATTCTGGGCATCATCGGCGCCCGGCTCTACCACGTCTTCTCCGAGCCTCAGGGCGGCATGGTGGGCTGGAGTTACTACCGTCAGCACCCCATCGAGATCCTGTACATCCGGCAGGGGGGCCTGGGCATCTACGGAGCCATCATCGGGGGTATACTGGGGGTCGTTATCTACGCCTGGCGCGCCAAACTGCGGCCGCTACAGTGGCTCGACTACGGCGCGGTGGGGCTGGCACTGGGCCAGGCCATCGGGCGCTGGGGCAATTTCATCAACCAGGAACTCTACGGGCCGCCCACCAACCGCCCCTGGGGCCTGATCATTGACCCACAGTACCGCATCTTTCCCTACAACAATCTCACCGCCTATCCGCCCGAAACCCTCTTCCACCCCACCTTCCTGTACGAATCGTTATGGTGTCTGCTGGTGTTCATCACCCTGGCGCTGGTCGCGCACAAGTTCAAAGACCGGCTGTTGGACGGAGACATCCTCCTGGGCTACATCACCGGTTATCCGCTGGGCCGCTTTTTCATCGAGTACTTCCGCCCCGACGCCTGGATGATCGGCCCCATCGCGGCTGCGCAACTGTTCGCCATTCTGTGCGTCGTGGGAGGAGTGGCGCTGCTGGTCGTGCGGCACACCAGAGCGAGAGCCCCCACGCCGGCTGTTGAAGCCGTTGAGTCCGTTGAAGCAGCGCCAGAGTCGGAGCCGAGCCCAGAAGACCGATGCTGAATGTCCAAGACTGGATGCTTGATACTGAATGTTTGACCCAAGAGCCTGATGCCATTGGCATTAGGCTCTTTTCGTTTCGTGATCAGGAGGGCGACCGGTGACGAGGGGAGTAAACTGTTCCGATCCGCCCATCCTCCCAATCCGTGTTCTAACGATCAGGAGGGCGACCGGTGACGAGGAGAGCAAACCGCCCCAATCCGCCCATCCTCCCAATCCGTGTTCTAACGATCAGGAGGGCGACCAATGACGAGGGGAGTAAACCGCCCCAATCCGCCCATCCTCCCAATCCGTGTTCTAGTGATCAGGAGGGCGACCGATGACGAGAGGATCGAACCTGCATCGCCTGCAATGCCTGGATAGCGAGGGGGACACGAAGCAGCGTCGTCTGACAGAAGTAGAGGCTGCGCTGGGAGAGAGCGGAGCGCTGAAGCAAGCACGCCGGGCATTGGAGAGCGTGCGGTCGCTGGTCCAGAAATGGGCGCTCCGGCAGCGCGACCTGGAACTGGAGATCCAGGGGCTTGCGGACAAGATCGCACGCTCTGAGCAGCGGCTCTACAGCGGCGTGGTCAAGAATCCCAAAGAATTGGCGGATCTAGAAGCAAAGATCGCTTCGCTCAAGCGGCGGCGGCAAAAACTGGAGGACGACCTGCTGGAGGCGATGATCGAGCGGGAGGAGGCAGAAACCGCACGCGCTCAGACTCGGGCGCACCTCGACGAGACCCAGGCCCGCTGGTCGGCTCAACAAGCGGATCTGATGGCCGAACGAGAGATGTTGCAGGGAAGACTAGCAGAAATCGAGCAGGCACGAGCAGCACTTTTTCCCAGCATTGAGGCCGGTGACCTGGCTACCTACCAATCCCTGCGACGCAGGAAGGGCGGGTTAGCCGTGGTCCAGGTGCGTGATGGGGCGTGGTGTGGCGGATGCGGTGTCCTTATGTCGCCGAGTCTGAAATGGCAGTTGCGGCAGGAGAAAGCGGTCTGCTGCGACAACTGTGAACGTTTCATCGTGTCGCCGCTATGAACAGTTTTCTCCATCCTCCATTGGATGGATAAGGAATGAATGGCTAAGGCTTCATCACCAGCGGGAGATAGAGAATCCTGCTGCGCACGGTGTAGATCGCGGTGCTGGTGTAGCCCTTCATGTCCGCGATCTGGAACTCGATGCGGTTGGCCGTCTCCCTGGGCCAGCCGAAGGGCTTGCCCTGAGCTCCGCCGAAGGGTACACTGGGGGCGGTGATGGTCTGCATCTCGGTGGTACCGCTAATGTCTGTACACGTGGCCACAAGCCAATCGCTCCACGATGCTCCCCCGTCCGTCGAGAAACGATAGCAGGCGCTGTCCACGTTCAGGCCGGAGATCTCGTCCAAGATGCGGACGGTGCACGTGGGCGGGTTCCCTCCGCTCCACCATTCGGGCGCAAAGTCCCGCCAGCCGGTTGGCGGGCTGGTGTCTGAGAGCATAACCGTTCTGGTCAGATCGGCGGAGACGTTGCCCGCGCCGTCTATGAACTTGACGGTGACGGTTTTCAGTCCCTCGCCTGGGGTAAGGCGCCACTGCACACTGGTGGCGACGCTGATGGGATAGCCAACGATGAGCACACGGTCCAGGTACAGGTCGGCGGTGGAACGAAAAGCGGTGCGGAACTCGAGGCCAGCGGTTCCAGCGTCGGTGTAGTTGAAGTCCACCGGGAATTCCTGATACGTGTCGGCGGCGCTCAAGTCCGTCCCGCGCAGGCGACGCAGGCCCAGGATGCGCGCTCCACCGTTATCCACCACGTCGAGCATGGCGATCTCAGCGGTGGTGATCACGTTGTTTGTCTTCAGGCGGAAGTAGGCGCGGTAAGCGTGGCCGGGCGGCAGGTCGTAGGTGTACGGGCCATACCAGGCCCCGGCGCTATGCGTACCGGTCAGCCCACGCCAGGCCTTGCCGTTCAGCGCGTCCTCGTCGTCAACCTGTTCACCCGTCCCGCCCTCATGGTACAAATCCTCGCCTTCCCAGGCCCATCCCTCGTTGCTGAAGGCCATCATCTGCACTCCACTGCCAGGATCGGGGTCGGCGGCAGAGAGGGAGGAGAGAGTGACGGTGATGGTGTCGGTGTAGGTGTCACCGATAGCCGCCGTGGTAGCCGTCGGCGGCCGGCGGTCGAGGCCAATGTGGACCGTTTCACACTGCAACTGCACGTTGCCCTCGCCGTCGGCGACGAGGAGGGAGAGAGTGATGACCATCGAGGTGGTATCGCTGATGCCGGCGACGTCCCACACGGTGCTCCACCCGTCGCTGCCCAACGTATCGGTGACGAGCAGTGCGGTAGTGTCGGTCATGGCATAGAATCCGACTGCAGCCACGTTGCCTGTCTCGTCACTACCGTTGGCTACGACGCACACCCGGTTGCTGGTGATGAAAAAGTCCGACCAGGGGAGCGTCACTCCGCCGATGGGCATCGGGCCACCGGTGCTGGGCAGTTCGATGGTGACGTTGGTGTAATAGTGCGCCAGAATCTGTTGGTAGCCCCAGCCATGCCACTCGGCCCAGCGCCGCGCTCCCCATTGGGACATCCCCCAACCGTGTCCCCGGCGCTCCTGCCCGAAACTGACGGGATCGTCCACGGCTTGAATGTAGTCATACCCCGCTGCGCTGCGGGTTGGGCAGCCGTTCTCGGCGCTGTAGAAGGCCTTGATCACATTTCCCTGGTAGGCGATGTACTGGCCCCGGGTGTCGTCGGTCGCGGCGTCGCTCCGCGTGTGGCGTTGATCCTCCCGACCCATGACCTGATAATCTGTCCAATCGGAGACGTCCCAGCCCAAACCCGCGCGCTCCTTAGTGTAGTACCAGGCGTAGGTGCGCGCGGCCACGGCCTGGACTTTGAGAGCCTCGATGGACCAGGACGCGGGCATTTCCACCGGCACCGCTCGTTTGACGTACGTCTCGAAGGTGATGACGTCGATCTGGCCGACCGGCACGTCGTAGCGGTAGTAGTTCTCTGCACTGTGAATGACGCGAATGGTGACCGGTGGCGTCTGCTGGACGGTGGTAGACTGGTAGATTGGTAGATTGGTAAATAGGCTTCCGCGCCTGTGCTCCTCGTGGGGCGAGCTGGCGGTGGAAAGGGGATGCGTGAGGTCCAGCACCCACACGTCGCCCGCGCGGTTGAAGGTCAGGTAACGGCCGTCGGGCGACCAGGCAGGGTTGCTCTCTTCGAGGTCGTTGCGCAGAAGTGGCCGCAAGTCTTCTCCATCTGCGTTCACCAGCCAGATGTCACTAGCGGACGCGGTCGTGGCTCCCAGCGGCGTGCGCGAGAAGGCCAGCGTCCGCCCGTCCGGCGACCAACCAGGCGTGCTGAATGTCTCCGCCTGACCCCGGGCCAGGAACACGGGATCTTCGTCGTAGTCCACGTCCGCCACCCACAGCGCGGGCGAGAGGTCCTTGGCGGCGATGACGTAGGCCAGCCGTCGTCCGTCCGGCGACCAAGCGAAGTTCAGTACCTGCACGTTTGCAGCCAGCAGTCGGGGCTCTCCACCAGGGCGAGGCGCTACCCACAGATGTGTGCCGTTGCTCCAGGCGGCGCGCACTCCGTCGGCGGTCAGTCGGACTTGCGCTCCGGCGAGTAGGGTGGGGAAAGCAGCAGGTACAGCCATTGCTCCCTCGCTGCTCAGCCACACCTGTCCGGCCCGGGCGAACGCCAGTGCCCCGCTAACCCAGGCCGGGGCCATGCGCCAGTCGGCGCTGCCCCACGCTTTCTCCTGACCGCTGGTCAGGTCGAGCACACGGGCCTCCCAGCGCCCGTCTCCGGCAAATGCCAGATACGCCAGTCGCTGCCCATCTCCGGTGTAGGCTGGTTGAACCGCGTTCTCGCTGAGCCTGATAGCCGGGCCACGCCCTGAGCCTGTCGAAGGGTCGCCCCGGAACCCCCATTCCCGGCCCTTCCCCCTATGAAGGGGAAGGGAGACAGCCCACAATTCGCTGAGGGCCTGACAGGTCGTGCCATCGCCGACCACCGCCCCCCAGCGGTTGACGAGCACCGTGCGGCCATCGGGTGACCAGCCGGCAAAGCGAGAGCGACCATCGGCAGTCAGCGGCCACGCGCTACCCGTCCTCCCTCCGGGCCGGATGGCCCTCTGGGCTGGAGGCTGCGCTGTGGCGTGCCGCGCACTGAGTTGGGTCAACAGCAGCAACACCCCCAGCATCGCCAGACCCATGGATAGTATAACGCGCCCACCACACTTTGATCGCATAATCCGTTTCACCTCGAGGGTCTTGCCCACTGGAGCAGCGCGACGAAGAATCTCCCCTTTTCGCAGCGAAATCGAGATTCTTCGCTCCCTTCGGTCGCTCAGAATGACAATCGTTTGAGAACTGAACAGCCCTGTGTCTTTTTACGCAAACGAATCGTACAAGGAACGCACGCGCAGCGCCGTGCGCGCCTGTCCGACCGTCCAGCCGTCGGGCAGGGGAGAGGTCACGGTGACGGTGCGTCCGGCGGGCAAGTCGAAGTAGTTGTCGCTGAATACGACGTCCACGCCAGCAAGCGCCAGTTCGACAAAGCGCGCCAGCGATTGGGCCGTCAAGTCAAAGACCAGTTTGTCGCCGTCCTGGCGCACGTCGGCCCTCAGCGCCGGGTTGGTCAGCGAGAGATGCTTGTTGGGCACGAAGGTCGCCACGGTGAGGGCGATCCGCTGGTCACCCTGCCGTAATTCGCACACAAAGACCACATCGCGGCGGTTGCTTGTCCTGAGCCCCTCGTCTCCGCTCGGGGTAAACTCCGTCGAAGGGCTTGTCCTGAGCCCCTCGTCTCCGCTCGGGGTAAACTCCGTCGAAGGGTCGTCGGAGATGCGGCCGGCAAAGTCCAGCGTGCAGACGTGGGTCGAGGCCAACGGCGCGGCCGGTACCGCTTCCTGGCCCTCTGCCAGCACTTCTCCGTCGAGTGTCTCCAGCGACCAGTGCACGGCCCCCTCCCACGGCTCCATCAGGTCGCTGGTCACGTGGACGCCCATCCTGAGCGGATCGTCCTCAATCGAAAGCAACACCGGCGCGTAGAAGCGTCGCGCGGCGTAATGCAGCGCTTTCCAACGGCCAAAGTAGTCCAGGCTCGACCAGGACGCGACGGGCCAGCAGTCGTTGAGCTGCCAGTAGAGCGTGCCGCTGACGCGGTGCATGTTGCGTCGCCAGTGCTCGACGCCGTAGCGGATGCCCTCGGCCTGGAGCACCATGCTCAGGTAGACCAGCGACTCAAAGTCCTTGGGCAGGCGGAAAGTATCGGTCATCTGGGCAATGATCAGACCGTTGCCGCCCATGCTGCGCTGGTGGTGTTCCATGATGTACGAAGTCATGTTCCAGTCGGCCTTGTCAGCGTAGGTGCGGATCGTCTCCAACGGCGGCAGCGATTGGAACCCAAACTCGCTCATAAAGCGCGGGTATTGGTCACGATAAGCGGTAAACGGCTTGCGCCCGTGCCACACGTCCCAGTAATGCGCATCTCCCTGCTCCTGGCCGTTGGGATTCACGAACGGCGTATTGGACGAGGGTGAACTGGGCCAGTAGGGACGGTCGGGGTCTTCGGCAGCGCACAATTCAGGCAGGATGTGATGGAAGAACCGGTCGTAGGCCGCTTTCCAGTCTTGCAGCCCCGGCATGTTCCACCCCCAACTGACCCACCCCCATTCCATCTCGTTGTTGCCGCACCAGAGCGCCAGGCTGGCACGGTGACGCAGGCGACGGATGTTTTCCACCGCTTCGGCGCACACGTTTTCGAGGAAGGCTTCATCGTCGAGGGGATAGATGTTGCACGCAAAGACAAAGTCCTGCCAGACGAGGATACCGTATCGGTCGCAGAGGTCGTAGAACCGTTCCTCCTCGTAGAATCCGCCACCCCAGACGCGCAGCATGTTCTGATGTGTTGCCGCTGCGTCGCGGACGAGGCCTTCCAGATGCTCATCGCTGAGGCGCGTGGGGAACGAGTCGGCGGGAATCCAGTTGGACCCCTTGGCAAAGATGGGCACGCCGTTGACCACGAAGGTGAACGACCGGCCCCATTCATCGTCCTCCTGCCGCAGTTCGATGGTACGCAGGCCCTTATGGTAAGTCCGCTGGTCGTGAATTTGATCCTCCGCCAACAGCAGGACGTCAACCTCGTACAGCGGTTGTTCGCCAAGACCGTTGGGCCACCAGAGTCGCGGTTGGACGATGGGCACTTGTACGGTCTGTGGACCATCGGTGATCTGAGCGTGCGCCTCCCAGACGGGGCCATCTGGCGCAGTGACCTGGACTATCGCTGCCAGCGGGACATCCTGCCAGCGCTCGACGGTCAGCGTTGCCTCAATCGTCACCTGGCCTTCCTCGTGATGCTGGCGCAGGTGGACGTCGTCCAGGCGCGCGACGCTGCGTCCTTCGAGGCGGATCAACTTCCATACGCCGATGGGCGGCAACTGCGGCCCCCAGTCCCAACCGAACTGGCAGCCCGCTTTGCGCAAGTATGGCCCACCGGGGATGGCCTGCGTAACACCGTGCATCGGGCGCTCGGCTTGTTTGGCGGTGATGTACTGCACGGGCGAACGAAAGAGAATAACCAATTCGTCCTCGCCCTCACGGCGTAGCAGTGGCTTGACGTCCCAGCGGTATTGCCGGAACATGTTGTCGGTCTTGCCCACGAGTTGTCCGTTGAGCGTGACCTGGGCCAGAGTATCCAGCCCGTCGCACACCAGGAAGATACGTTCTTCGGCCAGCAGGTCGGCGTCCACGGCGAAGGTGCGCCGGTACTCCCAGTCGCTTTCGGCGATCCACTGGACGCGCTTTTCGTTGTCGGCCACGAACGGGTCCGGGATGCGCCCGGCGGCCAACAGGTCGGTGTGAACGCCGCCGGGAATCTGGGCGGGAAGCCACTCTTTAGAATCGGCCCGGCGGAACTGCCAATCACCGGTTAAGAATTGAATGTGCACGGTTCGTTTTCCTCCCATTGGGGTGATTTAAGATTTGTTGATTTGAGATTGACGGATTTACCATCGTCAGCGCAAAAGTACAAACAGTCAACTGTCCAGTGTTTTTGCTCGCGTTTCTCATGATCTTTCTCCTTGTGACGGCTAATTGCTACTCGTGTGGGCGGCGGCGCTGGCTGAGCAGCCCGCCGTTGAGCCCGCCGGCCAGGGCGACCACGGCGACCAGTAAGCCCAGGATACCGGAGGGCACGAGCACACCCAATGTGAGTACCACACTGACCAGGCTGCCGATCACGCCGTAGGTAGGCCCCCGGCCGTCGGCGGCCAGCCGGCCTGTGAACCAGCCACTCAAGAATGGGCCCAGGAACGCACTAACCATCAACATCAGTTGGATCGCTGGTACCATGCTCTCGTTGCGGCTCAAGACGCGGAACGCGATCAGCAGCGTGACAAACGTCCAGACCATGTTCCAGCCGATGCCGACGCCGATCAACCACAAATTGGTGCCCCGTAGGTTGAAGAGTTGTCTCCAGTTCATGGCTCGTCTCCCGTCAATTGGGTCAATCGGCCATCGCCCAGTTCGTAGACGGCAGTGGCGAATTCGTAGATGACCGGATCGTGGGTCGCCACGACCAGCGCGGTGTCCTCCAGCACCACGATCTGGCGGAACAGGGAGAGGATCTCCCGCCCGGTGCGGCTGTCCAGTTCGCCGGTCGGCTCGTCAGCCAGGATGAGCACCGGCCGGTTGGCGATGGCGCGGGCGATGCACAGCCGTTGCTGCTGCCCGCCCGACAGTTCGTAAAGGCGATGGTCTAAGCGCCGTTCCAGTCCGACTAGCGTGAGGCACTCAACTGCACGGGCGTGCCGCTGTTGCGGTGCCAATCGCGTGGGGCGTGCACCTGCCACTTGCCACAGCCAGCAGGATGGCGGCATAATTGCGTGGCCTGTGCAACACATCCCCCAGCAGGTAAGGCGGGTCTACCAGGAAAAGACCGCCCGGCCCCAACATCAGCCGGCGTACGTTCTCTAGCACAGGCCGCCGGTCATCCCATAGTTCCAGGTAACTGGGCACGCCACCGATGATGGCGCAAGTCTCCACCTGCTGAACGGGGCTGTACCGGGGCAGAAGCAGCCGCACAGCCGGGAAGTCCAGGGGCGGCAGGAGCATGCGGCCGGTCGCTCGACCGTATAAGGCGGCCTCGTAGTGCGTTGCTTCTCGCTCCATCATCCCGATATGGCTGCCAGCCAGGACTAGAAAGAGATGAGTGGATCTGAGCCGGTGGTCTCAGACATTCTGGATAATAGAGGGGAGACCGGGTTCGGCTTCTACGGCGTAGGGAAATTCGTCTACAACGACCAGCAACCGCTGCTCTTGAGTCAGTGCTCCCAGTTGGCCGAAGGCGGTGGCCCAGTCGCCGTAGGTGAAATCCGGCCCGGCCGGACTCTGCGGCCGGGCATAGTTATGCACCGTCCGGGAGAAACTCCGCAGCAACGTCTCCGACGAGAGGCGGCTGGCTACCCAGTAGAGGTAGGGCCGGTGGCGGGCGAAATGGAGCAGAAGAGCAGTCTTCCCGATCCTGCGTCGGCCACAAAGAATCAGAAACTGGGCTCGCTCCTGTTCCCACATCTCTTGCAAGGCCAGGAGTTCCCGCTCGCGATCTACAAAGCACATCTTCTTCCTCCATCATAAGTGAACTTATGATAAGCGATAGTATGATACCCATTAAATAGGAAAAGTCAACTTTATGCAGGTAGAAGCATCTACCAGTTTACCGCTGCCGCTCCAATCGCACCGCCACGTCACGGCTGAAAGGGGGCAGGGCGAGGATCAACCGGCCAGACTCGTCGGCGGTGGCGCGGCTCTCGGCCAGGTAGACGCCCTGCCAGGTGTCAAAGGGACGGACGGTGTAGACGCCCGGCGATAGCCCTTCGACGGTGACGGCGACGCCCGCCCGCGTCTCGCCCGGCGCGGTGTCCTGCACCCAGAGGAAACTCGTCCCTTCGCCCACCAGCCCCCAGGCCCGCAACTCTTCAACATTGGCAGCCACTTCCAGCGGGGCCGGATCCAGGTGCGCCAGGGGCAGGTCGGCCACGAAAGTCGCCAGGTGGGCCATCTGCTCGTACATCCCGCCGTCCATCCGCCCCCAGGCGCTGCTGTCGTTCCACTCCATCGGCGTGATGGCCCCGCCGCCCGCCAGACCGGCCCACAAGCCGTTGTGCAGCAACTCTGGGTGCAGCCGCTCGTCGGGGGTGCCGAACTCGCCGATAAAGTTGGGCTTTGCCTCCGCCCGCCACATCTTTTGCGTCCAGCCGGCGATGAGCGGCCCGGTGCCGACGGGGTCGTTCTTCGAGTTGTACGAGTGCATCTGCGCCACGTCCATCACCGCGTACCCGGCGGGCCACCAGGCGTCGCCGGCCTTGCTGGCCGTGGTGGGGTGGCGGTAGGGGTCGTGCTCGACGAAGTAGCGATTCACGCGCTCGTGCCAGCGGTCGGCGTGAGACCCGGCGTTGGTGCCCTCGATCTCGGAGACGGTCTGCCACAGGCCAATGGCCGGGCTGTACCCCCAGCGGGCGATGGCGTAGCGGTAGAGGTTCTCCTGCCAGGCCCAGGCCTCCGCACCGGTGAAGAACGAGTCGAGGCTACCCAGTTCGCGGAAGCCGTTGTGTGTCTCCCACAGCCCGTTGGGCCACTCGTGTGTCTCGTCGCGCAACAGGTCGTGGTCCCAGAGGGTGAAGACGAGGTAGATGGATTTGCGGGCCGCGTCTTCCACCACCAGGTCAATGACCTTCAGATCGGGTACCGAGTAGCGGTCGTAACGGGTGGCGAAGAAGGGATTGGAGTAGACAGGCCAGTAGACGAGCATGTTCTCCCCGTGTTCGGCCATCCTGCTAAACAGAGTGAAGCCTTTTCCCTCGTCCCAACCGTAGGACATCAGGTCGAAGGCATCGCAGTGGCCTACGCCGTAGAAGGGGGCGTCATCGTGGTGCGCCAGGTAGCGGGGGCTGTAGTCTGGATTCACCCAGTCGCCCACCTGGAGCCAGCCGTGGTGGTCGGAGAGAAGACAGGTGAACTGCCCGTCGTAGAGTTCGCTCTCGCCGTGCCGGTCGCGCACCTGCAAGCGGTAGCGCCACTTTCCCTCGGCCGACGGCGTGAAGCGCACGCGCCAGGCCCCCTCGCCGCCCCAGAAGCCGGGCACCAACCACTCGCGCCCGTCGGGGCCGGTGAAGACCGCCGTGAGGTCCACCTGGCGGACGTCGTAGGGATTGTCGTAGGTCGCTTCCAGCGCGACGGCGAGTTCCAACTTCTCGTAGCGGGCCACCTCCATGCTGCTCGGCTCCACGGCCAAAATCTGCGGGGCCGGCTGCTCCGTGGCGGCGGGAGCGCAGGATGCGGTGGAGAAGGCCACTAGCATAAGCAGAAGCCACAGCGTGTAGCGAAAGAGTACCTCGGACAGGGGAATGCACGCTGAGTCACAGTCTTTGTCGTTCATTTCTTCATCCGTGATACTCTTTTGGGCCGAATAACCCTGGCCTATCGTCGAGCGTCTGGCGCGAAACTTTTATGCAGAACTCTCAATTCGCTGAACACCGAGCCTTTTTCAGTGCTTTCAGCGTGTTCAGAGCCTCAGTGGTTCAAAGCCCCCTGGTCACCTTACAACTTACCAAATCCTCGTTGATTTCCCCGAGTTTCTGAGGCGTCAACACACCTGGCACGAAGGATGCCAACTGGGTCAGGGAGAACTCCATCGCCATGCTGAGTTGCGGGGCCAGCAGCAGGTCTCCCAGGTGTTTCTCCAGGACGGCCTTTCCCCCGGCGTCGCCCAGGATCTCCTGCAAGGTGCAGTCCACGTTCAGCCTGGTCTCGGTGCTCAGTGTGACCTCGACCGGCGGCGGAGTTTTTAACGTGAAAGAGCATTTGGCCCGGATGTCCCTGCTGGAACTGCTCACGAGGACTTGAAACGCACCGGCTTCCGCAACCCACTGCTTTCGTTTGGGATCGTAGAAGGACAGCGCTTCAGAACCGAGCGTGAAGTGAACAGTCTTCGTCTCCCCCGGTCGAAGCGCGATCTTTTGGAACGCTTTCAGTTCTTTGTCCGGGCGCACCAGGCGGGATTCGACGTCGCGGACGTACAGTTGCGCCACTTCTTTCCCCGCGCGTGCCCCCGTGTTCTCGATGTCAACTGCGATCTGTATTTCGTCATCCAGATCATACTCGGATGCGTTCAGGGTCAGGTTGCTGTATTCAAATGTGGTGTAAGAGAGGCCGTACCCGAAAGGGAACAGCGGCTCGATTTTCTTCTCGTCATAGTAACGGTATCCCACGAAGAGCCCCTCGCCGTAGAGCACCTCTCCATTTTCGCCGGGATAGTTGATGTACGCGGGGGTATCCTCCAATCGTTTGGGGAAGGTCGTGGGTAGTTTGCCGGATGGATTCACGTCGCCGAACAGGACGTCCGCGATACCGTTGCCACATTCCTGGCCTGGATACCACGCCTCCACCACGGCAGCGACCTGATCGATCCACCCCGTCATGGTTACGGGAGCCCCGGTGTTCAGGACGACGACGGTGTTCTCGTTGGCCGCCGCGATTTTTTCGATCAGTTCGACTTGCTTTCCGGGCAGTTCCATATCGGCGCGATCGTACCCCTCGCTCTCCCATTCGTCGCTCAGGCCGACAAAGACCAGGGCCGCGTCCGACTCGGCCGCCAACTCTATCGCCCGGGCGATAGGATCGCCGGCCACAGGGGGCAAACATCCCAGCCTGATGGCGGCCAGCACCGGGGCGGACTGCTTGCTGTAGACGACGCCGAGTTCGTACACCTGCCCGGCGGTCAGCGCGACTTCCGCTAACCTCTCCGCCGTCCCTGCGCCAAAATATGCCTCGCCGCGAACCTGCTCTGTCCAGTTGTCAATGACCTCCCGACCGTCAACGTAGAGCCGGCTGAGGCCCGCGCTGGTGAGGCTGAACGTGTAGGTTCCGCTCTCCGGCACGGTGAATTTCCCCGTCCAGCGGGCGGAGAACTCTTTGTGATTCACTTGCGGGGAGAACTCGCCGAACCAGAAAAAGTCAATTCCCTCGTCTACCTGGGTCAGCGCCGGCTCGCCGGAAAGGTCAAAGGTGTTGAAGAACTCGCCGGTAAACCCAACGCCTTCAGCCGGGGAGAACGACGCCAGGTTGAGCACGGGAGTCATCTTGTGGTTGGTGCACCCTTGCTCATAAGACACTTTGATGGCGTCACCACAGCGCCGCGTGATACCATCCAGGGGTGTGATCGCGTAGTGTGGGTTGACCTTCGCGCTGCCGCCACCCTGAATCCGCGCCACGTTCGCGTTTGGCCCGATGACGGCGAGCGACTTTATTTCGTCCATGTTAAGGGGCAAGACGTTGTGCTCATTTTTCAGCAACACGATTGCCTCTGCCGCCGCTTCACGCGCCAGGCGGCGGTGTTCGGGTTTATCCACCGACGTTTCGGGCATCTCCTCAGGCATCTCAAACGCACCGGTCTCGATGATGACGCCGAGGATACGCCGGACTTTGTCGTCAATGACCTCCTCGCTGACGAGGCCATCCTTCACTGCTCGAACCAGTTTGTCGTCCAGGAACCTGGGCGGGCCCGGCATTTCCAGGTCCATCCCGGCGTTGGCGGCGGGAACCGTGCTCTTTACGGCCGTCCAGTCGGAGACGACGAGCCCCTCGAAACCCCATTCCTTTTTCAGGATGTCGGTCAAGAGGTAGGGGTGTTCGGAGGCGAACGTCCCGTTGACTCTGTTGTAGGCCGCCATCACGGTCCAGGGCCGCGCTTTCTTCACCGCAGCCCGGAAGGGGGGCAGGTAGATTTCTTGCAGCGCGCGCTCGCCTACCTCTGAACTGATGGTCATACGCTCAAACTCAGTGTCGTTGCAGGCAAAGTGTTTGATGGACGTTCCCACGTTTTGGCTCTGCACCCCCTTGATGTAGGCGACGGCCAAACGTGCCGTCAGGTAGGGGTCTTCGGAGTAGCACTCAAAGTGCCTGCCGCCCAAAGGGTGGCGGTGAATGTTCACCGTCGGCGCCAATAGGATGTGCGCTCCTTTCGTTTTGGTCTCCTCTCCCAGCGCCGCGCCGACGCGCCCGATCAGTTCGGTGTTCCAGGTGGACGCCAACGCGATACCGACCGGGAAACAGGCAGAGGTGACCTTCCCCTTGAAACTGCCTCCCCTGGCGCCGTTCGGCCCGTCGGTCATCTTAATGGCCGGGATGCCGAGCCGTTCGATGGGCTGGGTATGCCACATGTCCGCGCCACCGCATAAGGCCACTTTTTCCTCCAGGGTCATCTGCTCCAGTAATGCTTCGATTTGTTCTTGCGTTTCCATGATAGTGATATCCTCCTGTTCTCGTGATTTTACGTTTTGTGCCTCACATCTCATAATACGATGGCGTCAGCAGCCGCGCCAACGCCATCGTCAGTAGATGCTCGTAGGCTGCCTGGCGGTCGAGCCGGCCTCCGGTCAGAGCGCCGATCGCGCCGCCGCCCTGCTTGGTGTTGTGCAGCCCCGTCAGCGCGTCCACTGCCAGCCCCAGTTCCGCCCCCTCCCGCGCATCCGCCGCCACGGACGGTGGGAGAAGCACGTTCTCCCCACCGGCGATGCCCACCACGCCATCGTCGCGCACGACGGTACACCAGGCGCAGGTGAACACCCGGCCCTGCACCTCCAGCAGGCCGCCCTCGAAGCCGACTCCCAGCGTCGCGCCGCTCGTGCGTTGTGCCGCCTGCGCCCGATTGAGCGCGCCGCGCACCGTCTCCTCGTTGCCCCACGGCTGATGTGAGACGCCGCTTTCCACGGCCACCGGTTCCACGCTCACGTCTTTACCGTAGATGCGGCGCAGCACCGCAGTCGTGGCCGCGACCTTGACCGGGTTAGTCGAGCCAACGGCGGCTTTCACGTGACTTTTGCCGCTCGAAATCGTTTCTACGAGGAAAATCCTCTGGTCGAACCTACCTCTCTCCCTCCGTTTTCGCTCTCGCGTCTCCTCGAGTTGGGATTGGCTGACGCCTTCGGCCGCGGCCAAGGCGTACACGACTTCGAGAATGTCGGCCAATTCTTCCACCTCGCCCGACTCACCAAATTCGGCGACTTCTTCTTGCAACTTTTTCCGCAGTTCCCGCCTGTATGCGCCAGCGTCCAATATCTGGGTTACGGGTTTGTCGCCACGCTCGGTGATGATGTCGGGTATCCTGTCCCTAACCAGCTTGTTGTGTTTCATTGAAAAAGTTCCGCCAGTATGCTCCATCTTTCAAACTCCCGCGCTATTTCTTCGCTGCGCGCTTCCATGATCTTTTCTGGGCCGAGCATCACTGCCGAGGTCGGTGCGCCAGGGGAGATGGGCCTGACCTGCTCGGTGGCAATCCTGAAAGGAAAACTGACGTTCCGCACGTGCTCCGACTCGTCGGGAGCGATGAGCGCCCAGGCGACGACGAAGCGGGCTGTTCTCCGTTCCGGCGGCACGTCCTTCATGCGCTCTAGCACATTGGTAGATTGGTAAATTGGTAGATTGGTGACCAGTATCCCAGTTTCCCAATTTACCAATCTACCAGTTTCCCAATTTCCCAATTTACCAAACGCCATACAACCGCACCTGCAAGCCATAAAAGTCCCACTGGTCGAGCACGTCCAATTCCTCCTCCAGCGCCGGTGGGATCAGCCCCTGCGGGTCGGTGTACCAGTCGTGGCTGTAGACCAACCAGACCCGCTCGTGGTCCCGGATGAGTGCCCGCAGCCGGGGAAGATCATCTTCGGCCATCTTCGGTTCCAATATGCCCCGGTCGAATAGGTCCACCGGCACGCCGTGCTCGGCCACCGGGCGGTTGTAGACTTGTCCCGAGCTCTGCCAAAGGGAACGGAAGTAGAAATCGAAAGGGATCTGCACCCAGGTCGCGTTGAACAGGATCAGGTCGTCGGGCTCCACCTGCTCTGCAACGAACGCGGCCGCGTCGTCCCACTGCTCCTTCTCGAAATGGGCATAGTACTCCCGCAGCGAGAGGCCATTGACCGTCAGCACCATCAGGGCGGCGGCCAGGATGTAGGGCCGGTAGCGCAACTGGCGTATGCCGGCAGCCAGCAGCAGGTAGAGCGGGAGCGAGGCCCAGATCAGCGTGCGGTCGTAAAAGATGGGCCGGCGCAGGCTGACCAGCCACTCGCCCACGAACGGTGTAAAGAACACGACGAGCAGAAGCGCGACGTGTGCCGGACGGCGGCGGAAGTGGACCAGTCCCAGTAGCACTAATCCTGCATACAGTCCCCACACTATCCAGACAGGCGACAACGTCAAAAAGTCGCTTAGGAAAGCCCCTACCACCCCAACGATTGTTCCCCAGGTGGGGGCAGATATCCAAAACTCGTGGTAAACGCGCACGCTCTGGGTGACGAAGGAGACGAGCCAGGGACTCCATAGCAGGAACACGCCTGCCTGGGCCAGGAGCCAGTTGCGCAGAAGGAGTGTGGGGGTGTGGGAGTGTGGGGGATGATGTCTTCGTGTCACAAGTAAACCTAGGGTGAAGAGGTTGGTGGCGATGGGGAAGAAGACTGCGGTGTTGTGGCTCAGCAAAGTCGCCGTCGTGAAGATGATATAGCCCAGCCAGGCCAGGTCGGTCTCGATGGCCTGCAGCGGCAGCCAGCGGCGGCGGGTGGGGGCGCTGACCCAGCCAGCGGTTTCCCGGAAATCCCGTCCGTAGCCTGTCGTTTCTGGGAGTGCCTCTCGCTCGGCGGTGCGGCCGGCTCGCCAGGCCTGCCAAAAGTCCACGAACTGCTGGCCCAGCGGCGTCTCAGCCGAGCGCGGGTCGGTGAGCAAGCGTGCCAGCGCGTACAGCGCCAGCGAGACATTTAGCGCCAGCAGCGTGTACATGCGCGTCTCCTGGGCGAAGCGCACGTGGAAGGGGGAGACGGCCAGGAGCAACGCGGCGAGGAGGCCCACTTTGTCGTCGCCGGTCAGTCGGCGGCCTAGCAGGTAGATTACGGGAATAGTTAGCGTGCCGAGCAGTGCAGAGAGCGCTCGCACGGTGGCAGCGTTGTCACCAAACTTTATCCAGAAGTGGAGCAGCGTGTAGTAGAGCGGTGGGTGCTGATCAATGCGGACCAGCCACGAGAGCATCTCCCCCACGGGCTGCCAGCCCATCCAGATGCTGAATGCCTCGTCGAGCCACAGACACTTGCTGCCGATTTGAAACAGACGCAAGATAGCGCCTGTGACGGTGACGGCGAACAGCAGGGCCAATTTCAGATTTGGTGATTTCAGGTTCACAGATTTATCGAGTGGAACGATCGGCACCCCGACCATCCGTGGTCGGCCCGGTCTTATCCTCCGTCACTGTCCCGCGGCCGCTTGCAGGGCAGCCATGAATTTCCGAGTCTCGGCGTTGGAAGGCAGAAAGAAGGCATTGTTGTCTGTGACCAACGGGCCAGGGCCGACGTAGGTAACCAGTGTATCCTCATCCCAAACCAGATAGCCGAGGATCACGTCTGGCGGCCCCAGGTCATCCCGGACGATCTGGTTGTCCACGGCACGGGCCAGCGCGTTCGTTAGCCTCTCTTCTGTCATCCGTTGTGGCGTAGCCACCAGGAAAGTATGGCTGCCGCCGGTATACCATAGTGTAGCGTGGGGAAACACACTGTGGAACGTGCGGATGATGCTCTTATAGTCCGCCTCAGCCAAGCTGTGGAACGGCAGCCATTGCACGAACACGCTATCAGGAGAGAGCCGCTGTTGCACTAACTCGTAGAATTCGCGTGTGAACAGCGCCCAACTGCTGGCATTGGATGGGTGAGTGGCATCCGTGGTGACGATGTCGTACCGTTCATCAGTTTGCAGCAAAAAGTTACGCGCGTCCTCCACCCGTAGGTGCAACCGGGGACTGTGCAACACGTTGTAGTTTTCCTCCCAATATATGTGGGCTGCCTCGATCATCTCCGGGGACAGGTCCACGGCATCAATCACCGGGATGTTGTGCGTGTCTAACGAGCCGGTGGCGATGCCATTGCCAAAGCTGAGTACCAGCGCGTTGCGGGCCTCTGGTCGCAGCAAAGGCGGCAAGTGACCCAGCAGGCGAAAGGCCCGCATGCTGACCTCGTCGGTGGGCACCTCAATGCGACCATTGACAAAAGAGATTTTGAAATCATGTTCAGCCACGTCAAAGACCGCCACGGTGGTCTCCACGCCTTCTTCGTAAAAGACCAGGTGTTCCGACGGCCCTTCCCGGAAGCCCAGGTAGAGACCAGGAGGCATCACCAGCGTGGCGATCAGGGCCAGCCCCAGGACAGGTAGCGGCGCCCAACGCGCTCGCGGTCGCGCGCGGCCGGCCAGCCACATCGCCCCTGCCCCCAGCGCCAGGTTCACGGCCGATAGGGCCAGCGACGTGTTGCGCAGCCCCAGCAGCGGCACCAGCAGGAAACCGGGAACCAGGGACCCCAGAATCGATCCCACGGTGTTCAACGCGTTGACCGTCCCTATGCGCTCCCCTACCTCTTCTGTCTGCTCGCAGGTGTACAAGCTGCTGACCACCGGAAAGAGCATGCCGATCAGTAGCGTGGGCGGGAACAGGGTGATAAAGGCCAGCAACATCTCGTACAGAATTTCCCGGGCGACGGTATACCCTCCGAATACATCTTCGAGCGTGAGGGCAGGGAGCCGGGCGAAAACGAACAAAGCCACGATAGCCAGCAGGCCGATGCCCATCTGCAACGCACCGAACTCGACCAGTGAGACCTGATGACGACGTACCCACCACGTGCCCAACGCGCCGCCCACTGTCAGCCCGACCAGAAAGACGGTCAGCATTAGCGAAAACGAATAGACGGCGTGCAGTGTGTGGATAGACAGAATGCGCGCCCACACCACTTCGTACCCCAGGGCAACGAAACCGGAAAGCGCGTAGCCGACCATTACGTAGCGTAGTAATCGGCTCTGGTGGGAAGAGGGAGCAACCGTCGCGCGAGATGGTCGGCGCCGCCCCCGGCGACGCGGACGTGAAGTAGATGCAGGCGCAGGCTCTTTAACTACCGCTGACCGCCACGATTGTCCCAGCCAGAATGCACCGCCGGCCACCAGCAGGTTCAACGCGGCCCCCAGGAAGATGGTCTCTCTCAGCCCCAGCAGCCGAATGAGGAACAGGCCGGTGGACAGGCAGCCCAACACGGCTCCGGCGGTATTGGCCGCGTACAACTGCCCCACATCGCCCCCCACCTGTCCCTGCCGGGAGGCGTAGACACGGCTCATCACAGGCAGCGTGGCGCCGATCAGCAGGGTGGGGGGGGTGAGTACCAGGATCGAGAGGACGAGTCGCAAGAGGGTAAGCGTTCCCAGCCCTGGGTGCAACGCGCGAGCCGCCACCGCGTAAAGACCATTCAAAGACGTAAGCACAAAGGGAGAGAGTATAGCCAGTAGAGCGACGCCAATTTGCAAGGCAGCATAAACGGGCAGCGGACGCCCAACTTTGTCAATCCGCCGCCCCAACAGATAACTACCCAGCGCTATTCCCCCCATGTAAGCAGCCAGCACGGTGCTGTAGGCATAGACGCTGACGCCGAAAGTGAGGGAGGCCTGGCGTACCCAGGCGATTTCATAGATCAGGCCGCTGATGCCTGAAAAGAAGAATAAAATCAATGGAAAATACCGTCGCATCGGTAATATCCCGAGCTTTCGTGAGCCAAACAACGAGGGCGGGCAAAGCGGCGCAGCCCGTTAGCATCGAGATGCTGTCGCGCCTGCTCTGCCCGCCCTTCACGTCAGGCGGCAGATGGGCGTTCACCCATCCGTCCGCTCTTTACTAGAACTCGTGCCCTTCTTCCTCGGCGATCTTGCCCAGGGCGTCGTTCAGGTCTGCCTCGAGCTGTGGCAGCACGTCGGCGGCCTTGGCGTCCGGGGTGTTGAAAAAGTCGCCCAGGGAGTTGCCCCAGATCTCGTTCAACTGGTCCCAGCGCACCAACAGGTGGTTGCTGGATTCAAAGCCGTACTTGAAGGCGCCCTGGTACACTTCTTTCACGTCCGCCGGGTCCATGCAAGAGTACTGCTCGAACCACTCTTCTTGGAGTTTCTTCTGGGTGGGCGGTACGTTACCGGCCTGCATGTAGGTGCGGGCGTTATCCTCGCGGATCAGGAACTTGACGAACGTCCAGGCGTCCTCCAGTTCCTGGCCCTCCAGGCCGCGGGTGATGACCCACGGGTCGGTGTAAATCACGGCGCGTTCCTTCGCGTCCGGCGAGCCCCAGGGAATTGGGGCCACGCCCCAGCAAAAGCCCTCCTCTGCCTCAGTGTCGATGTTGGTGGAAAATACCCACCAGCCCCAACCACCCTTCTCATGCATTGCCACGTGACCACTCTCAAAGCTACCGCCGAGTTGGCTCAGCGCCTCGCTGGCTGCGGCGTCCGGCTGGACCTTGTGGACGTAGAGCAGGTCGTGGTGCGCCTGGTAGGCGTCAATGACCGCCGGATCCGTCAGGTCAATGGACTGGGCAAAGCCGGTCTCGTAGGTGCCCTCCGGCCAGACGAACTTGCCAAAGATCATGGCCGGCCCCTCGATGTTCTGACGGTCCTCGATCCACCCGTACTGCGCTTTGAGGGGATCGCCATAGTCGTGGGTCAACTGTTTGCCTATTTCTACCGCAGCATCCCACGTCCAGCTCTTGTCGTCCCAGTCGGTGGTGGGATAGGGAATGCCGGCCTCGTCGAACAGTTCCATGTTGTAGAACACATAGCTGCCAGTGGTCAGGAAGGGCAGGCCCCAGATCTTTCCTTCAGACTTGTAGATCTCTAGCACCTCGGGGATAAAAACACTCAGGTCCACGTTGTCCCTCTCAATGAGCGGGGTCAGGTCCATGATCAGGCCGCGGGCGCGGTCGCTGGCAAAGCCGTCGCCGCCCCAGTTGGTGGACCAGACGTGCAGCGGCTCACCGGCGGCGATCATCGCCTCGCGCTTCAGGGCGATGTCAGGCTGGTCAATGATCATCAGGTTGACCTTGATGTCCGGGGTTTCCTTCTCAAAGGCCGGGATGACGATGTCCTGCTCCCAGGGGTTCTCCGTGGGGTTGGTACGAACCATCCACACGATCTCGCGCGGTTCTTCTGCCGCCGGCGCTGCTGGCTCCTCGCCGCCCGCTGGCTCTTCCGTTGCTGTCGGCCCGCATGCGGTGAGCGCCAGGAAAGAGACCAAAAGCACACCCAGAATCCGCCACGCGAGACCCATACGTCGCTTGAACATTTCTATTTCCTCCTGTTGTCTTGTATCAGATTGTCGTCGTACGCCGACGACGCACGCGCTGACGATGCGTCAGCTTACCGAACAAAGACTGGCCAAGTAGTTTTATTTTTTTCATCACCTCCTCGATCAACCTGCCATTACCGACTAGCCCTTCACACCGCTGATGACAATGCCCTGGATAAAGTAGCGCTGAAAGACAAAGAACACCACCACGCACGGCAGAATGACGACCAGGGAGGCCGCCATCAGCCAGTGCCAGGGCGTGCCACCAAAGGGCGCGCGGAACATGGAGAGTCCCAGGGAAAGCGTGAAATTTTCGTTGTAGCTCAAATAGATCAGGGGGCCCTGGTAGTTGCGCCAGTGCCACATGAACGACATGATGGCCACCGCTCCCAACGCCGGCTTGGACATTGGCAGGATGATGCGCCACCAGATGCCCAGGTAGGAAGCGCCATCAATGATGGCCGCCTCGTCGTACTCTCTGGGTATCCCCATGTAAAACTGGCGCAGCATAAAGATCAGATACGCGCTTCCAAACCAGCCCGGTACGATCAGTGGCTTGAACGAGTTGGTCCAGCCGATCTTGGAGAACAGGACGTAGGTTGGAATGAGGGTCACTTCAGCAGGCAGCATCATCGTGGCCAACATCAGCATGAACAGGGCGTTGCGCAGGGGAGATCGCAAACGGGCAAAGCCAAAGGCGATGAACGAGCAAGAAAGTGTCTCGCCCAGCACTACCCAGAACACGTACCAGACCGTGTTCTTGAGATACAGGGCGAACGGGTTAAAAGTCAACGCCTCCTGATAGTTGACCCACTGCAACTCTTTGGGAACCCATATCGGTGGCATAGCCAATGTCTCCGTCCGCGTCTTGAGCGACGTAGACAGCATCCAACCAATCGGGAAGAGGATCACTCCGAGACCCAGGAGAATGAGAATCATCGCAGCGACGATGGTAAATTTCTCCTGGAATGTCTTGCTCCTGAAAAGGCTGGGCTGGCTTGGTAGCGTTGTTGTTCGGTCTGCCATAGTTCACTCCTTTTTATCCAATACCAACATCATAGCACATCCTCTTCGCCGGCTGACTCGTAATAGACAGTCTCCCGGGAGACGCGCAAGGAAATGAGCGTCAACGCCAGGATGACGATAAACAGCACCCATGCCTGGGCGGAGGCAAAGCCAAAGCGATAGCGGCGGAAGGCGTTCAAATAGAGATACAGCACGTAGAACATCGAAGCGTAATTAGGGCCACCGACTGCTCCCGTCGAGGAAATCACGTATGCCTGGGTAAAGACCCGGAAAGCGCCGATGATGCCGGTGATGAACGTGAACAGGATGACGGGGGAGATCATGGGTAACGTCACGTTGCGAAACTTTTGCCAGGAATTGGCCCCATCAATGGTGGCGGCATCGTACAGGGCGGTCGGCACACCCTGCAACGCAGATAGGTAGATGAGCATGGAACCGCCAAATGACCACAGGCTCAATATCACGTGACCCGGAACGACCCACGTTGTATCAAAGAACCATCCGGGTCCGCTGATGCCCAGGGGGATAACACCGCTGGGCCCCACGAACCAGGCGATCAGGTAGTTCACAATGCCAAAGGTAGGGTTCAGCAACCACTGGAATAACAGCGCCACCGACACGCCCGTGACCAGGGAGGGCAAATAGTACAATGTTCGAAATACGCCCAGGAAGGGTACTTTTTGATTCAACAGCATCGCCAGACCCAGGGCAAACAGGATGCCCAACGGCACGGTCAAGACGGTATAGATGGTGGAAACTTGAAGGGACTTGTAGAAAATGCGATCCTGAAACATATCTACGTAATTTTCAATACCCATCCACTCTGGTGGGTTGGCCACGTTGTACCGGGTAAAACTCAGGTAGAGAGAGGCGATAATCGGACCACCGGTAAAAAGAAGGAGACCGATGAGCCACGGGGAGATAAAGATATAGGACCAGATAGCCTCTTTCTTGGCCAACTTTCCTTTAGGCAAAATTTTGATCATCCCACTACTCCTTATACATAGATTTTGCTGCCAGACAACTTTTTGCCAAATTTTATCACGAATGGCACGAATACGCAAACTTGCGAATTCCATCGAATGACAAATAGTGACCTGCTAACGATTGAAAGAATCCACCAGACTGCGCACGCGACCGAAGCACGCTCAATTAACCTGACTTCCACGATGGTTTTGACGACCGGCCGATCCGGGGTGTTGAGCCGATGTTACTATGGACTCGATCACTCCCTGGGGAATTGCCCTCATCAGGACAATCCCGCTGATGCGCTCGTCATTAACCAATGCCGGCAAGGAGCGGAGTCGCCCATTGACGATATCCAGCGTACTGAAGGAGTTGATCTGAAACTCGTGGCAGGTTTGTTCAATGGCGTGGAAAACATCCGCGTAGAACGGGTTTGTCCTCAGAGATTTCCCCATGGGACGGATCAACAAACCCAGGTGAGTGACAGTAGAAGTGGAGAGAGGTAAACGTTTGGGGGAAGCGTAGCCCAATTCCTGGGCCACAGCAAGGACGTGCTGGCGTGTTTCTTCACTCACACCGGGCTTGTTGTTGAACACCCGGAAGACAGTTCCGATGGAGACCTCCGCCTTGTGAGCAACCTGACGAATGGTAGCCAACACGCCCCCTTCGATACGCTGGTTTCGATACGCTTCGCTACTCCAAGTCGCTACTCAGGGCAAGTCGCTTTGGTGGATGTTTACTAAGGAATGAGAATTAAATAACTTTCCCATTTGGGTAATTTGCGAGCGCTGGTTGAGTAGCGGAGGCACACGCTTTTCGTGCCGGAGCGTATCGAAACCCTTGTACTGAGCCTGTCGAAGTGAAGCGGTTAGCGTGAAAAAGCCTGTTTTCGAGACCCGCTTGGTTTCGATACGTCGCTTTGCTCCTACTCAACCGGCGCTACACTTGTCCGGAAATGGGCAAGTTATTTAATCACGGATCCTAAAGGAGAGTTCATACGGCTATCTATCTCGATTCGGCGTCGCTGCAAGATGCCCGTCGCGCGGCGGAACTGGGCTTTGTCGCCGGCATCACTACCAACCCCATACTGATTGCCCGCACGGGCCGGGCTGCCGAGGAGATCATCCCAGAGTTGTGCGACGCGCTGGACGAGGGACTGGTCTTTTACCAACTGACTGCCCCTGCCGTCGAGGAGCGGGAAGCGGAGGCCCGCCGCTTTGCCGCGCTGCGGCCTGGGCGCGTCGGGCTCAAGATCCCCTGCACGACCGAGAACATGGCGCTGCTATACCGGCTGGTGGATGAGGGGCTTACCTGCGCGGCCACGGCCGTCTTTAGCGCCCACCAGGCGCTCGTGGCCTGCGAGGCCGGCGCCGACTACATCATCCCCTACGTCAACCGCGCCACGCGCTTGCAGGGCGATGGGATAACATTGGTGGCCGAGATAACGGACGTGATCCAGGCTACCGGCGGGTTGAGCGAGATCCTGACCGCCAGTTTCCGCAGTGTGAGCGAGGTGGTGGGGGCAGTGCTAGCCGGCGCCGACCACGTGACCGTACCCTTGAGCCTGCTACTGGCCCTGGGCGACCATGCGCTCTCGGAACAGGCCATCGTCGAGTTCGCGCAGGCAGGCGGATAACTCGTCACCTGGCGACCACTGGTCTCAGTAGGAGTAGGGGGAATTTAAGATTTACGGATTTAAGATTTGGAGATTTGAAAACTGCGCGAAACATTGTGAGGAGAGGGAAAAAGCACTGGCCAGTTGGCGACTGTTTGTGCTTTTGCGCTGTCTATGTAAATCCGTCAATCTCAAATCAACAAATCTTAAATCACCCCAGGAGTATGTGGTATGCGTATTGCCATTTTCAGCAACAGTTACAAGCCGACCGTCAGCGGGGTAGTGACATCCATAGCACTGTTTCGCCGGGGACTGATCAAGGCCGGCCACGATGTGTACGTCATCGCCCCCGAGTACAAGGACTATGAGGATGAGGAGCCTTACATCTTTCGTTTCCCTGCTCTCAACCTACCCGAGCGATTGGATTTCTCGCTGGCGATCTCCTTCAAAGCATCAATGGCGCCCACGGTGCGCGGGATCAAGCCGGCCCTGATCCACAGCCAACACCCCGTATGGATGGGCGATCTGGCGACTGCCTTTGCGCGTGACCTGAATCTGCCGCTGGTCTTTACCTTCCACTCCCGCTACGACGAGTACGCCCAGCGGTACGTTCCCATCGCGCCAGAGTTGGCCGGCATAGTGGCCGAGGAGATTGTCAAACGCTACCTGGAAAAGTGTACCCACGTCGTGGCCCCCACGCCCAGCATTCGTGATTTCATCTTGCAGAGTTACGATGCCGACGTCCCGGTGACCGTCGTGCCGACACCGGTGGACCTGAGCCTGTACCACGACCTGGCCCCAGAGCGCGTCCGCGCTGCCCTGGGGCTGGAGAACGTCGAGTTGTTGCTATACGTGGGGCGGTTGGCCAAGGAGAAGAGCCTCGATTTTTTGCTGCGCGCCTTCGCCAGAATCGTAACACAGCGCCCCCAGGCGCGGCTGCTGCTGGTGGGCAAAGGGCCACACGAGCGCCGTCTGCGACGCTTGACGCGGAAACTCGACCTCGGCGAGCGGGTCATCTTTACCGGCCCCATTCCCCACGGCGAGGTGCCGCACTACGCCGCCGCCGCCGATTTGTTCGTTTTCCCCTCTATGACAGAGACGCAGGGCCTGGTGCTGATCGAGGCCATGGCCGCCGGCGCCCCCGTGGTGGCAGTGGAGGCCCCCGGCTCGGTGGACGTGCTGGCCGAAGGAGGGGGGCTGCTCATGCCAGCCCAGGAGCGCGCCTTTGCCGATGCAGTGCTGGGGTTGCTGGCCGACGAGATGCGCCGCTGGGCAATGGGAGCACAGGCCGCCCGAGCGGCGCAACGTTACACTATCCCGGCCACCACCGCCCGCTTGCTCACCGTCTACGAGGCGGCCATCGCCGCCGGCCCGCGAGACAGGAAGCCGGGGGTGTTCGGTAGATTGGTAGATTGGTAGATTGGGAGATTAAGAGTTGGTGGAAGCGAACCCCACGATCCACCAGCGCCATCTCACCAAAGAACTGCCCCTCACCCAGGCGGACGAGAGAGGTCAACTGGGGCGGGCCGGCCACGTCGGGAATCCTGCCCGCAGAGACCAGTATCTCGACCATGCCGCTGCGGATGACGTACATCTCGTCGGAGGGCTCGCCCTCGCGGATGACGACGTCGCCAGTATCGTAGACAACCTCCCGGCTCAAGGCGGCGACCTGCTCGATCTGCTCAGGCGCAAGCCCAGAGAACAACTCACAGCGTTGCAACAACTCGATGACTGATATAACTATCCTCCTTAAGAGTTTTCCATTTAGAACACAGATGAGCAGGATTAACGGATCGAACTGTGTCTGGGCGGCCAAAATCCGTTAAATTCTGCCAATCCGTGTTCTAAATGGAAAAGTCCCATCACAACGGGAGGCAAAACAGTGGACAAAATTTTTTATCCCAGTAGCGTCGTGGTCATCGGCGTTTCGGAGCGGCCCGATAATCTGGCTGCCAGCATCATCCGCAATATGCTGGGGTTTGGCTACAGCGGCGACATCTACGCCGTCGGGCTGAGGGGCGGCGAGGTGCAGGGCATCCCCATCCTCACGTCGGTGGAAGCGCTGCCCGGCGGGGTGGACCTGGCCGTGATCTTGACTCCGGCGCAGACGGTGCCGCACTTGCTGGAGACCTGCGGGCAGAAAGGCATCCGCCGGGCGGTGATCGAATCGGGCGGTTTTGGCGAATTCTCGGAGGCGGGGCGCGAACTGGAAGAACAGGTCTGCCAGGTGGCGCGCCGCTGGGATATGCGCTTTGTAGGCCCGAACTGCATCAGCGTGGTCAATATGGAAAACAATCTGTGCCTGCCCTTTGCCACCCTCAACCGGCAGGCGGTCAAGTTGGGCCCGGTCTCGGTACTGGCGCAGAGCGGCGGGGTCTCGGTCACTTATCTGCACATGCTCAGTGAGGCCGGGCTGGGGGCCAACAAGATCGTAAGTATGGGCAACAAGGCTGACCTGGACGAGGTGGACTATTTGACCTATCTGCTGGACGATCCCGGCACGGAGATAATCTGCCTCTACCTGGAGAGCATTGAGGAGGGGCGGCATCTGATGGAACTGGCTGCCGCGTCGCCCAAGCCGGTCATCGTGCAAAAGGCGAACACGGGCCAGACGAGTGCGCGCATCGCCTTTTCGCACACGGCGGCGCTGGCCAACGACGACCGCATCGTCAGCGCGGCGCTGCGGCAAGCGGGTGTGGCCCACGCCGAGAGTTTCCAGGACGCGGTGACACTGGCGCAGGGGTTCGCGCTGCCGCCGGTGCGGGGCAACGACCTCGTCGTCATCTCCCGCTCCGGGGGGCACGCGGTCGTGGCCGCCGATGTGGCCGATGCCTACGGCTTTCACCTCCTGCCCATCCCAGACGACTTTTTGGACCAGGTGCGCGACCTTTTCCGCGCCGACGTCATCGCGCCGACCAATCCCATTGACCTGGGCACCATCTTTGATTTTGACCTCTATGGAGAGATAGCCGAGGAGTGCCTGCGCACGCTGAACCCCGACGTGCTGCTGTTGATACACACGTACAGCGCCGGCCTGGAGACGGAGAGTTCGCGCTATCTAGCCCACCACGTCGAGCAACTGGTGCGGCAGACGGGCAAGCCAATTGCTTTCTGCCCTTTTGCCCAGGCGGGTGAGATGGCGGCGCTGAAGCGAGAGATGGAACTGCCGACTTTTGCCACGATCGAGAGGGCGGTGCGGGCGCTGGCCGCCTCCCGCGACCGGCACACCCGCCCGGCGCGATTGCTCCCGTTGCCGCCCGCACCGGACGAGCGTCCGCACGAGGTGAAAGGGCTGCTGTCTCACGACGGCGTGTTGACGACGGACGCGGCACTGGGGCTGTGCGCGGCCTTTGGCATCCCCGCCGCCGAGTGGGCCGTGGTGGAAAACGTCACGGGGGCGCTGGTGGCCGCCGGCAGTATGGGCTACCCGGTGGCGCTCAAGGTGCTCTCGGCCGACGTGGCGCACAAGTCGGACGTGGGCGGGGTGGCGCTGGGCATTGAGAACCGGGAGACACTGCAGGCAGAGTTCGCTGCGCTCCTGGCGCGGGTGGAGGAGCGTGTACCGGGTGCGCGGGTGGAGGGAGTGCTGGTACAGCGCATGCTCTCCGGGGGGCGGGAGGTGATCCTGGGCGGCAAGCGCGATCCCAGTTTCGGGCCGGTGGTAATGTTCGGGCTGGGCGGGGTGTACGTCGAGGTGTTCGAGGACGTGACCTTGCGCCTGGCCCCGCTGACCCGCCAGGACGCCGAGGAGATGATCGCCGAGGCGCGGGGCAGTCGCCTGCTGCGGGGCGTGCGCGGCCAGACGCCGGCGGACGTGAGCGCAGTTGTCGAGGCGCTGTTGGGCCTATCGCGCCTCCTGGTCGAGTGTCCCGACGTGGCGGAGATTGACGTCAATCCGCTGCTCGTGTTCGAACAGGGCGTGATGGCGGTAGACGCGCGGGTGGTAGTCAGACGCCAGGAAACTTGACGAAACAGGGCTTTTCCGTTACAATCGCCTGGCATCTTTATCAACATTATGGAGTAAAATAATGGCTATCAGAGCGATTGCAAACAGCGAGATCACTAAGCCTCTTGCCAAAGTACGACGGTACGAACACATTGTTTTTGGCGAGGACAGCGTCCCAATCATTGCGGGGACAAATATGAAGGTGGTCGAACTTGTCCTGGAAAAGATCGCCTACGGTTGGAGTCCAGGAGAACTATATTTCCAGCATCCTTATTTGACACTGGGACAAATCCACTCAGCGTTAGCATATTACTGGGATCACCAGGGCGAGATTGATCGAGACATTGAACGACGGCTCGGGTTTGTGGGCCAGATTCAGCGTGCGACGGCCCCTTCGCCTCTCGTGGCTCGGCTGAAAGCCAGAGAA
>JADHWW010000211.1 GCA_016783285.1 Anaerolineae bacterium
TGGAACTATACTATTCGCCCTCGATCAATTCCGACTCCTGTTTGACCAATGCGGGAAGTTATATTTTTACGGACCCTTAGCGATGGTTGTGGCCATCGTGCTGGGAGTGCGGTACATGCGGAACCGATAATGCAACAAGAGCCTGCAGGACATCCAGTGATCGGAGGGTAAAAGAGTCGCCGATGGTCTTGAACGAACAGTCAAGTGCTTATCCGGAGAGTCCGCCGTTTTAGGCAACGAAAACGGCACGGGGCGAAATGGCGACCAAGCTGCTTTCCGGACAGGTTCTGAACACAGGGGTTACAAGAACCTCGTTATGAAGACATTACAGAAGGAGGCATACCATGAGAAAAATCACACGCGTCAGCCCTGGATCCGCATTCAAGGTTGGCTTCGCCATCTACGCACTGCTCCTCGGCATAGTCGGGCTCCTTGGCATTTTGCTTGCCTTGGCGGGCTTGGGTGCCATCAGTGATTTACTCGAAATCGTGGATGTAGGAGCCGGGATCGTCGGGCTGCTGATCGGGTACGTCATCAGCGTGGTCGTGTACGGCATTATCGGTGGCGTGGGCTCCGCCATCACTGCCGTGATCTACAACGTAGTGGCCGGCTGGACCGGCGGCCTGGAGATAGAGCTCAGTTAAGTTAGGCAGGTTGCCCTGCCAACCATCGGCGACTCTTTTTTGGTAATCGGCCATAGGTAGGAATGAGAGATGCTAATCCCTGGGACACTACTTCAAAACCGGTATCGCATTATCCGCCAGATCGGGGGAGGCGGGCAGGCCCTGGTCTACCTGGCTGAGGATACCAACCTGGGTAGCTTGCGGGCGATCAAGGAACTGACGCCCGATCTCAACGCCTCTCCCCAGGAGCAGCAGGCAGCCTACGACCAGTTTGAGCGTGAAGCGCGCATCCTGATCGAGCTGAACCATCCCAACCTGGTCTGGGTGTGGGACCATTTCCGCGTGGGCGGCAATGCGTATCTGGTCATGGACTACATTGATGGGCAGACGTTGCAGGAGATCATGGATCACAGCTTGCGTTTCTTGCCTGAGGCGGCGGTCCTGCGATGGGCCGGTCAGCTCTGCGACGTGCTGGACTACCTGCATCGGCAGCCGCCGCCGATCATCTTCCGCGACCTGAAGCCGTCCAACGTGATGCTCGACCGGAGCGATACTGTCAAGCTGATAGACTTTGGCATCGTGCGTTTCTTCCAGCCGGGCAAGAAGACAGACACGCTGAAGATGGGCACCATGGGCTACGCCCCGCCAGAGCAGTACGCAGGCAAGGGGCAGACCGACGCCCGTTCGGACATCTACAGCCTGGGGGCGACGTTGCATCACCTCTTGACCAAACGCGATCCGACGCAGCATCCGCCTTTCTCCTTCAACACCGCCCCACCACGCAGTCTGAACCCGGCCGTCTCACCGCACGTAGAGGCAGCGATTACGAAGGCCCTGGCCTATGACCGTGTCCATCGGTTCCAGAGCGCGCAGGAGATGAAGCGGGCACTGATGGGTGCACCTGTACCCACACCCACGGTAACCATTCCGCGGCCGGCGCCAAGGCGTCAGATCAAGCTCCGATGGCCCCTGCTGGGGCTGGCGGCGTTCATCATAGTCCTGGCATGGTTCCTGCTGGGACGAGGAGAACCTAGGCTGCGGCCGACCCCGACGGTTGCCCCAGCAGTTGTGTTAGCGACGAACACACCTACGCCCATGCCGCCATTGCCGACCGCGATGCCCAGCGTCACCCCTCCGGCGACACCAGCACCAGCAAGCCTGGCGCAGTTGGAGGAAATGCTGTGGACGGCTTGGGATTCATACGATTGGGAGTTGCTCATAGGGCTGATCGAGCAAATCCTGGCCATAGAGCCTGATTACGATGACATGCCCGAGAGGCTGTACGCGGCCTACGTCAACTATGGCTACCAACTCCTGGGGGAGGGCGATCCCGATGGGGCGACAGCGCAGTTCAACAGTGCTCTGGATATCAAGCCCGACGGGATAGAAGCCTTGGCGGGGCTGCAAGAGGCAGCTACGTGGGTGCCGACGCCCGTTGCTAATCCATGAATTCCTTTCACTTTTGCCTGGCCCGCGCCGCCTGTTCCACGGCGGCGCTAGAGGCCACAAACACGCAAAAAGGCCCTCTAGCACCGGCACTTCAGGCCGGTGCGGCCAGGAGTAGAAGTGCATAGTGAGGCCGACGACGGCTATCAATACACCGCGCCATAGGAATGAGAGATGCTAATCCCTGGGACACTACTTCAAAACCGGTATCGCATTATCCGCCAGATCGGGGGAGGCGGCCAGGCCCTGGTCTACCTGGCCGAGGATACCAACCTGGGTAGCTTGCGGGCGGTCAAGGAACTGACGCCCGATCCCAACGCCTCGCCCCAGGAGCGGCAGGCGGCCTACGACCAGTTTCAGCGCGAGGCGCGCATCCTGACCGAACTGAACCATCGCAACCTGGCGCGGGTGTGGGACCACTTTCGCGTGGGAGGCAACGCCTATCTGGTCATGGACTACATTGAGGGCCAGACGTTGCAGGAGATCGTGGATCAGACCCCCGGTTTCCTGCCGGAGGCGGCAGTCCAACGCTGGGCGGGTCAGCTCTGCGACGTGCTGGACTACCTGCATCGGCAGCAGCCGCCCATCATCTTCCGTGACCTGAAGCCGTCCAACGTGATGCTCGACCGAACCGACACCGTCAAGCTGATAGACTTCGGCATCGTGCGTTTCTTCAAGCCGGGCAAGACGACAGACACGCTGAGGATGGGCACCATGGGCTACGCCCCGCCAGAGCAGTACGAAGGCCAGGGGCAAACCGACGCCCGTTCGGACATCTACAGCCTGGGGGCGACGTTGCATCACCTGTTGACCAAACGCGACCCGACGCAGCATCCGCCTTTCTCCTTCAACACCGCGCCACCACGTAGCCTGAACCCGGCCGTCTCAGCGCACGTAGAGGCAGCCATCACCAAAGCCCTGGCCTATGACCGCGCCCATCGGTTCCAGAGCGCGCAGGAGATGAAGCGCGCCCTGATGGTTGCTGTGAGCGCACCCGCGCCCACAGCAACCATCCCGCGTCCAGCGGCGAGACCTTGGATCGAGCTCCGATGGCCCCTGCTGGCGCTGGCGGCGTCCCTCATAGTCCTGGTATGGTTCCTGGTGGGACGAGGAGAACCTGGGCCACCGCTGACTCCGACGGTTGCCCCCGGGGTTGTGTTGGCGACGAACACAGCAACCCCACCGCCAGGCCTGACGGCATCGCCGACAGCAACACCAATGCCAACACCGACCGTGGCACCAACGCTTACACCTGAGCCACCAACCCCCACCAAAGCGTTGCCTACGGCTGTGACCGGGGAAGAACGAATATGGGAGAAAGACGGCTCGGTGATGGTCCACGTACCCGCTGGCGAGTTCCTGATGGGCAGCAAGGACGATCCTGACGCCGATGCCGATGAGTATCCGCAGCACACCGTTTATGTGAGCGAGTTCTGGATTGACAAGACCGAGGTGACGAACGAACAATATGGTCGCTGTGTAACGGCAGGCGATTGTCAGGCATCGAGCTATGCTGATAACGAGGACTTCAACGGCGTGGATCAGCCTGTGGTGGGGGTCAGTTGGTACGATGCCGAAGACTACTGCGAATGGGCAGGAAAGCGGCTGCCGACAGAGGCGGAGTGGGAGAAGGCGGCCAGAGGGACGGACGGGCGGAGGTATCCTTGGGGAGACGACTTTGACTGTCGGCGAGGGAACTTCGACGACGAGACAGAGATTCACAGCTATGTCATTCCTGGTGGGAAGGGATGTGACGGCTACGTAAGGACAGCGCCTGTAGGTAGTTTCGCCAGTGGGGCCAGCCTGTATGGAGTGCTGGACATGGCGGGGAACGTTTGGGAGTGGTGCGAGGATTGGTACGACGAGGACTACTACGCCAGCTCACCGCAGCGTGACCCGCAGGGACCCAGTTCGGGGTCGTACCCCGTCGTTCGTGGCGGCTCGTGGTACGGCAATGAGAGGAGCATGCGCGCCGCTTTTCGCTACTGGTTCGTCCCCGGCCTCCGCGACTTCAACTTTGGGTTTCGCTGCGTCTCCCAGTCTCCGTAGTTCTGGATACTGGGTGCTGGTTGCTGTATTCTGACACGGGGGGAGTCTGAGGGGGGACACCCCCCTCAGACATCCACCGGTACCGTGAAAACAGCCTTTTCGAGCACACAGGAGTATCGCTTGCAAACCAAACAATCACCGGTGTTCACCAAGACCTACGACTTGCTCAAGTGGTTGGTGCCCCACGTGGGCAAGTATCCCAAGAGCCAGCGTTTTCGGCTGGCGAAGCGCATCGAGGACGCCGCTTTCGACTTCCACGGCCTGCTCATCCAGGCCACCAAAGAAGGCAATCCACGCCGCATCTTGCTGCGAGCCGATGCAGAACTGGATAAGCTGCGACACTATATCCGTCTGGGTATGGACCTGGGCTATACCAGCCATCGGCAATATAGTCACGTAGCCCAGATGCTGGTGGAAGTGGGCAAGCTACTGGGTGGCTGGTTGAACAGCCTGGAAGAACAGAAGCAAAACATGGGGAGCGGAAGCCGCGCTCCCGCAAGGCCACGGCATAACGGAACGCTCGTCGTCCCTTATGTGGGGCCGGTCGGAAAGACGCCGCGTCGTTCGTGGCGGCTCGTGGAACAACAATGACGAGGAACATGCGCGCCGCTAATCGCAACAGGAACGACCCCGACAACCGCAACAACAACATTGGGTTTCGCTGCGTCTCACAGATCTCAACGCGCTCGCTTCACCCATCGGGTGTGGCGATACCGGGCCTGAATGTCGGACGTTCACGGACGTCCGGCCTGCCGCAAGGACCTGCTCTTCGGAGCAGGGGCCCACGGAGAACTGGCGCCGACCGCGCACCCGGCTGGGGGCAACCCCAGGCAAATACAGAAAAGCCCCGCCCCCTGGAGTAAGCGTCGCCGAAACCTGGGGCGGGGCATCCCCCAAGCTCAGCCAAATGAGAGACGGTCTCACCGCCTGGCGCACTGAGCTGGTAGAGATCGGTAAGAAAGGAGTGGGTTATGAACGCAATGAGTTAGCGATGACCAACATCCTTCCAGATGAATCAGAGATTGTCTATCATTTGCAAATGAGAAAGGAGGTCTGAATGGCTGGAGAAGTAAGTCTCCAATGTACAATGGGCAAACCGAATGTGCCCGTCACAAACACTCAGCAATTGGCCTACGTGCTCATCGAGGCCAAACCTACAGGGGCTATGGCCGATGTACAGATGCCCCTCAACTTCAGTCTGGTGCTGGATCACAGCGGGTCTATGGCCGGTGAGAAGCTGCAGAATCTCAAAGAGGCGGTCAAGCTGGTGCTGGATCAGATGCAACCCCAGGACTACGTGTCGCTGATCATCTTCGACGACAAGGCCCAGGTGGTATCACCCAGCCAGCCTGTGACCAACCCGGCTCACCTCAAGTCGTTGGTGGACGGTATCAAGGACGGCGGTGGCACGGAGATGTCCAGGGGCATGAAGCTGGGCTTGGCCGAGGTGCAAAAGGCCCTCGATCCCTCGCGCGTCAGCCGCGTCCTGCTGCTGACCGACGGCCAGACGTGGGGTGATGAAGATCAATGCCAGCAACTGGGGGGTGATGCCGGTCGGCTGGGCTCCCCTATCACTGCTCTGGGCCTGGGCGACGACTGGAACGATGAGCTCCTCGATGCCATAGCGAACGCCAGTGGGGGGCTCTCCGACTTCATTGACGTTCCCCACAAGATCCAGCAGCACTTCCAGTCCACCCTGCGCAGCATGCAGGCCACCGTGGTCAACAACGCCCAGCTCGTCCTGCGCCTGGTCGGGGGCATTAACCCCAGGCAGGTCTGGAGGGT
>JADHWW010000128.1 GCA_016783285.1 Anaerolineae bacterium
ACCTCGGCGGGGCAGGTGGTAGTGCAACGGGCGCGGACCAGCGGTTGGCACGCGCCGGCCGGACAGCGTTTGTCCACGATGTGGGCGCGGAACTCGTCCTCAAAGTAACGCAGCGCCGACAGCACCGGCCCCGGGGTGAGTTGCCCCAGCGCGCACAAGGCGCCAGTTTCCATCCCGGCAGCAATCTCGCGGATGGTGTCCAGATCCTCCAACTTGCCCTTGCCCTCGGTGATGCGGGTCAACACCTCCAGCATGCGCTTCCCACCTATCCGGCAGGGAACGCACTTACCGCAACTCTCGGCGGTGGCGAAGGTGAGGAAGAACTTGGCCAGTTCCACCATGCAGGTGTTCTCGTCCACGACGATCATCCCGCCAGAGCCCATCACCGCGCCGAGGTCCTTTAGAGAGTCGAAATCCACCAGCACGTTCAGGTTCTCGACTCCGATGCACCCGCCCAGCGGCCCCCCCGTCTGCACGGCCTTGAACCTTTTTCCATTGGGGATCCCGCCGCCGATGTCAAAGATGATCTTGCCCAGGGTGATGCCCATCGGCACCTCCACCAGGCCGGTGTTGTTCACATTGCCCGTAAGGGCAAAGATGGCTGTGCCCGTAGATCGCCGGGTGCCGATGCCAGCGAACCAGTCGGCTCCCTTGACAATAATCTGGGGGACGTTGGCATAGGATTTGACGTTGTTGAGGTTGGTCGGCTTGTCCCACAGGCCGCGCACGGCCGGGAAGGGGGGACGAGGACGCGGCTCACCACGTCGCCCCTCAATGGAGGCCAGCAGCGCCGTCTCCTCGCCACACACGAAAGCGCCGGCCCCCTCCTTTATGCGCAAGTGGAAGGAAAAGTCGCTACCGAGAATGTGGTCCCCCAGGAACCCGTACTCCTCGGCCTGGGCAATGGCGACCTTGAGGCGCCTGATAGCCAGGGGGTACTCGGCCCGGCAGTAGATGTACCCCTCCTGCGCGCCGATAGCGCGGCCGCAGATCGCCATCCCCTCCAACACGCTGTGGGGATCACCCTCGATGACTGAGCGATCCATGAACGCGCCCGGGTCACCCTCGTCGGCGTTACAGACCACGTACTTGACGTCGCCACGGGCGCGGGCGGTGAACTCCCACTTCATACCGGTGAGGAAGCCGGCCCCTCCCCTCCCCCTGAGACCAGATTGTTTCACCTCATCAACGATCTCAGCGGGCGTCATCTCGGTGAGGACTTGAGCCAGGGCGGCATAGCCATCGCGGGCGATGTACTCTTTAATATTTTCCGGGTCAATGAGGCCGCAGTTGTGCAGGACAATTCTCTCCTGGTGCGCATAGAAGGGAATCTCGTGGTAGTAAGGGACTGCCTTGTCCGTCGCAGGGTCCCGGTATAGGAGACGCTCCATGAGCCGTCCCCCGACCAGCGTCTCCTCAATCACTTCCTGCACATCGTCAACCGTGACGTGGCTGTAAAAGATGTCGTCGGGTTGGATGACCACGATGGGCCCCATCTCGCACAGGCCGTGGCAGCCCGTAAAGTCTACCTTTACATCTTCCAGATGTCGCCTCGCCACCTCCTCCCGGAGGGTATCCAATATACTCTTTGAGCCCCCGGCTGTGCAGCCGGTTCCCCGACAAACCAGCACGCGAGTCTGATACGAGCATAAGGTCTTGCGAGTCTCCTCTCGGATACGTCTCAGGTCTTCCAAGGTCTCTAGTTTCGGCATTTTGATAATCCCTCGCTTCCGATAAGATTCAATCCAGGTTCTTGATAATGTCCAGCATCTTTTCCGGCGTCAGCCCCCTCGCTACCCGGTCGTCAATCATAGCCGTGGGCGCCAGGGCGCAGGAGCCGAGGCAGTAGACCACTTCGTAGGTGTACTTGAGGTCAGGAGTCGTCTCGCCCGCCTTTATCTCCAATCCCCGCTCTACGGCTGCGATTATCCGGGCAGCCCCGCGCACGTGGCAGGCGGTGCCGTCACACTGCTGGATGATGTGACGGCCGCGGGGGGTCAGGTGGAACTGGGAGTAAAAGGTCGCCACGCCATAGACCTTGCTTAGCGCCACCTCCAGCCGGTCGGCGATCAACCGCAGTACTTCTGGCGGCAAATAGCCATACACCCTCTGCGCCCTTTGCAGAACGGGGATCAGACTTCTCTTCCCCTCTCCTGCTTCCTCGACAATCTGATCAAGTTTGGTGAGATCCAAGTTTTCTTCCACGAAAAGATGCCTCCTAGTTCGATAAACTCGGTGAATCCAAGATTGCTCTGAGACACAATCCTTCCCCGCTCTTTCGAGCAACAGCCATAATATGAGCACTCGACTGTAGTTGCGTCATACGACGTTGCGCCGCCCAGCAAGCGTATCTGCAAGTCCGAGTTATAATGTACCCAGCACCCTGTGTCAACAATCAACAGATGCGCGGCAGTTGCTCCCCCACCAGCATGTCGAGAATGCGACGAGCGCCCAGCGCGGTGCGCAGCACGACGCGGCCCGCATGCTCCGCCGTCACCTGCCCGATGATCGCCGCCTCCCGCCCGTACTCGTGGGCGCGCGCGGTGGCCAGCACCGCGTCGGCCGCTTCAGGGGCCACGAACGCCACCAGTTTCCCCTCGTTGGCCACGTATAGCGGATCAAGGCCCAGCAATTCGCAGGCAGCGCGCACCGCGTCCCGCACGGGGACGGCCTGCTCTTCAATCTCAATGCCCACCCCCGACTTGCCGGCCATCTCGTTCAGCGTCGTAGCCAGGCCACCTCGCGTGGGATCGCGCAGGCAATGAATAGCCTGAATAGCCCTCACCCCTGACCCCTCTTCCCCTTCCCCCCCAAAGTTGGGGGGGACCGGGGGGGGGCGGAGAGGGGAAAGCACGTCCAGCATGGCCGCCACCAGCCCATGCAATGGCGCACAGTCGCTCGCCAGCGGCGAATCGAAGCGTAATCCTTCCCGCTGGCTCATAATGGTCATGCCGTGGTCGCCGACGGTGCCGCTGAGAATGACCACGTCGCCGGGCCGGGCCCGGTCGCCGCTGATCTCCACGCCCGCGGGCACCACACCGACCCCCGCCGTGTTGATGAACAGCCTGTCGGCTTTGCCGTGATCCACCACCTTCGTGTCCCCGGTCACGATCTGCACACCCACCGCCTGCGCGGTGGCGGCCATAGAAGCGACCACCCGCTCCAGGTCGGCCAGTTCCAACCCTTCTTCGAGGATGAACCCGGCGCTGAGGTAAAGCGGCGTGGCCCCGCTCATCGCCAGGTCGTTGATCGTGCCACACACGGCCAACTTGCCGATGTCGCCGCCGGGGAAAAAGATGGGGCTGACGACGTAGGAATCGGTCGTGAAGGCCAGTTTCCCAGAAACCCGGTTTTTTCCGAAAAACCGGGTTTCTCCGATCACCGCCGCGTCGTCCAGTCGCGCCAGGATGGGGTTGTCAAAATGCTTCAGGAACAGATGCTCCACCAGTTCGTGGCTCAGTTGGCCGCCGGAGCCATGGGCGAGTAGGATCTTATCCGACATCGGCCCCTCCGTACCGGTACCACGCGGCGCAGGCCCCTTCCGCTGAAACCATACAGGGCCCAATGGGGTGGGCCGGGGTGCAGACGGAGCGGAACAAGGGGCAGTCGGGCGGCTCCGCGATACCTCGCAGCACGTCGCCGCAGCGGCAGCCTTTGTGTTCGCGAGTTGGGCCGGGGTCCACGGGGAAGACGCGCGCGGCGTCGAAACGGGCGTACTCGGGGCGCAACGCCAACCCGCTGGCGGGCACGCGGCCCAGCCCGCGCCAGTCCGCTTCACCTACCTCAAAGACGCGGTGCATGACGCCCAGGGCCGTGCGGTTCCCTTCCGGGCGGACGCTGCGGGAGTAGACGTTGGCTACCGCCGGCCGGTCATCCTCGACCATCTCCACCAGCGCGGCCACGGCCCGCAGGATGTCCAGCGGCTCGAAGCCGGCCACGGCACAGGGGACGGAGTAGTCTCGCGGGAGGAACTCCCAGGCCCGGCTACCGATGACGACGGTCACGTGGCCGGGGCCGATGATGCCAGAAAGCCGTACTTCCCCTGCGTCGAGGATGGCGTGGGTGGCTGGCGGGGTCAACTTGTGCAGCGAAAGGACGTAGAAGTTGTCCAGGCTCTCCACCTCTGCTTGCAGGATGGATGCCGCCACGGTGGGCGCGGTGGTCTCGAAGCCGATGCCGAGGAAGATGACTGCTCGTTCGGGATGATCGCGGGCAATCTGCAGCGCGTCCAGCGTGGAGTAGACGATCCGCACATCAGCCCCTTCGGCCTTGGCGGTCTGCAGGGAGCCATGGCTGCCTGGCACCTTGAGCATGTCGCCGAAGGTGGTCAGGATCACGCCGGGTAGTTTGGCCAGGGCGATGGTGCGATCCAGGCTGGAGTTGGCGGTGACGCAGACGGGGCAGCCGGGGCCGGAGCGCAGTTCCACCGTGGGCGGTAACATCTGCCGCAGGCCGTGACGGAAGATGGCGTGGGTGTGCCCGCCGCAGAACTCCATGAAACGCACCGGCTGCGTCGAGCGCTCCCGGATGTTCGCCAGCAGTTTTCGCGCCAACTGTGGGTCGCGAAACTCATCAAGGTACTTCATCGTAGAACTCGGCCAGTTCCTCAAGTAACCGCAGTGTCTCCTGGGCCTCTTCTTCGTCGAGCACGCCGATGGCGAAGCCGGTGTGCACCAGCACGTAGTCGCCCACCCGCGCCTCGGGCGTGAGCGCCAGGCTGATGGTACGTTCCACCTCGCCGATTTCGGCGCGGGCGGTGGTTCCTTCGATGGATGTAATTAACGTTGGTATGGCTAGGCACATTGTTCTTTCCAAAGTGGATGTTATGAATCGGCCCTGAACTCTTGTAACCAGTGGACCGTATTTTTCAACTCAATTGTACGACAAGTATACCAGAAGAGTTGCTTTTGCTCAATCTGCGGCGCAATGCGCGATCACCGCCTGGCCCAGTGAGATGCCACCGTCGTTGCACGGTACCTGTCGGTGCAACAGGACACGCAGGCCCGCCTCCTGCAATCGCGGCACGACCAGCGCCAGAAGCAGCCGGTTCTGGAAACAGCCACCGCTCAGTGCCACCGTCCGCAGCCCTGTCTCCTGGGCGATCCGCTCACACATCTCCTGCATCATCTCCGCCACGGTGACGTGGAAGCGATAGGCTATCTCCCCCACGGCCACCCCATCTCGCAGGTCGGCGAGCAGCGCGTCAAAGAGAGGACGCAGCCGGATCATCATCCCGTCTCCATCTTCCTCCACACCAAACTGATAACTCCTGATTGGGATTTGGGATTTGGGCTGCCATCTCCAGTTCCACGGCTGCCTGCGCCTCGTAGGTGATGTGCTCCCGTACTCCCAGCAGCGCCGAGACGGCGTCGAACAGCCGGCCGCCGGCCGAAGTCTGTGGGCAGTTGATCCCCTTATCAACCTGCTGTTGGATGATGCGCAGTTCCTCCTCCCCCCCAAAGTTGGGGGGCGGCGGGGGGGGGCGAAGGGACGGCAACCGACCGGTAAGGGCGTAGAGGTAACCGATGGCCAGGCGATAGGGATTGCGGATAGCCGCTTCGCCACCGGGCATGGGCAGGTACTCCAGATGGGCCGCTCGCCGGAAGCCACGGTAGTCGGCTACCAGGAACTCGCCGCCCCATAAGCGCCCGTCGCTGCCGTAGCCGGTGCCATCCCAGGCCACGCCGATGACCGGGCCGTCGTCCAGCGTCCAGCCATTGTCGGCCAGGCAACTGGCGATGTGGGCGTGGTGGTGTTGGACTGCGATTTGCGATTTGAGATTTGAGATTTGCGATTTTGCGTATTTGGTGGAGAGGTACTCTGGGTGCAGGTCGTAGGCGATGATCTCCGGCTGGATGCGGAACAACCGCTTGTAAAGTTCAATCGTGGTCTCAAAGTGCTCCAACGTCTCCAGGTTCTCCATGCTGGTCATCACCAGTGGCCGGCCCACGTCCCGCAGAAGTACGTGATGCAGCGGCGTGTAGGGGAGCATGACCCCCAGGTAGTTGCCGCGCGGAGCCACCAGTCGAGAGACATTCGACTCGGGCTTCCATGGCAGGAGCACGATGGGGCATTGGGATGAGGTCAGCAACCACTCCTCTTCCTCCGAGACCCAGCAATGTTGTTTGATTTCCTCCAACGTGGCCATCATCACTGCCAGCGGCTTGGCCGGACGCCCCTTGCGCTCCCGCAACGTGCGCACGGTAGCCTCGTCGGTAGCGTCGCAGGCCAGGTGGAAGCCGCCCAGCCCCTTGATGGCGAGGATGGCTCCTGCTCGCAACAGGCGAGCAGCGTGGGCGACGGCATCATCGGTTTCAGGTTCCAGCTTGAGCGGTATGGCCGTTTGGGAGTGCGGGAGTGTGGCACGGGCGATCGCGTCACTTGAGACCAACCAGACGTGTGGGCCGCAGACCGAGCAGGCGTTGGGCTGGGCGTGAAACCGCCGGTCGAGCGGGTCGTCGTACTCCGCCTGGCACTGCGGACACATGGCGAAATCCCGCATGGTGGTCAGCGGGCGGTCGTAGGGGATGTCGGCGATGATGGTGAAACGCGGGCCGCAGTTGGTGCAGTTGGTGAACGGGTAACGATGGCGGCGGTCGGCCGGGTCCAGCAGTTCGCGCAGGCAATCGGGGCAGGTGGCAATGTCGGGGGAGATGAGTTGGTAGCGCCCTTCCTCGGTTATGCTATGGCGGATCTCGAAGGTTGTGTAACCGACCGGCGGGGCATCGGCAACCTCAATTCCCTCAATGCGTGCCAGCGGCGGAGTCTTCTCCTCCAGGTCGTGCACGAACGCCGCCAGCGGAGCCGCCGGGCCTTCAACCTCAATCTCCACCCCACCGGAGTGGTTGAGCACCCAGCCGGTCAGACCGTATTCGTGCGCCAGGCGGTAGACGAAGGGCCGGAAACCAACCCCCTGCACCACGCCGCGTACACTGAGCGTCTGCCGTATCAACCTGCCCGACATCTCTCAACCAGCCAGTCAACCCACTCCTGTACTCCTTCCCCCGTCTTGCAGGAGATGGGGAAGAAGACGACCGCTGTGGCGATTAGGGCCGGGAGTGCCGCTTCCACAGCCGGGCTCAACCCCTCGCCCCAACCGACCCCGACCGTCTGGACGCCGAAGATCACCATCTCCGGGAGAGCCCGGCCCAGCGCGTCGGCCAGCGTAAGGGCCTCGCTCAAGCCGGCATGGTGGAGGGAGAAGCGGTCGGACGCGGAGGCCAACCGGACGTCGGCCGGGGTGAAGCGCGCGAACTCGCCCGGCCTCCGCCCCATCTCGGCGGCATCCACGATCACGACACACTCCCATCCCTCCATCAAATTTAGCAGTCCCAGGCCGCCTGCGCCCCCGTCGGGCACCTGGACGCCGGGCGGCAGTTCCCGCCGCGCCAGTTCCTCGACCATGCGGCAGCCCACACCATCATCTCCGCGCAGGGGGTTGCCCAGGCCGATAACGAGAGTGGCGAATGACGGATTGTTAGATTCGCCATTCGCCTCTCGCCATTCGCTCATACAAACTCCACGGTCAAAAAGTGGGCCGAGCACGAGATGCACGGGTCGTAAGCCCGCACCAGCCTCTCTAGTGTCAGCCGAATCTCATCCTACAGCGTGCTCCAAGGAACGCGTTGCCAGCGCTCGCACGACGTGAATGCCCACCCCATCGTCGGTCAGGATTGGGTTGCCCAGATTCAGCACTGGCGTTTTCAAAGCAATGACCCTTATTCAAGAAGGCAGGCTGGTAAATTGGTAGACTGGCAAATCGGTCTCTCTGACCAATCTACCAATCTGCCCGATATCAGCCTGGCGACTACTAGACGAACTGCGTCAGCCGCTTCACGACGCTCCCATCAACGCCACGCACCGCCTGGTTGGGCGGAAACTCAGCATTGGCCCTTCCAGGCCAGTGCGTCTCCCGTCCCAGCGTCGTTCGATCTTACAGGAAACTCTCCAGAAACGTGCTTACCTCTGATTGGCGGAACACCGGCCCGTCCAGACAGACGAGTTTTTCGCCCATGTTGCAGCGACCACACTTGCCAATGCCACAGTGCATGCGGGCTTCAAGCGTGATCAACATTTGATCTTCCGAAAAGCCCAACTTGTTCAGTGTCTTGCCGACGAAGTAGATCATGATGGGTGGGCCGCAAGTGATGGTTGTGGTGTTCTCTGGCGACGGAGCGACTTGCTCCAGAATCTGGGTGATCAACCCCACGTTGCCCGTCCATCCCTCCGCCGGCCGGTCAATGGTGACGTGCATCTCTGTATCGGGCGCACTATTCCACTCGTCGTATTCGTCGGTAAAGACCAGCAGATCGGGACTGCGCGCTGCCCAGATGATGGTCAGGTGACCATAGTCGGCGCGGCGACTCAGGATGTACTGAATGACTGGACGCAGCGGGGCGCCGCCGATGCCACCGCCTAACACGACGATATTCTGCCCCTTGATCTCATCCATTGGAAAGTGATTGCCCAGAGGGCCACGGATGCCCACTGTGGAACCCAACGGCAGCATGTGGATGTGGCGGGTCACGTGGCCCACGTTGTGGATAGCGACCTCAATAGCAGGGCCACACTCAGGGATATTGGCAAACCCAAACGGCGCTTCACTCGCGCCAAGAGTGGAGAAAAAGAGGAACTGCCCCGGTTTCCAGACCGAGAACTTTTCTCGCTCTGCCGGGTCATTGAGTTCAATCTGAAACAACCGGATATTCGTAGCCAGGTCCTTCGTGCCGACCAGAGTCCCCAGATAAGGGCGCATGGGATTTGGGATTTGGGATTTGGGATTTTCCATCATGCTTCCTCCCTCTGTGCCAGATCGCGTAGCACCTCGCTAATATCTATGTTGACGGGACAGGCAGCAATGCACCGCCCGCAACCCACACACCCAACAGGCACGTTGTAATCTGTGGGAACGTAACAAAACTTACAGTAAAAACGGTTGCGCGACCGCTGACCGGGGTTAGCGCGCAGGTTGGCCCCACCTGCCACGGTGCGGTAATTCACCCCCTGGCAACTGTCCCAACTGCGCACTGACCGCGTAACGCGTCCCCCTGCAGGGTTGACTACGGTCTCGTCACGCACATCGAAGCAGCGACAGGTCGGGCAGACGTAGACGCAGATGCGGCAACTCAAGCACCGCTCGCCCACTCTTTCCCAGTAAACATCATTGAACGAGTCCAGCCATTGCTGTTTCGTCGGCGTCTCGAACGGTTCGTTGAGCTTTAGCTCCGGCAGCACCAATCCTTCTACCTCTTGCGCCTCTTGCACCTCTGGCATCCCCTGAGCGAGTTTTTCCCCTTTTTCGGTGACGATTTGCATGGCGTAACCACTCTCGACCTGAGTCAACAGGATGTCCACGTCGTCACTGACATTCGGTGCACCGCCCACACTTGTGCAGAAGCAATTCTCCCACATCTCCGGGCAGGATAGCCCCACCAACGTTGTATTGTGGCGGCGCTGGGCGTAGTAGACATCGGTAGGCTCTTGCTCCAGCATTATCGCGTCCAGTACGCTCATGCCACGTGCATCGCAGGGTCGAATGCCAAAGATCACCTGCTGCCCTTCCATCTTGGTCTCGTGCAGTGTCTTCTTACCAGTGGCATCGGTCTTGATGGTGAAGAGCACCTCAGTTTTGGGGAAGAGAAACTCGCGGGCCGACATCACCGTGCGTTGGAAACCCCACGCAATCTCACCGGCGCTGCCCACAGGCCGGTAGAGCGTATTCATCCCCGAAGCGGGCGGATTGGCCAGTCCCGGCGCTGCGCCGATTTCAGCCTCCACTGGCGCGATGAGCGTCACCTGCCGAGCCAGGGTATTGAGCCAGTCGCGTAACGCCTGCGCACTAATGAATCTCATGAATATCCTCCTCGCCTGTGAGTTTCGTGACCAAGGGCGTGGGTTCTTCACTCAGGCCGGCGCGGTAGCCCCCCATCATCTGCTCGACCTCCTTGATGATCTCGCGGTTGAGGAGACTGAGTGGGATGCCCATCGGGCAGACCATTTCACAAGCGTTACATTCGCCACAGCGGCCTGCCAGGTGAAAGGCCCGGGTAACGTGAAAAAATGCTTTCTCTGGAATGCTGCTGGCAATACCTATCCATAACGAATCGTCGCGCTCAGATTCACAGACCTCGCAGAAACAAGCAGGACAGGCCTGACGACAGGCGTAACAGCGGATGCAGCGGTCGAGTTCGCCCAGCCAGTAAGCCAGTCTCTCCTCCCTCGACAGTGCCTCTATCTTCTCAACATCGGCGTAGGTATCAACAATGTCAGAGACCTCCGGCGGCTCGCCGTCGTCTTCCTTGAAGAGCACGTCGTAAAGCAACGGTATCCGCTGACTGCAACGCATACATCGCGCCTCCGGCGTGCCGTCGGCGTTTTGCATCCCCGGGCAGGCCACGCCGATGATAGTGACCTTGTCTCGCTGCACCTGGTTTTCGTTGAGCAACACTTGCAGCGAACGCGCATCGCACGGCTTGACCAGAATCCCCGTGGTTGGCACTTCCTCACCTTTCTTGCGCGGCTTGTTGCGTCGATTCAGGTAGGTAACCAGGTTGTGGTCGCATCGGGCGTTAAAGACCAGCCGATCAACCTCATCGGGCTCGTAGATGAACGCGGGACGCACACGGCCCGTCGGACTGACCTCATAGCCGATCACACATTCTACTGTCTCGCTTTCTAGCAGTTCCTGCGCCTTGGCACGGAGTTCCTCAATCAAGGCACACCTCCTTCCATAACCCCTGGTCGATCGGCGCCGACCGGTTCCTCCACTCGCAGCGGCGCTGAAAGCGGCCCCAACGCGCGCACGTCTTCGACAAATTTCGTGGTCACCCGGGCGAATTGCGGACTCTCGGCGGCGGAAACCCAGTCGAGCCGCAGTCGGTCAGGTTCGATGCCCATATAGATCAGCAACTTGCGCAAGAGCGGGATGCGCTTGGCTGTGCGATGGTTGCCACTATCGTAGTGGCAGTCACCGATGTGGCACCCTAGCACAATTACGCCGTCAGCACCAGACATAAAGGCTTTAAGGATCAGCTCAGCCGAGACACGCGCGGAACACATCACGCGCACTGGCAGGACATTGGATGGTGACTGCATCCGGGCAATGCCGGCACTGTCGGCCGCAGTATAGGAGCACCAGTTGCACATAAGCGAGACAATCTTGGGCTCAAATCCCTCAACTATGTTAGATGGTGATTCACTCATAGAGCACCCCCATGATCTGCTTGACAATTTGATCATCGGTGAAATGTAGCGCCTTGATGGCGTTCGACGGGCAGGCCGCGACGCAGGAGCCACACCCCTTGCACAGTGCAGCATTTACGCTCGCTTTACGGTCTTCGCCCAGGCTGATGGCAGTGTATGGACAGACAAGGACACACTTTTCGCATCCCATGCAATAGCGAGTCAGCACAACCGAGGTCGTCGGTGAGATAGTCACCTCACCCTTGTTCAGCAGTGCCAGGGCTACGGAAGCCGCCGCGCCGGCGTGAGCCACCGTATCCGGCACGTCCTTGGGGCCCTGGGCAACGCCAGCCAGGAACACCCCCTCGGTGTTGGTCTCCACCGGGCGCATCTTGGGGTGCGCCTCGGCGAAGAAGCCACTCTCCTTGCGGCCCAGGCCAAAGAGCGAAGCCACCCGGTCGGCGTCGCGTGGGGCTTCGATGGCCGTGCTGAGCACCACCATGTCCACGTCCACCTTTACCGGACGGCCCAGGTCGGCGTCCTCTCCCTTGACGCGCAGCTTGCCGTCCGGTAGCACATTCACCTCGGCGCCACGGCCACGCACAAAGGTGATGCCCTCCTTCTGCACCCGCTCGTAGAACTCTTCGTAGGCATCGCCGAAAGCGCGCATGTCCATGTAGAACTCGTACACCTCCGCACCGGTCTTATCACGCACCAGGTGGGCCTGCTTGAGCGAGTACATACAGCAGATGCGGGAGCAGTACTTGTGTGCATTGTGGTCACGGCTGCCAACGCAATGGATGATCGCCACGCGCTCGGGCTTCCTCCCTTCGGCGGTGAGGATCTCGCCGCCGGTCGGCCCGCCTGCACTGGAGAGCCGTTCGAACTCCATCCCGGTGATGATGTTGGGCGACTCGCCGTAGGAGTACTGGGAGAGTTGGTGGGGATCCCACATCTCGAAGCCGGTGGCGACGATGATGGTACCTACCGATAGGTCCACGTACTCCTCGATCATCGTGTGGTCAATTGCCAACGGCCCACAGACATGGACGCACTGGTTGCACTCGGAACAGACACCGCACTGCAAACACCGCATCGCCTCGGCAACAGCCTCTTCCTCCGTCATCGTGCCGCAGACCTCGCACAGGCTGTGGACACGTTTGTCCGCCGGCACTTCCAGGCTGCAAGCACGCGGATTGTCCACAATCTGCCCGGTGGCCCGCCTGCGGGCGATATCCTCCTCGGTCAGCTCAGCCACCGGTAGTTGGGGCTCAGGCCCAGGCATCGGCTCGCCCAGCAGATAGGCATCCATCGCCCGCGCGGCCTTGTGCCCGGCGCCGATGGCGTCCACCACAAAGGCCATCCCTGTCACCGCATCGCCAGCGGCGAAGATGCCTTCGACGCTGGTCATCATCGTGTTCTCATCTACGGCGATCAGACCCTTGGATGTCCGCGCTATGCTCTCAGGAATGCACTCCAGACTAGGACGGGCGCCGATGGCCGGGACGACCACGTCGGCATCCAACAGGAACTCTGACCCCTCGATGGGGATCGGGCGACGCCGCCCACTCTCGTCGGGCTCGCCCAGTTCCATACGGATGCAGGCCAAGTTGCAGACGTTGTTCCCCTCGTCAGCGACCACCTCCACGGGTGAGACCAGCCAGTCAAAGATCACACCATCTTCTTTGGCCTGGCGAATCTCGTCCTCCTGGGCAGGCATCTCCACCTCGGTACGGCGGTAGGCGACACGCACCTCAGGAGGAACACCGCCGCGTTCATCAGCTTGCATTGTGCCAATGCGCACTGCTGTGCAGGCTGCGTCCATCGCTACATCACCACCGCCCAACACGACTACCTTTTTGCCCATCAAGTCGGGGTAACGACCCAGGCTGGCGTCGCGCAAGAACTCGACCACCGAAAGCGACTGTGGCAGGTCAGTGCCAGGGATGCGAAGGGGTATCCCGGCGTGAGCGCCGATGCCCACGAAGACAGCGTCGTAAGCGTCGTTCTTGAGCGCCATCACGTCGTCCACACGGGTGTTCAGCTTCAACTCGATACCCAGATCAACGATCTCGTCAATCTCGCGCTGCAACAGGTCGTAGGGCATACGGTACTCGGGGATGCCCACGCGCATCATGCCGCCAGCCACCGGCAGCGCCTCAAAGACCGTCACGTCGTGCCCCTTGAGCTTGAGATCCTGAGCCACGGTCAGGCCGGCTGGGCCGGAGCCGACGATGGCCACTTTCTTGCCTGTCGGCGCGGGTTTTTGCTCCTCGGTCTCGATCTTGGGCCGGAAGGCCTCGGCCACCTCTTCGGGGTGGTCAAAGGCCCAGTCGGTGACAAAGCGCTTGAGCCGCATGATGCTGACGGGCTCGTCTACTTTGCCGCGCGAACAGGCTGCCTCACACACGTGGTTGCACACACGTCCACAGACCGCTGGGAAGGGGTTGTCCTCTTTGATCGCCCGGTAAGCGTCGGCAAAGCGTCTCTCGCGGATCAGCGCGATGTAGCCCTGCGCCCGCTGTCCTGTGGGACAGGCGTCACGACAAGGAGCGACGCCTTGCTTGTCTATCACGTAAACAGACGGGATGGCCTGGGCGAAGGAACGGTAGATTGCCGGGTGAGTGCCGTGGCCCTCGTTAAACTTGTCCGATAGCGAGATGGGGCACACCTCCAGGCACAAGCCGCAGGCGGTGCACCTATCTTCTAACACGTAGCGCGGCTTGCGCCGTACCTTGACCTCGAAGTTGCCTACATAACCCGAAACTTGCTCGACCTCACTGTAACTCAGGAGCGCAATGTTGGGATGCCGACCGGCATCCATCATCTTGGGCCCCAGAATTCAGGTGCTACAGTCGAGGGTAGGGAAAGTCTTATCCAGTTGCGCCATGTGCCCGCCGATGGAGGGCTCCCGCTCGACCAGGTAAACCGGATAGCCGCCCTCGGCTACCGTCAACGCGGCCTGGATGCCGGCGATGCCCCCGCCGACGACGAGCGCTGCCTGGGTGACCGGCTCAACACGCTCATCCAGTGGTTCCTGGTAAGCCACCCGTGCCACGGCTGAACTGACCAGCCGCTTCGCCTTAGCCGTGGCCTGCGCGACGTCCCGGGTGACCCAGGAGCACTGCTCGCGGATGTTGGCCATGGCAAAGTAGTAGGGATTGAGGCCGACCTCGGCGATAGCGGTCTGGAAAGTGGGCTCGTGCATGCGCGGCGTGCAGGAAGCGACCACCACGCGATTGAGACCAAACTCCCGAATGTCGTCCTTGATCATGTTCTGGCCGGGCTCGGAGCACATGTACTTGTTCTGGCGGGCGACGGTCACGTTGGGCAGCCGGCTGGCGAAGGCGACCACCTCCCGCACGTTGACCGTGGCGGCGATGTTGATGCCGCACTCGCAGATATATACGCCGATTTTAGGTTGCTCCATAGTTCACACCTCCCATCTACGACAGCAGGATTCTTCCATCCACTGATGATACTGCGCCGTCATACACACCTATGCTCCCGACCGCAGTCCAATCCACCCACGTCATTGAGATTTCCTCCTTAGTTCTGCCTCCCATCCGGCGATGAATTCCCGCAGCCAATTTCGCACCGCCGGGTGCGTCAGTGGTATCTCTCCTAACTCGGTTCGCATATCCGCTGTATGGAATTCGAACTCCCGCCCATCCACTCGATGGGCATAGTGCACATCGCACGATCCGGACAGAATGACCGCCAACAGTGTCCCCGTTATGTCACCCAAAGGAGCGCGATCAATATGGCTGTGCTGGAAGGTAGCTTGAAGCGTAGTACCTTGCCCCGGCTGTGAAGTGACAGTCAAACTTCCATTGCAGCGCTTTGCAGCAGCCTCGAACAGGGGTATGCCTAATCCAACGTGGCGTGTGTTACGCGTAGTGAAGAAAGGGTCGAAAATGCGATCCAGTAACGCCTCGCTCATCCCCCGGCCATTGTCTCGGATGATGATGACTAGCCAATCTGCAGCCATGTCCTCCTCAATGACCAATTCAATGAAGGTCGCGTCCGCTTCCAGCGAGTTCTCCATGGCGTCCAGGATATGCAGACTCAGTTCACGCATGAAAAACGACCGCTTTCATTGCTCACAGTCGTCCACTCCCAGCACCCCCAACTCAAACAATCTACCGACCACCGTGAACGTCGTGAGGTCCGTCGTCAGGATAGGGATGCCTTCTTTCTCTGCTTTCTCAATAGTAGTTGCTTCGGGCTTCACCCCTTCAGTGATGATGATGCCGGCCAGGTCGATCAGGCTGGCCACGGCCACGACGTTGGGATGGCTCTGCAGAGTGACCCAGACGTTGCCAGCGCGTGCTTTGGCCATCACGCAACTCAGCAGATCAGCGGCGTAACCGCCCGTAACTTCCGCACCCAGTTTCCCCGGCGCCGCTCGCACTTCCAACTGTAGTTGACGGCAAAGTTCTTCCAGTGTCACTTTCTGCCCCTCCTATAGACCCAATATAGCAGTCAGCAATCAGCAGCCCCAATGATACCCAATCGTTGGTATGTTTACCTTCCCTCCATAACCACTTTAACGTGCGAGAGGAGGCTCCCGAGGGTCTGCAGTAATGCTCCGATGAGAGGAGTCTCTAAGGAGTCTGCCGCTGGCTAATGAATTTTATTATACTCATCTGGCGAAATCTGCCAAATGAGAACATCAGCCGGAAACCCTTACATACAAACAATAGCCGGGAGCAGGAGCCCGGTCTATTTCAGAGGACACAGTGGGAAGGCTATGGTGAACGTGCTGCCCTGCCCCACTGTGCTTTCCACCTCAATACGCCCGCCGTACCGGTCCACCAGGTCTTTGACGATAGCCAGCCCCAGCCCTGTCCCAACCTCGTCCAACGCTTTGGCATTGGGGGCGCGATAGAATTCCTCGAACAGATGGGAAAACGCTTCCTCTGGGATACCGATGCCGGTGTCGGTCACCTCTACCTGGACATCCTCCCCCACCCTGTGCAGAGAGACGGTCACGCTGCCGCCAGAGGGAGTGTACTTGACCGCGTTCCCCACCAGGTTGACAAAGATGCGGTCTAGCCCCTCCTCAGTACCCCAGACCACCAACTCCTCACAGCAAACGCGGTGAGCTAGGGCAACCCCCTTTTCCTCGGCGCGGGGCTGAAGCAAGAGTACCGCCCGCCCCACCGAAGGGTTGAGCACCACCTCCGTCTCCTCCTCCGCCAACTCCGGGGCCTTGCCCGCTGCCAGGTCCAGAAGGTCGTTGACCAGGCTCTCCAGGAAATCGAGGCGGCGACTGATGCGACCGAATATCTCGGACTGTTTGTCGCTCATTTCGCCAGCGTACCCTTTGAGCACACCCCGTACCAGGGACTGGGAGACGACGACGGGAGAGCGTAGTTCGTGGGTTGCGACGTGGATAAAGTGGGCCTTGCTGGCCTCTATGGCTTCCAACGCCACCAATGCACGGGTGGCCGCCACGGCCGCCGCGCCCAGGTCGGCCAGTGGCATCAGCAAAGTGACACCTTCCTCACCAAAGCGTTGGGGCGCAGTGTCGTAGACGTGGAGAGTGCCGACCAGGTTGCCCTCGTGGATTAGCGGAACACACAAGGCAGAGCGATAATCCTCGGGCACATCCGCTGTCCGGGGGTCAGTGTGTGCATCAGCGATGATGACCGGCCAGCCGGAGAGTGCTTCCGCGTCAAGCAGGCTGTTTTCCACCGCAATCGGTTCTCGCTGCTGGAACACGGCAGGAGGGCCGGAGACCGCCGCCATCGTCAAGCGCGCGCCCCCTTCGTCCAGCAGGCGGACTACTGCCGCGTCCGCCTGCAATATCTGTCTGGCCCCACCGGCCAGGCGGGCCAGCACTTGTTTCAGTTCCACTGCACGCTCCGGTTTACCCCCTTTCCCCCTCCCCTCCGGAGGTAGGGTTAGGGGGTCTACTGCGACTGCTCGATCAGTGCACGCACTTTCTCCAGCAGCACATCGGGATCAATCGGCTTGTCCACGAAGTCGTCCACCGGCAGGTAGGCCTCATCGGGGCCGAAGCGCAGGGACGTGGTGGTATGAATCGCAGTCAGCATCAGGATCGGAATGTGCCGGCAGGCAGCATACTCCGAGTCAGGGTCAGGGCTGCGGAGTTGGAGAGAGACTTGGAAGCCAGCCGTCGTCGTCTCCAACATCACATCGAGGATGATCAGGTCAGGCTCGACCCCCTTGACTTTCTGCAGTCCTTCCTCAGCGGTGGCGGCAGCGATCATCTCATAGCCGTTGGCCTCCAGCGGCATCCGTAGCGCCGCCAGCATATCAGGATCGTCTTCAATCACCAAAATCTTGGGCATGGTCTTCTCCTGTTGTTTCTTCGAGCACTGCGTCAATCAGAGCCGGGAGCACGGTTTCCACAGCCGGGCTCAGCCCCTCTCCCCAGCCGACCTCGGCCGGCTGGGCACCAAAGATCACTATCTCTGGCAGTGCCCGACCCAGTGCGTCGGCCAGCGCCAGAACCTCGCTCAGGCCAGCGTGGTGGAGGGAGAAGCGGTCCGCCGCCTGAGCCAGGCGGACCTGATCCGGCGTGAAGCGTACAAACTGGCCCGGCTCTCGTCCGACGTCGGCAGCGTCTATTACCACTACGCGCTTCCATCCCTCCAGAACTTGCAGCAAATCCAGCCCTCCAGCCCCTCCGTCAAGAGCCGTCACCCCCTCCGGCAGTCCACGACGGGTCAGCTCCTCCACTACCCGTGGACCGATTGCGTCGTCGCCGCGCAAGGGATTGCCCAGGCCGAGCACCAGCACACGCATCGTCTTACACAAACGTCACCGTCAAGAAGTGAGCCGAGCAGGAAATACAGGGATCATAGGCCCGCACCAGCATCTCTAAGAGGTGCCGGATCTCATCCTGGGGCCGGTCCATAATCTGGGGCAAGAGCTCTTTCATGTCGGTATTCAGATTGGCCATGTTCTGGTTGGTGGGGATAATGCAGTTCGCCTCAACGCAGCGGCCGTCCTCGTCATACACATAGTTGTGGAAGAGAATACCACGGGGCACGTCGCACGAGCCGACACCTTCCCCCGCTTTCACGTCCACGGCCAGCGGCTCCTCAGGCTGGATGGACCGGGTGAGCAGCTCGTCTATGATTCGGATGCCGTCCTCTATGCAATGGACCATCTCCACCACCTGGGCAGCGCTGTTAAGGAAGGGGTTGGTGACAATGGGCTTCAGGCCCAGTTTAGCCGCCGCATCCTTAGCGCGGGGATGAAGTTGGTCAAAGTTGTTGTTCAGCCGCGCCAGCGCGCCCACCATGTAGGACTCGCGGTTGTGATGGGTCCACTTGGCCGTGGAGAAAGGCACACACTCCTCGTTGGTCACCTTCCTGTAGTCCTCGATGGGATAGGAGAAGCCGTCGGAGGTGACGACAGTGCCGTCAATGAAGGCGTACTCGTCGTCCTTTTTGAGGGAGACGTACTCCGTCTCCCGCTCGAACTCTGGCCAGGGAAGGGTGGCAAACAGCGCCACCGTCTCGTCCATGTCAGCGCGGGCATCCACGAGACGGCCCCGCATCTCCCGCAGTTCGGCCTCGGTGGGCAGGTGTGTAAAGCCACCGACCGCCATGGCGATGGGGTGGGTATGGCGGCCGCCGATCATTGCGCATAGGTCGCCGGAGAGTTTCTTGACCCGCAGTGCTCGTTCCACCACCTCCCGGTGGGTCGCCGCCAGCGGGATGACGGAGCCGACGCCGAGGAAATCCGGCGCGACCAGGTAGTAGGTGTGCAGGACGTGGCTGTCTATGATCTCGCCGTGGAAGTTGAGTTTGCGCAGCAGCACCGTCTGCTCCGAAGGCTCTACCCCCAGCGCCTTCTCGGTGGCGCGGAGACTGGCGGTAGCGTGGCCCACACTGCAGATGCCGCAGATGCGGGAGGTGACGTGGCTGAGTTCATGGTAAGGCCGGCCGCGCACGAACGCTTCGAAGAAGCGCGGGGCTTCGACGACCTCGAAGCGACATTCCTTGATCTCGCCGTTGCGGGTGTCCACGACAATGTTGCCATGCCCCTCGACACGGGTCACGTGATGCACGTCAATATTCAGGGTGGTCATAATCGTGTCCTTTCCCAGGTTCATTTTGCCGCGGAATCTCATAACTGATTCCATTCATCGGCTGTGATTCTACGGTCAATGATTGTCTCCACTTCGCGTATCATCATTCGCAGTTGCGGTACAGAATATTCTGCATTAGAGGGAATCACCAGGCGGTGGCGTTCATAGACCATAAACTGGTGACGCGTTCCGGAGTAAGGACCGTCAAAACCGATCTCCCGGAGCCGGTGGATAAAAATCCGCCGTTTACAGGATACCCACCGGCTCATATTGGGGCGCCTGGTTTAGATCTACTCCGGCGATCACCGGCAGCGGATGGCCTAACTTGAGACCGACCAGAATCCAGTCTTCCAGCGTGGAACGCAGTTCCTCTGCACACTCGCACAGCGTGTCTCCAAATGCAATCACTCCTTTGCATGGAGGGATTCGCCCCACATACGTGCCATCCTCCAATTTATCGTAGACTGCTTGAGCCGTTGCTTGCTCAATGTAGTCGCTCAGAACAAACCGCCACACTGTCTCACACCTCCTGTTCCCGCTCCTGCACCTGGTACGCATTGAACATCGTGAAGCGAGACATGACGTCCTCCACAGTCAGGCCGGCCTCCGCCAGCACGTCTTTCATCGCGTTCTCGTTGGGGTTGGGGATGAGCCCCCGGCAGCCCTCGCAGCCGTCGCCGTAGGTGGGGCAGATGGCCCCGCATCCAGCCCGCGTGACCGGCCCCAGACAAGGCTTGCCGAGGAGTAACAGGCACACGTTCTCCTTCAGTTTGCACTCGACGCAGATAGGATAGTCAGGGATGGGCGGCTTCTTGCCCAGAAGAACCGCCTTGACTACCCGGATGAACTCCTCCCGGTCAATAGGGCAGCCGGGGATGGCAGCGTCCACTTCGATCACGGCATCAATGGGCCGGGCCGCATAGGTCTCGTACCAATCCGCCTTGTCCCCATAGACCCAGCGACGAACGTCCTCCAACGGGTGCAGGTTCTTCAGCGCGTTGACACCTCCCAGGTGGGCGCAGGCCCCCAGCGCGACGACGAGGTCGGCCTGTTCGCGGATCTTTTCCAGGCGCGCCTCGTCGGATTCGCGGGTACAGGAGCCCTCGATGAACGCGATCTGGTAATCCTCTCCTTTCTCGGTCATCGCCTCGCGGAACTGCACGATCTCGACGGCGCCGAGCAGATCCAGGTGGGTCTGAAGTGCATCAATGACCGTCAGTTGGCACCCCTCACAGCACGCAAAGTCAAAGAAGGCAACCTTGGGCTTCCCATTGTTCATTGTTTCATTGTTCATTGTTACAATGCCTCCTCGACGCCCTTGACCTGAGCGTAGTTGAAAACAGGGCCATCCTGGCAGCAGTACAGATTGTTGATCTGGCAGTGACCGCATTTCCCCACGCCACACTTCATCCGTCGCTCCAGGGAGAGGTAAATCTGTGTCTCTGGAATACCCTTGCCCAGCAGTTCCATCAGCACGAAGCGATACATGATGGGCGGACCGCAGGTAACGGCAACAGTATTGCGCGGGTTGATGCTGATCAAGGGGAAGAGCGTGGTGATGACGCCCACGTGACCGTCCCACGCCTCGTCCCCCCGATCTACGGTGATGTGACACTCGACGTCGTTGCGGGCGACCCACTCATCCAGTTCATCGCGGAAAAGCAGTTCTTCGGGTCGCTTGGATCCATAGAGAATGACCACCTGCCCGAAGGAGCCGCGCTCGTCGAGCACCTGGTTAATTAACGAACGAAGCGGGGCTAACCCCAGGCCGCCCGGTGCGAAGAGCATGTCCTTGCCACGCATCTTCTCGATGGGAAAGCCATGGCCGAAAGGCCCGCGAATGCCAACTTGATCCCCTGGCTGCATCGCATGCAGTGCGCCAGTTACGTCACCCACTCGCCGTACGCAGAGTTTGAAGGCACCGTTGGACCGGCTGGGCGACGAGGTGATGGAGATAGGAGCCTCGCCCACGGCCAGCACCGAGAGCATAACGAACTGTCCTGGGGCGTGGCCCAAATTGCGTCCGCCTGGCAACTCGATGCTGAACAGTTTTTCCAACGCGGTCATCTGTTCCACGTTGACCAGACGGGCCATCTCAGGCGTATAGACGCTTGCACTGAGCCTTGTCGAAGTGGATGTCGTCATTGTCCATTCCCTCCTACCGCTGTCTTGTGGATGGCATTGAAACCATCAACGATGCTGATGTTCGCCACGCAGGTGCGGATGCAGCGACCACAACCTACGCAGCCTAACTCGCCGAACTTTTCGTAGATATATTTCCCCTTGCGCATAAAGCGATGACGCTGGCGAGCCGAGCGGGCCTCGCGGAAGTTCTCACCGCCAGCCACGCGGGCGAACTCGTCCAACTGGCAGGAATCCCACTGGCGCATCCGTTCTCCCTCGGTCAACGCCATGTTCACCTCATCGAAGACGTTGAAACAGTAGCAAGTGGGGCAGACGTTGGTGCAGGACCCGCAGGCGAAGCATCGCTCTCCCAGTTCATCCCAGAGGGGATGATCGTAGGCCGTACTCAGCAGGGCTGGCAGTTCGGCTGCGTCAAAGTTCAGACGGTAGGTGAAACGGGGCCACTTGGCGCTGAGAACCTCGTTCAGACGGCGGACGTCGGCATCGGTGGCCTTGGGAGCGGTCCCGTAGCGGGAGAGGAGTTGCTCCCCGGCCTCGGTCGCCACGTCCACCGCGTAAGCCGGCCCCAGGTCGGTCAGGTGCAGGTCGTACCCTTCGTCGGCGGTCAGCGTCCCCATGCTCTTGCAGAAGGAGTGCTCGTCGCAAGGTTCCAGGCACTCCAGGCTGACGATGACCGTCTGCCGCCGCCGCTCCAGGTAGTGGGCGTCGGGGTAGTCCTGAGAAAAGGCCTCATCCAGCAGCCGGATAGCGCGCAGGTCGCACGTATGTACGCCCAAGAGCACCGTCGGGCGAGCCTCAATGACCGGCTCCACCTGCGGCTCATCCTGCACAGTAAAAGTGGCCAGCCGCTCCCGAGGAGGCTGCAGCACTTTCTTGGGGGGTAGAATGGTGGTATTGTAGTCCAGCCGCAGTGGGGCCGGGTCGGTAATTGGCCCGAAGGCAAACTGGGGGCCTTTTGCCTGTGGCCCGATGACCTGATAGTCGGCCATCAACGCATTGACCAGCGGAGCAAGCGCCCCCTTATCCAGAATCCTTAGGCTCATATCAGCCTCCTTGTAATTGGTACTACCTCAATGAATGATTTCAGAACCGTCCCAGAATCCCCATCAATCCACGCCAGCCACTCCCAGTTTCGCCAGTTCGCCCACGATGGTGAAGGTGGCGTGGGGGGTTGCGGCGCCGCCTGCACCGTGAGATCGAGTGCAGTGGCAATCTCTCAGAGTTTTATGCTCTTGCCCTCTCGTCGAGATAGAAGATGATGTCCAGGTGAGTGCCCACGCCTACGGTGGACTCCAGTTGCATCTCGTCGGCGCAAGCCTGTATGTTGGGCAGACCCATCCCCGCGCCGAATCCCATCTCTCGCACCCATCCAGAGGCCGTGGAGAAGCCCGGCTGCATAACCTGCTCGATGTCCGGGATACCAGGGCCTTTGTCCAGAGCCTCGATCTTAATACGGTCGGGGCGCACCTCGGCGACAATCTCACCTCCGTCGGTGAAAATCACGATGTTCATCTCCGCCTCGTAGGTGGCGACGGCTACGCGACGAATCATCCGGGGATGGACACCCAACCGGCTCAAAGTTCTCTTCAGCCCGCTGGAGGCCTCCCCAGCCCGGTTGAAGTCCCTGGCGGCCACACGATAACCGAAGACGAGGGCGATCTCATCAGCAATAATATCCTCGAAAATGTGGCTGGCACGATAACGGTGGATCTCCTCATCGCGATAATCTACCTCCAGTTGCCTGAGCACCGCCCGGACAATGTCGCCTTGGGTGACAATGCCGACCAGGTCTCGCTCACGGTTGACGACGGGGAAACGACCGAACTGGAGTCTACTGAACTTACTCACGGCGTGTATAAGCGGCTCGTCGGCGTAAAGGGTCACCGGGTCGGGAGTCATCTTCTCGTGCACCGTAGCGTGCAGTTCGCCAGCCGCCAGGGCCTTGATCAGGTCCTCGATACTGACGACACCGATCATGCGTCCATCTTCGATTACCGGCGTTCCGGAGATGCGGTTGGCGCGCAGCACCTCCCTGAACTCAGCCATAGTGGAATGAGGGGAGACGGTGATCACCTCCCTGGTCATGGCCTGCTCGACCTTGAGTTCGTAGGTCAGTTCCTGAAGTTTGGTGATCTCTTTCGTAGTCTTTTGTTCCACTTGAGTGCGTCCGTGTATATTGGTAGTGCTCCCCACCAACCTACGAGTTGCCAACTTACCGTCTTATCACATCTTCTCAAAAGCCTCATACCATCGGCGCAAGGTGAGTTCAAAGAGACCGCAACTGGGAAGCCCAGCCTTATACAGCCGGCCGCAAGTCTCAAACATCGTGTACTTGGAGGCCAGCAGAGGGATGCTTTTCTCTTCAGCCAGAACCATGGTCTCTGACGGGGGGAGTTTGCCACGCACGAAGACAATGGCTTTGATGCCGGCCATCTCGGCTGTACGCACCACCTGGGGATTGGTGAGCCCGGACATCAGCAAGGAGCCTTCGTGACTGAAGGACAGAACGTCACTCATTAGATCGGCCCCACAGCCCATCTGGACCTCTTGGTCCAGGTCCACATTCCCGGAAATTACCTTACCTTCGACGGCCTCTAATACTTCGCGAAGTTTCATACGCCTCCTCCTAACCTGGACAAGCCAGAACCAAAAAGGTTTGACTTGCGTCCAACAGAGTAATTGGTATACTTGCTCAACCCCGAGCTTCGAGGAGTTGAGATATGGCGACTAAACTTTTATCTGACAAGTACGGCGCAGAGT
>JADHWW010000096.1 GCA_016783285.1 Anaerolineae bacterium
CATCGCCTATACCGACGAGTCGTTGTACGCCGACGAGATCAATGGGGACAACTGGTACGAAATTCTCACCCGCGACGACGTGATCTACGGCCACGCTGACCCCGACGCCGATCCCTGCGGCTACCGTACGCTTTTGGTCTGGCAACTGGCCGAGGCGCACTACAGAATGCCCGGATTGAACGCGCAACTGGAGGAGCACTGCCCGCCGGAGAACGTGCGCCCCAAGTCGGTGGAGTTGATCGCGCTCCTGGAGTCGGGCGACATGGACTACGCCTGGGAGTATCGCTCAGTGGCCGTGCAACACGGCCTAAAGTTCGTCGAACTGCCGGACGAGATCAACCTGAGTTTGGTCGAACAGGCCGACTTCTACAGCCAGGCGACGGTGGACATCGCCGGTCAAGAACCGGGGACGACCATGACCATGATGGGCGAGCCCATCGTCTACGGCGTGACCACCCCCAGGAATGCGCCCAGCCCCGACCTGGCCCTCGAGTTCGTCAAGTTCCTCTTGGGCCCTGAGGGGCAGGCAATCATGGAGGAGCAGGGACAGCCGCCCATCGTGCCGCCCGTCGCCGGTGACGTGGACACCGTGCCCGATGAGCTAAAGGACCTGGTGACGGCAGCATCGGCGGCCCCGGCGGCCGCAGCCAACGCCGCCCTGAGCGTCACCGGAGCGGTCGAGAACGAACTGGCGCTTTCCAGGAGCGACCTGGAGGCAATGGGCGCAGAGGAGGTCACCGTCGAACATCCCAAGAAAGGGGAGCAGACCTACGAAGGTGTGCGTCTGAGCAAAATCCTGGAAGCGGCCAGTCCGACCGGCACGACGCTCACCTTCACCGCAGACGATGGCTATACCATTGACCTGCCGCTCGCTGACGCGCAGGCTTGCGCGGATTGCCTGATCGCGTTCGACGGTGATAGTCTCCGTATGGCTATGCCCGGAATGGAAAGTAATTTCTGGGTTAAGGGCGTGGTAGCTATGGAGGTGAAGTAGCCGATGAGGAAACGACTACTCCCAATCGTCATCCTCCTTCTATCGTTGGCTGTGCTCGTCGGTTGCACCGCAGCGCCCACAGAGCCCCCCGCCGCTGAGGACACGCCGGCCGAAAAGCCCGACGTCACGCTGGTTGTATCAGGTCAAGAAAGTGTCACGCTGACCTGGGACGACATCCAGGAGATGCCCACCTACGAAGGGCCGGGCGGCCGGATCAGCAGCGTGGGCACAGTCACGCCGCCGTCCAAGTTCAAAGGTGTCGCAATCGAGGATCTGTGCAGCCTGGTGGGCGGCATCACGCCGCAGAACAGCGTCAAAGTTATTGCCAAGGATGGCTACGCGATGACGTTCTCTTACGATCAGGTCGTGCTGGGCGATTTTGATACCTACGACCCCGTCACCGGCGCCGACGCTCCCTTTGACGGCAAACTGTGGCTCGTCGTCGCCTACGAAGAGGAAGGCGAGTCAATACCGGCGGAGAGTGATGGGCCACTCCGGCTGGCGGTCCTGGGTTCCAACAAAGTGGTGACCGACGGCCACTGGTGGATCAAGTGGGTCGAGACCATCGAGGTCATACAGGCACTGGATCAGTGGACCCTGCACGTGGCGGGCGCGGCGGTAGGCCAGGTTGTCTAGCCGGTTGGCTGGGTCTGGAACCGGGCCACGCTCACGTCGCGGAGGGCGGGGACGCTGAAGATGCGAGCGGTGGCTTCGCACTGGGCGCGCCGCTCGTTGTAAGCTGAATCAACTAGGCCCCGGCGGGTGGCCGTGTCCAGCACTACGACAGCCGTGCCCGGAGGCAGGGACACAGGCTGCGTCTCCAGCGAGCGACAGTCAATCAACAGGGCGTGGCCAGCCTTGCCCGCTGCCGAGATCATCTGATCCATGATGCCGCAGTTGACGCCAACCCACTCGTTCTCCGCGCGCTGTCCGATCTTCGCCATCGTCGTTGGGTCCCACGGTAAATCCGACGTCGCGGCGAAGACCCGGGCTGTGGCCATTTCCAACGTTGCTGAAGAGGAGCGGTGGCGAGAAGAGTTTTGTAGCGATGCGGGCGCTTGGCTGGGGTGCGCGGTTCAGATCAAGATTGAACTTCTTTGTAGTGCGTCTCTGGCAACGACCGCAGCCGCGCGGCAGCCTGCTCCGCCGTCAGGTCGCGCTGGGCCTCGGCCAGCATCTCGTAGCCGACCATGAACTTCTTCACGGTGGCAGAGCGCAGCAGCGGCGGGTAGAAGTGGGCGTGCAGTTGCCAGTGCGGGTAGTCGCTGTCGTCGGTCGGCGCGCCGTGCCAGCCCATCGAATAGGGGAACGAGATCTCGAATAGGTTGTCGTATCTGGTCAGCAACCGCTTGAGAATCTGCGCTAGGGTGTCCCGCTCGGCACCGCTTAGATCGGGCAGGCGCAACACGTGGCGGTGAGGCAGAAGCAGTGTCTCAAAGGGCCAGATCGCCCAGTACGGGACAACGGCCAGCCAGTGCTCGTTTTCGACAACCACGCGCTCCCGCTGGGTTGCTTCTAAGTTGGCGTAATCCACCAGCAGGGGCAAGCCGTGCTCCTCGGAATAAGCACGCTGCCGGCGCTCCTCTTTGGCTGACTCGTTGGGCAACGCGCTCCCCGCCCAAATCTGCCCGTGAGGATGGGGGTTGGAGCAGCCCATAATGGCCCCCTTATTCTCAAACACCTGCACCCAGTGATAGCGTTGCCCCAGTTCTTCGACTTGCTCCGCCCACACGTCCACCACCTTCCGGATTTCCTCAAGCGACATCTCCGGCAGCGTCAAGTCGTGGCGGCGGGAGAAGCAGATGACGCGACAGGCTCCCGGCCCGCTTTCCGCGCGCAGCAGGGGATGGGAAGCGATGGACGCCTGTGGCGTGTCGGGCAGGAGCGCGGAGAAGTCGTTGGTAAAGACATAGGTGCTTTCGTACTCGGGATTGCGGGCACCGCCAGCCCGCTCGTTGCCCGGACAAAGGTAGCAGGTCGGGTCGTACTTGGGACGGACCTCTCGAGGAGGCTTTTCAACCTGACCTCGCCAGGGGCGCTTGGTGCGATGAGGCGACACCAGCATCCATTCGCCCGTCAGCGGGTTGTAGCGGCGGTGAGGATGATCGGCGGGTTGGAATTTCATGGGTTTACTTCCTCAACAGCTCTCACCCATAGGCCAGTAACCAATCACCGTGAGCCTCAATGAGGTCATCCACCAGGTTCCAGATTTGATCCAGGTCGAGTTCGGCAGCGGTGTGAGGGTCGAGCATCGCGGCGTGGTAGATGTGCTCCCGTTTGCCGGTCAAGGCTGCTTCCACCGTCAGCGCTTGCACGTTGATGTTGGTCTGCATCAGCGCAGCCAGGTGTGGGGGCAAGGAACCGATACGGGTAGATTGCACGCCGTTCTTGTCCACCACGCAAGGGACTTCCACAATACAATCCTGGGGCAGATTGTCAATCAGGCCCTCGTTGGGCACATTGCCGTAGACTATGCGAGGTTCACCTGTCTCCACGCTGTGAATCATCAGCGCGGCGTACTCGCCACTCAGCGTCACCTTGTCCATATCCTCAAAGACGCGGACGATGTACTCAGCTACCGTGGGCATCAAAGGTACAGTACTCAACACCTCACGCAGAGATTTGTTAGCAAGCGCATCGGGATTCTCTGTCTTCTCCTGTGCAAAATCCCAGGCTTTGATTTGCGCTTCGCAGCGATAGATGTACTCATCCAGTGGAATATTGAAACGCTCAATCAGATCGGGGCGGTCCCGCTTGATGAACCAGGGTGCGTATTCAGCAAAGTGCTCGCTGGACTCAGTAACAAAATAGCCCAGGTGGGTGAACATCTCGTAGCGCACGCGGTTCCATTCCGGTACCCGGCCTTCCTCCACCACCTGGCGCACTAGCGGGTAGAGGTCCTCACCATTGCGCTCAAACTTGAGGTAGAAGGCCATATGGTTGATGCCCGCGCACAGATAGTTGATCTCCTCGACGGGCACGCCGATGTCGAGGGCCAGTTCCTCGGCTGTGAGTTGTACGCTGTGGCACAGGCCAACGGTCTTGATATCGCTGGTTCGGCTGAGGGCCCAGCAATTGATGGCCATCGGGTTGACGTAATTCAAGTGGAGAACATTGGGGCACAATTCTTCCATATCGCGAGCCATCTCCACCAACACGGGAATGGTGCGTAGACCCCGCATAATGCCACCAATGCCCAGCGTGTCCGCGATGGTCTGACGTAGGCCGTATTTCTTGGGGATCTCAAAGTCAGTCACAGTAGCTGGCTTGTATCCCCCCACCTGAATCATATTGATGGCGTAGTCCGCGCCCTCTAGCGCTGTCCGGCGGTCGGTCGCAACTTTGATGGTAGGACGAGCGCCTGTGGCCTGGGCGATCTTGTGGGCCACGATTTCTGTCGTGTGCAGGCGTTCCGCGTCAGTATCGTGCAGACTGATAGTAGATTCGGCCAGTTCGGGGAAACTGAGCATGTCTCCTAGCAAGTTCTTGGCAAAGACCGTGCTGCCAGCACCGATGAAGGTGATCTTAGGCATAAGACTACCACAACCTCCGACGTATGGGGGACAGCATTACTCCCGTAGAATCCTCACTTCGCGTGGGCCTAGCCGTAGCTCTTGGTTCACCGCCTCGTCCGTCAGGGCGTCAGCATAACGGGTCGGAAGTGTCACAGTCACCGGTGCGTCGGTGTGGTTGAGCAGGAAGAGCACCCGCCCCGCCGGCCCGACCCGCGCCGCCGCCTCGACGCCGGGCGGGGTATCCAGCAGCGGCCTGACGCCAACCACGGGCAATAGCCAGTCGAACAATGGCCCATAAAAGTCGGCGCCAGCCAGCACGCCGACGTAGATGGCGCGTCCCTCATCCACTTCGCGCAGCGTGGCCGCAGGTCGGTCAGCATAATAGTCGGCCTGGTAGATCGCCAGCGGGCGGGCAGTCGTCGGTGACAGAACCTCGCACCAGAGAGCGACCGGGACCGTGGCCGATGGCCCCTCTACAAATTGCACCCGGTTGACCCGATCCGGCGGCAGTGAGTCGAATTCCTCGACCGTGACTCCCATCACGTCGGCGAGGTGACCTGGCGGCGATTCGGGGACAAGCCCCAACTCATCCTTGAAACCGGTGCGAGCGATGGCGATCAACGTCCCGCCTCCTTGAGCGTAGGTTGCCAGCCGGTCGGCATTCTCCTGGCTCAACAGGTTAATCGCCGGGGCAATGACAATCTCGTAGGCCGACAGGTCGTCATCGCCGTTCAGGGGCAGTACGTGTATCCCTACGTTTCGTTCCCACAGCGCCTCGTAAGGCCCCATAAGGGCACGCTGAAAGGCCCCATCGTCGGCCAGGTCACGGTTGTGCGGTTGCAGGTCCAATGACCAGCGCGAGGCGTAATCGTGGAGCAGGGCGACTTTGGCCTGGGGAACGCTGTCACGCAGCAATGGGGCCAATTCGGGCAGTACCTGGCCAATCTCCTGAGCCTCGACGTAGCCGCGCGTCGGACGACCGCCGTGATCAAGCAGGCCGGAGTGATAAAGTTCCGCACCCAACGTCGCCGCCCGCCAGCGGAAGTAGACCACGCCATCGGCCCCGCGGGCGACGCTTTGCCACACCTTGAGCCCCACTTCGCCGGGCCGGAAAGCAGGATTGTAACCCGCCCAATTGACGTTGCTCACCTGCTGCTCCATGATCCAGTAGCTACGGCGTTTCATACCCCAGTATAGGTCGTGGCTGGCGGCGACGATAGCTGGCGTAGCGCCGTAGAAATGGTAGTTGTCCCAGGAGACAAAGTCCAGCGGCGCGGCGATGTTATAAGAATCGAGTTCTCTAGAGTGGAGCGACAAAAAATTGTG
>JADHWW010000097.1 GCA_016783285.1 Anaerolineae bacterium
CCGGCATGGTGGAACTGGCACGGCGCTGGCTGATCCAGTATGCCGGCCAGGGTGAACAATTGCGCCATCCCGCCCATGCTATCCACGCTGCCATCCCGACTGATGAACCCTTCAATGCCATCCATCCCCTTCCTGCCACGCCGGAGCGGTTCACCGTCATCGCTGCCGATGGTTCGCAGATCCAGCCCAACCCGCACGGAGTGGCGCTCTACTACCTCGTCAACGTCGGCAGTTTAGTTTACCGCCACGGCAGCGGCGAGGCTCCCGAGGCTCACAGCGAGCCTGTCCTGGGCCACACTGAAGCCGATATGTACGAGAACGGGCGACCGGTGGCCGGAAACCTGCTCGATGTACGGCGGGATCTGGCCGAGATCACCCGCCTGGCCGACCTGTGCGCCGTCGAACCGTCGGGGCCTACGGTAGCCCTGGTGGACGGTACTCTCATCCTATGGGTGCTGGAAGACCGCTCCGAAGAGTGGCAACGTACCAAAGTGATGGCCTATCTCGACCAATTGCACCGTATCCGCGAGGCCAGTGCAGCCGTGGCCGCCTTCATCAGTCGCCCGCGCCGTGTTGAGGTGACGCGGTTGTTGCACCTGGCCAGCGTGGATGGAGACAAAAACAGAGTCGATCAAGAGCCCAATCCATTGGAACGGTTGCCTGACCGCGCCGTCTTCGAGACGCTGCCGCCCGGTGCGCGCTCGGCACTCTTCGTCAGCCCATCGCCTACAAACTACGATTACTACCACCCTGCCGGTCACGGTGTTCACTTCTGCTACATCAACCTGGCCGAGGAGGGACTCGACCCGGTCATCGCGCGGATAGAGTTGCCAGCCTGGGTGGCCGAGAATCCCGACTGGCTGGCATTGGTCCATGGAGCCATCGTCGCGCAGGCGCGCATCACCGGAGACTATCCCTACGCGCTGGCCCGCGCCGACGAACTGGCTTTCATCAGCGGCCCAGAGCGAAAAACGTTTGAGGAGATGGTCGTCACGGCGTTACTGCGCGCTGGGATGAGATCGGCCCTCTCGCCGAAGGCGTATTACAAGACCCTGACCCGTCAGGGCAGAAGGAAATATCGTGCATGAGTAGCGAGAACCTGCAAGTTGGGCGAGTGTTGCGGGCTGGCACGCGCGGCTTCACCGTCGGCTGTGCGGTGATGCAGCCCGATCTCCCGGCTTTCGGCTCGTTTGTGCGGGTGGAGGGCCAGACGTCGGGGCGTGCTATCTACGGCCTGATCTATGATGTCAGTGTGGAGGATGACCCTTTTGTGCGCCAGTTCATCAGTGCTGATCCACCTGAAGAGGTTGTGCGCGACCAACGTGAGAACCGCCAGGTGCCCATAGAGGTTAGTGTGCTGGCGGTGGGTTGCAGCGACGGAGTGACGATTCGCCAATGCCTGCCCGCGCAACCCCCGGTGACACTCGATTGGCTCTACCAGTGCACCGACGAGGAGATACAGGCCTTCACTGCCCGCTTCGACTACTTCCGCCTGGTGCTGGATGCGCGCCAGGTACCGGCCGACGAACTGCTGGGGGCCAGCCTGCTGGCTGCTGCCGCCGCCCGGCCAGAGGGTGAGCGGGAGACGTTTCTGGTTGAGGCAGGACGCGGACTGGCACGACTGCTGGCTGGCGACCCGGTACGGCTGGAGGGATTGCTGCGACGGCTGCGAGCCTGGTGAGGTAACGAGGTGGGAGGCGAGATGGAAGCAGAAGAGCACCGCCAGGCGGCAGAGATCTTTGTACGAGCGCTTGGGTACGCGAACGACGATCGAGTGCGGGCGGTTTTCATCGTTGGTTCCACTGCCAGCGGGCAGGGTGACGCCTACTCCGACGTGGACATACTCCGGAACTTGTTGGACGTCCTGCATCTGGACGACCGGGAGACCTGGCTACGCAAGACCGAGATGCTGCACTGCTTGGAGGCCGGCCTGATTGCACTATGCGAGGCCCGCTGGGGGCCGATTGCGATGTTTGACGATGAAGACACAGCCAATGAGTGAACGTTCACCTGGACAGGAACTGGAAGCCTTTTTCGGCCCTCGCTCTACCCAGCCCCAACCCCTCCAGCGGCTGGGCATCGTCGTCAGCGGGAGTCTCTCTAAGGGGCTGGATGTCAAACTGGATCAGGGCACAGTCATTGAGGGGCTGGCTGTGGGCCGGTATGTCGTCGTACGCGGGCAGACCGGGCGGCGCTTCTTCTGCATCGTCACCGACGTACAACTGGACGCCCTCAATCCTCTCATCGAGAAGGCTCCGCCAGAGCCATCCGATCCCTTCCTGGCCCGTGTCTACCAGGGCACCGCCGTATTCGGGCGCATCCACGTCGCGCCGATGTTGGTGCTGGAGCCCTCCTCTTCCTCTCCCCCAATGAGGGGGCAAGAGGGGGGGAACGAGCCGAAACCGGTCAAGACTATCCCGGCCCACTTCACCCCGGTCTATCCCGCCAACGAGGAAGAGGTCGCCCTCATCTTCGGCCAGGAGGAACAGCCGGGCTACTTCTACATCGGAGACCCACTGGAGATGAAGGGCATCCATGTGGCGCTCGACCTGCGCCGTTTCGTCGAGCGCTCGGCGGGGGTCTTCGGCAAGACAGGCACCGGCAAGACCTTTCTCACACGCACGCTGCTGGCAGGGCTGGTCCAGGAGGGCGTGGCGGTCAACCTGGTATTCGACATGCACAACGAGTACGGCTGGAAGAGCCAGAATGAGGCGAAGCAAGAAGTCAAAGGACTACGGCAACTCTTCCCCACCGGGCAGGTCTCCGTCTTCACGCTGGACGAGGTGTCGTCCCGGCGGCGAGGTAGCAAGGTGGACGGTGCGGTGCGCATCGGTTACGACCAGATTGAGCCGGAGGACGTGGACAGTCTCTCCAGCCTGATGGCCCTCTCCGATGTGCAGGTTGGCGCCCTCTACTTCCTCCGGCGGCGACTGGGGCGGCGATGGGTCGCCCGGCTGCTGGACGAGGATGACCCACTGGAGGATCTAGAGAGTGCACTGGAGCGGGGCGCTCTCCACGGGGGAACCCTGGGCGCCATCCAGCGCAAGCTGGGGATGTTCCGTCGCTTCGACTTTCTGCAAGAGCGGATGGCGGAGGATTCCATCCGCCAGATTGTCGACCACCTGGACCGGGGAGTGAACATCATCCTGGAGTTCGGGCGGTACGGCAACAGCCTGGAGGCATACCTGTTGGTAGCCAACTATATCACCCGCCGCATTCACGCTCACTATGTCAGACGTAAGGAGGAGGCGCTGGGGGAGCGGGGGAAGGAGCCGCGCCCGCTGGTCATCACCATTGAGGAGGCGCATAAGTTCCTCGCCCCCGCCGTCGCCCGACACACTATCTTCGGCACCATCGCCCGTGAGTTACGCAAGTACAACGTCACACTGCTGATCGTGGATCAGCGGCCCAGCGGAATCGACCCGGAGGTGATGAGCCAGATTGGCACCCGCGTCACCTGCCTCCTGGATGACGAGGCGGACATCCGGGCAGTCCTTTCGGGCATCAGCGGGGCAGGTGTGCTGCGGGAAGTGCTGGCGCGACTCGACACGCGCCAGCAGGCACTCATCCTGGGCCATGCCGTGCCGATGCCGGTAGTAGTGCATACCCGTACCTACGGCACCCCGGAGTTCTACGCTGAAATGGGGCTTCGGGAGGAGGAGGACCCTGAAGCAGTGCTGGCGCGGGGTCGGGCAGTGCTGCGGGGAGAGGAGGGTTTGGAGGGAATCTAGGCTGGGACTTATCGGAACTCTCCAGTTTCCGCGCCGTTGACTTTTGGCGATGAATGTGCTAAGATATTATTACTTGGCCTTATCAGCGAGGATTCTCGATCGTCCACTGTGCGGTTCAGCGGCGCGTATTCATTATCATCTTGTCTGCTTGTACTGCGAAGTCATCTGATACGAAGCCGTCCGACACAAAGACGAGAACCGCACCCAGGCACGCCAGTGTCAGGCTGCATGGGGGTGCCTTATGGCAGGTGAGGGCCTTGCTGGTGCTCACTTGTTTTTATGTTTTTATGCTGGCTTCGTGGACCAGGTCTTATTATAGGAGGGTATTTATGAGTGCGGAATTCATCTCTCGTATTGCAGGTATGATTCTGATGGCTACCGGGGGGGTTTTTCTGGGCACCCACGTAGCAGCCCAATTTGGAGGGGAACCTTACCAGTATGCGGCGGTCTTTCTGCTCGTCGGAGCGTTGGGCGGTCTGGTGTTGACACCTTACGTGACAGTACGACCTTTCTTGGCTTTACGCAAACGCATCCATCAGGCGCCGGTGCAGCAACTGCTGGCCGCTGCGCTTGGGTTGATTGTCGGCCTGATCATCGCTGCCCTGATCACGTTCCCGCTCTCGTTGCTCCCATCACCTTTTAACCAGATTCTGCCCTTCGTCGCTGCTGTGCTTTTCGGTTACCTGGGAATTATGGTGATGATCACTCGCCAGCACGATATTTTTAGGCTCTTTCGCGGGCGGCTGTCAGAGCGAGGCGAGGGCCCAGAAAGCGGGGATAACGGGCGCAGGCCCGTTCTCCTGGATACCAGCGTCATCATTGATGGGCGCATTGCCGACATCAGCCACACCGGCTTCATCGAAGGTGAGATGCTGGTGCCACGCTTTGTGCTCAACGAACTACAGCACATCGCCGATTCTCCCGATGTTCTGCGCCGCAACCGGGGACGCCGTGGGTTGGATATGTTACGCCGGCTTCAAGACGAGTCCGTCACGATGGTGCGCGTCACCGATATGGATATTGAGGGTGTGCGAGAGGTGGACGACAAGCTGGTGTTGCTGGCAAAACAACTGCATTGTCCCATCGTCACCAACGACTATAATCTCAATCGCGTGGCCGAGTTGCAGGGCGTGAGGGTGCTCAACATCAACGAACTGGCCAACGCTGTCAAGGCGGTCTTTCTCCCTGGCGAATCGTTCGTCGTCAAGATCATTCAGGCGGGGAAAGAAGTTGGCCAAGGTGTTGGATACCTGGACGATGGCACGATGGTCGTGGTGGAGGATGGACGTTCGTACATTGGCCGTGAAGTGGAAGTGATTGTGACCAAGGTGCTGCAGACGGCGGCTGGTCGTATGATTTTCGCCCAGCTGGCACGTTGAGGGCCAGTGGGCCAGGATGTCGAGATTCGGAGAGGATAACGATGAGTCTGCAAATCTTCAACTATCTAACCCGCGAGAAAGAACCCTTTAAACCGCTGGAGAGGGGGCGAGTGGGGATGTACGTCTGTGGCCCAACAGTGTACGACCACGCCCACCTGGGCCACGCCAAACTATATGTGGCGATGGACGTGGTGGTGCGTTACCTGCGCCACCTGGGCTACAAGGTCCGCTACGTGCAGAACATCACCGATGTGGGCCACCTGCTGGATACGGGAGAGGACCGCATCGTGAAAGGAGCACGGCGGGAGCGGGTGGAGCCAATGGAACTGGTGGAGACCTACACCCGCTCCTACTTCGAGGACATGAACGCGCTGGGAGTGGTCCGCCCCAACATCTCCCCCCGTGCCAGTTGCCACATTCCTGAGCAGATCGAGATGGTCAGGACGCTGCTGGAGAAGGGGTTTGCCTACGAGACGGTAGAAGGTGACGTTTATTACTCGGTGAAGGAGTTCGCCGAGTACGGTAAACTTTCCAGACGCAAGGTCGAAGAACTGGAACCGGGTGCGCGGGTGGCAATGCGGGAGGAGAAGCGACATCCGGCTGACTTCGCGCTTTGGAAACACGCTGAGCCAGAGCACATTCTGCGCTGGCCCTCTCCCTGGGGTTGGGGCTATCCAGGCTGGCACACTGA
>JADHWW010000023.1 GCA_016783285.1 Anaerolineae bacterium
GCTTGCGTGATCTCTTCGACGCGCTGGTGACCCGTGAAAGTACCTGGCGGCTCAAGCCCCACCCTGCCCCTGTCCGGCACGCGGCCCGGCTGCTGGGTGTGCCTGTCGAGCAGTGCGCAATGGTGGGGGATACGACGGTAGATGTAAAGTCCGCCCGGCGAGCAGGGGCGTGGGCGGTGGGCGTGCTGTGCGGCTTCGGCGAACGGGAGGAACTGGAGCGAGCCAGTGCCCATGTCGTTCTGGAGCACACTGCACAACTTACGTCACTGTTGTGATATCATCTTTGCGCTGATCACCGCTGGAGGGAGGATAAGATGAGCTCAGACATCGCTTACGCCTGGATGGAATCGCCAGTAGGGCCGGTGTGGGTGGCCATGACCAGGACAGGTATCTGCGCAGTGGAACTGGGCGCTGGACAGCCGAAAGCATTGTTCTCCTGGCTATCGCGACACGTCGGCCCGGAACCGCCGCGTGAGGACGCTGCGGCCCTGGCCCCTGCCCTGACCCAGTTGCGCGAGTACTTCTCTTGCACCCGGCGCGAGTTTGACCTGCCGCTGGATGTGCGCGGAACGGCCTACCAGAGAGCAGTGTGGGCCGAAGTTGCCCGCATCCCCTACGGGGCGACGACGACCTATGGTGAGATCGCGCAGCGCATAGGACGGCCTGGGGCTGCCCGGGCGGTGGGGGGAGCGGTGGGTGCCAACCCGATATCTATCATCATCCCCTGCCACCGGGTGATCGGGGCGAGAGGCGCGCTGACCGGCTACGGCGGCGGGTTGGAGGTGAAAGCAGCACTGTTGCGGTTGGAAGGCGCGTTGCTGCTCCACACCAGATGTGCTTGAAATCTGTAGTTGATGGGGAGGTAAGAAACTATGAACAGACGCTACTCATTATACCTGGCCTTCATTGGGCTCGTGGCGAGCATTCTGGCCTGCAATGCTCCAAGTCAGGCGACGCCTACATCTCAGGCTCCACCTCCCTCTGCGACGTCCTACGTCCCAACCGCCTCACCGCCACAGGAGACAGCGCTGCCCACACCAACCGGGACCCTGCCGGAGGCAACACCCACGTCTGCGCCACCAGCGACCACGGAGACAACGCCCACGTCTGTCTCGGCAACGGCCGCGCCTCCGCCGACGGCAACGCCTACGCCCACCCCGCCGATCAGCGCCAGCCCACTGGACTTCATCAGACCAGCGGGGCTGGATCATTGGCAGAACCTGCCCGATGGCAGATACGAATGTAAGATCATCTTGCAGATCACGGGGGGCGCGCCTCCCTATACAGTTCACCACGACCTGGATGTCTTCACCACCTGGGAGAGCAAGCCGGTAATTGTCTTCATGGCGCATGGGTGCGGCGCGATGGTGCACACCATCAAGGTCGAATCGGCCGACGGGCAGACCGTTGCCGACGACTATTGGATCTCGCCCCCCTGGTGTGGGGATTGACGCCCATTACGCCTACATACTGCCCTACCACCGTGACTTCCCAGCCACGCGGCCTGTCTTTGCGTTGTCGCGTTGTCCACATGCCCGGTCAAGTCAAAGGTGTTGTTTCCTCCGGCGCCGTTTACTCGTCATCCCACAAAGGGTACTGTTCCGGCGCCTCGCCCACTACCTCGACGACCCTCGGGTACTCCGCCTCCGGTGCCTCGGGGTTAATGGCGTGCACGCGCACCTTGAAGCGCCATTCGTCCCCGTAGTCGAAAAGGTACATAAACCCCTGGCCCACCTCCAGCCCAAATTCGCCCACCGCTGTCTCTCGGACATCGCCAGGGCCGGACGCCGCTTCCTCGGCCAGCAATTCAGGGGGCACCTCACCTTCAAATGGCTCTTCTATCGGCATCCCCCACGGATCGCACCCTTCTGGCAAGCAGTACTCGCTCTCCCCATCCCAGGCCCGACCACTCATAAAGAACGAGTAGAGGTGATCGGCATCCCAGCCGTATGCTTCCTGGATGGCGAAATGCAGATCTTCCAGGGTCTGGTCAGCGCGTATCTCGATCTTCCGCCACGCTCGACCGTGGCCCGGCAACGAGACATGAAAAGTGTACGTTTTCATCTGTCCTCCTCCGATGTGGTTAACTTCACCGAAACTCCGCCTCCCGAGCGCCAAAGATGAACTCATCGAGGAATTCGATGAGGAGCAGGGTGAGGATAGAAAGCACTACTCGCCCTCGACAGCCCGCAACTTACTCTCATCCAAACCCAATTCGCGCAGGGCGACTTTGGTTTCGTCGGCTCTTTGCGGCGAGACGCCCCCCGTCACCTCAAAACGGAGTGTCAGTTTCAGGCCAGTTTGAGTAGCAAAGCGTGCCAGCACGCGGGTGTAGAAGTTCATCCACTTCTGGGGTGGTATCTGTCCTTCCCACACCAAACCGCCAGTAGGAGGAGGGGGAGGGGGAGGCGGTGGTGGTTCGATGGATCCCTTGGCAACGATCACTTCCGCAGTTGCACTGAGTCCCTCAATGCTGGCGGATACGGTGTATTAACCCTCCTGCTCCTCGGCGACGACCTTGCCGGAAGCATCCACGCTGCATCCCTGGGCCTCCCAGACGACGTTGCTCGTTGGAAGGGAGAACGAGCGGTCGTGCTGATCAAAGCCCTGCACGGTCAGGTTATAACTCTCGCCCGGCTTTAGTTGGACGCGGGTGGGACGCACCTCCAGCCGGGTCAGTTTGGGCTCCTCGATCTGCTTCTGGGCTTCCTCAGCCGTGATGATAAACATATCGTCGGAGAACTCGACGTCCGCCGGGAGCAGCGTCTCGCCAAAGACGAAGGGGTAGTATTGGCCCTGAAAAGGCCCATCCTCGCCCAGCGGGCCGACGTAGGCCAGCAGTTCTTGCGCCACTCCCTCGGCGATGGTGCGGCGCAGGGCCTTCGGATCCAGCAGGCGGGGCAGTTGGGGCGAAGCGAAAAAGGCGTCGCGCACGGCTTTGGTGCTCCAGGCGGTCATAGCGGGCCAATTGCGGAGCAGGGTGTAGGCACTGACGCCTTCTGTGACCTCGTCATCCTGGCGCAGGCGGGACAGGATCAACGTCACCATGTTCTCGGCGGCGCTGGAATGGACTAAGCCCAGGTCTATCTTTTTCCAGTCGTTGTTTCTCCCCAGCAGAAGCACTTTCTTGTAGGAACGCCAGGTGGACTCTTTCAGGTCACGCGCCGCTCGCCGCAGGGACTCCTGAAGTTGCTTCTGCTGTGAATCATCGAGTTGCAGCCTATCCCTTTCACTCTCAACGTCTTCCCAGGCCAGCAACTTGCGGGCATCGTCTATCAGCCTGCTGGTGTCGTCGGGCACGATCCAGATCAGCGCGCTCTTGAAGGTACGCCCGGACGTGCCGTGTTCACGGGTCATTTCGTCAATCCAGTCCCCCTCAGTTCCCTTCGCCAGGCTCACCGCCACGAGTACTCGCGGTGGCAGGGCAGGCTCCCCTGCGAGGGGGGAAGTTTCCGGCGCTACGATGACGAAGGTCAGCGCCGCCCGGTCTGGGATGTCGGCGCTCTTTTCGGGGAAATAGACCCGCTCGACGCGAGGGCCTTGTTTGAAGACCTTCTGGATCTCGGCCCGCACGCGCTCCCGCACGTGGGCTGCCTTGATGCTGGCCCGGCGGTCGGCCAGGAGCTTGTTGAGGTTGGGCCGCAGGCTGAAGCGGTAGCGGTTGCGTTCCGACTCCAGGAAGTAGCAGGTATCGGTCAGTGCTTCCAACACAGTCTTAACATTACCGATGTCCAGGTCGGGCTCGGCAGCGGCCAGGCGCAGTTCGGGCAGCGTGGCCTCGGCCCGGGCCGCGATCTGCCCCCCATTCGACTCGAAGAAGATGATTGTGGCAACCTTCTGGTGCAGTCGCGCCCGGCGGATGGTCTCCACCGCCTCGGCGTCCAGCCGGACGGCGTGGGCGTCCCGTTTGCCAGTGACGTCGGTGGTGACCGCGCCCTCCAACCCTGAACCGCCCAGTTGCTCGAAGACCGCCTGTCGGAAGAGCGGATCGTCGAGGGGAGCAGTGCCCAGGCCGATGAGCGGGTCCTTGTGCGCTCCCTTGTACCCATCCTGATAGGCCCGCGAGACCCACAGGGCCAGCAAACGCAGGACGCCGCGCGTCCGCTGGAAGCGAGGCAGCGCCTGCCACTTGCGCTCAAAGACAGAGAGAGCCATCGGGTGGAAGGGATAGGTGGCCTCGAACACCTCGGCGGCGTGGTCTACGGGGAACCAACTGGGGACCTGGTGGCGGTGATCCAACAGCCATCCGGCGTACTCGGCAGCGGTCTGGCGATCTTCTTTCGGCAACCCTCCCCAATCAAAGAGTCGCCGGCGGATGATCTCGGAGGTCTCGGCCTCAGCCGCCATGACAACAGCCTTGCCCAGCCGGTTGAGCGTTTTCTTGAACCGCTCGTAGTCGGCGTAGTCCTGCGACCCCATTTCCAACTCCGAGGCTGGGACGGAGACCGCCAACACCACGTTGTCCATCCCTCGGGCAGTCTCGGAGAGGTTCTGTATGAAGTTGTACAGTTGGTCGGCCATCCCCTGCTTGCGGTAGCGGCTGACGTAGTTCATCAGCTCGTCCACCAGGATCAGGGCCGGGCGGTCGGCGGGGAGAAACTTGCGGATAGTGTCGCCGCCGGGAGATCTTCCATCCGCGTCGAATCCGGCCACCGCCTCAAACGCCTTGATCCCGCCCAGTTGGAAGGCGATCTCGCCCCAGGGGGTCTGCCGGAGCGGGGTACCATCGTCGCCACCGCGCGGGTCGAACTGCTGGCCGACAAAGACGGCTACGGCCGCCTGGGGCACTTTATTCACACCGGCCTTTTGCAGGATTCCGGGCACGCCGTGCCAGTCGGCGGCCTTGGGACCTGCACCGGCCAGGTGATAGAGCAGCGTCAGGGCGTGGGTCTTGCCGCCGCCGAACGGGGTGGCCATGTTGAAGACGGCCGAGGTCTCGACCTTGATGCCCGACAAGCGGCGGACGACCTCGGCGGCCAGGCCGAGCAGGTTCTGGGTCAGGTAGGTGCGCTCGAAGAAACGGGCCGGCTCTTGATAGTCGTCGGGCGCGCTCCCTTCGCGCACCTGGTCGAGATGAACGGCAAACTCGGAGGCGTCCAGTGGGCGGCCCTCGCGCAGGTCCTGGCGGGGGAAAACGACTTTGTACCACGGACGAAGTGACATGATGATGTCCTCCTTTTGTACCCTATGTACCTATCACATCAACGGCTGCCAGTCATTGCCGGGAAAGCGTAGAGGTGCTATAATTAAGACGTAAAACGTGAAACGTAAGAGTTAAGAATAAAACGCGACTGTATGGAGTTAAGAGTTATGTTCAAGCCACAACGTTTGACTTTTGACGAACTAAGCGAACGGTTACGCGCCTACGAGCGCGAGTACGGATACTCGACCATTGAGTTCTATCGCCGTTTCGAGAACGGCGAACTGGGTGACGACGACGACCTGATGATGTGGGCCGGCTTGTATCACCTCTATTTGACCTCGCTCCCTGTCCGTCAATTCATGCAGAGGGAGTCCGTGCTGGCGTGATTATTGACGACTACTTCGCAGCCATCGAACGTGGCCTGCGGCAGAATGTCCAGATTGGCGAGATTGAGGAACCACTCACTTGTCTGGCCTCGGATGACTACAATGGGCTTATCCGCTGTCGGATCTCCTTCTGGGACAACTCTTACCTTGAACTCTATGAAGTTGTCAGCACCGAACTGGGCTATCCTGTCCGCATTCATTACGCCTATACCTACATCCGCCAGGGGCAGCGCGTATTTCGCTACGACAACGCGCCACACCATCCTGAAGTCGTAACTCATCCTCACCATAAGCACATCGGGCCGAGTGACCGGCTGGCCCCAGCCGACCAGCCAAGCCTGAGCCAGGTATTGGCCGAGATAGAAGGCTGGCTAGGGCAATAGCATCTGTCAGAGTGTCTTTTCGCAATAGCGCAAAACCCGCCCTGTCACCTTGAGCGAAGCGAAGGGTCTCCACCACCGTGATAGGGAGATTCTTCGCTACGCTCAGAATGACGGTCAACCGTCAGGGCGACTTTTGCGGCACTGCGTCTTTTCTCCCATTAACCTCGGATCATCTTCGGAAGAACTGCCCAGTGTTTTTGTCCAGTACCCAATCCTTGAAAAAACCGTAGGGGAACGTGGATTCCTCGGCTCGACTGCCCACGATCAGCAAAGTCTCGCCTGTCAAGTTAACGCGCTCCTCGATGGACAGCGATCCGACGACGGTCTCCTCCAGTCGCCGGACCAGCGCACTGCCGGCGGATACGTCGCGGCGGTAGCAAAAGACGACGCGCAAGGGAGCGCGCACGCAGAGCACTTTCCACAGCGAGTAGGCTACCTTGTCGTCCTGACGGCTGTTCTCCAACTCAAAGACGGCAACGGGGAAGGGCCAGTTGGGCAAGTTGGGCAAGATGGCATCTTGCCCTACACCGATGTCGAAGGCTACCGCGTCCAGGGCCAGGTACTCGCTGCGGGAGACTGGCAACACGTCTCCTCGATGCCACCTGGCGGCGGTCTGCCAGCCCATCTGACGGCACACGTCTACCACTACCCCGGTCAGCGATTCTGTCCAGTCGCCCAGACGACCGGCAGAGGCGGCCTCTTTCAGCGGTCGTGAGGCTTCGTGACGCTGCAAGGTTTCCAGGAATGCCGCGTACCACGCTTCGGCTAGACGTATGCTCATCAGTCATCTTTTTGTTGAGGACGCTTTCGCCTTTGGCGACGACGGTTTCTCGCCGCAGCCGAGCCGCTGCTGTACGGGCAATTGGGAGGGTGTCGCATCTGGGCGGCGACTTGGAGGGAGACAGCATCATACATCCCGTCCCCTAACAGCGACTTTTTCGAAAACAGCAAATGGAGTTGTGGCATCTCGGTGCCGTCTTTAAGCTCCACCTGAACGACCCTTAGCCCATCCAACCGTCGCCCCTTCATGTCCCGGCGTGTTTCTTCAATGTTTTCCACGATCAGGGGTGAATCACAGCAAAAACACAAAAGAGGTAACTCGTGACCGTTTTCAAAGACATAGTACGTCGTGTTCTCTTTTCGCACCACATCCACGACCGTTTTCTGGCCGATGCAACGGTCCAGATACTCGGCCACGCATTCCCAACGCCCATTGATCTTTACCAGTGGATATCCATCCCGTGGACAAGTTCGGTAAGGCTTTTTTGCCATAACATCATCCTTCACATCAGAATCCCAATCCCTTCTTCCGCGCCAGTATCCCATCCACCCAGCGCTTTTCGTCGGTGTGGGCAGGATAGAGCGCGGAGAGGGCCTGGGCCAGCCCCCAGAACCGCGCCTCCTGCCCAACGCCCTCTTCCACCAGGAAGCGACGCAGCGCCTCGCTCCGGCCAGTGGCGAAAAGCAACATGGCCTGGTGCACGCGGTCGAGGACGGTGGCGCCGTGGGGGGCTGCGCCGAGTTCTTCCGCGCTGCCCTGCTCCTCCGCTACGCCCAACTCGGCCATCTGCTCGAGGAACGACATCTGCGCATCCGGCTTGCGCTGGCGTGGCGCTCGCGGCTCCTCCTTGCCAAACAGCGCCCGCGTGCGCTCAGCGACGGGCAGCAGGCGGGCCTTGTTCCCCTTGATCTCCACCAGGTTGCCCATCCGCTCCAGGTGCGCGCCCAAGCCCTGGGCGATCTTGCGGACGGTGTCGTATTCAAGGATGAAGGAGGTTCGTGGGCCGCCTGGGTCAGCGCGCGGGCGGTCTCCAGGTAGTGAGGTTCGGTGGAGGCATCCCAGTTGCTAAAGTCGGCGATGAAGTGGAGCATCAAATGACGCAAGAAGTTGAGGTGGGCAGAATCGGCCGGATCGAGCTGGCCTTCTGGCTGACGCAAGGCTGTCAGTTGACTCCACGTGTACGGGTGGCACAAGTTGGCCACGCTGCGCTCCTTGGCGGCGGTGAAGGCGAACTCGTGCATCAGCCGGGCGGCGGTCTCGCGAAAGGCCTGGGGACAATGCTCGTCGGCGGGGTCGGGCCACAGAGCAGCGCAGAGCACGGCCCGGCAGGCGGCCAGCGGTCGCCGCGCCCACCAGATGTGCAGCGTGGAGATGTGCCCGTGCCGGATAGACTTCTCCCGCCGGGCGTGGGCGGAGATGCGCTTGATGGGCAGGTCTACTTCGATCAACCGTTTGGGGTATGGTGGCATAACCTATGGCTCGCGTTCGACGATCACGTGCGGGCCAATGTTCCGGAATACGCACACATCGCCCTCGTAATGAAATGTGAACCGGTAGTTCAAGTCAATGCGTCCTTCCCATACACCGGGTATGCCCTGGACACGCTTCACACCCAACGAGGGATGCCGTTGGTTTTCCTTGAACAGCATAAACATTTTTGCCGCTTTTGCCTGAATCTCGCGCGGTAACCTGACTGCTGCCTTTTTGAACCGTTTTGTGCGGACGTATCTCATTGCGGCCAGCCCAGATCATCAATCAATTCTTCCATCGTATCAAAGGTGTCGTAACGTCCGGCTGCCAGGTCGGCTTCCGCTTCACGCTCACCAGTTTGCCATTCCTCTGTCCAGAACCAGGCCTGGTCTTTGGCAATCGCCAACGCCTCACGCAAATAGTCAGCGAGCACACCAGCTACATCGGGCGTGATTTCCAGGTTCTCCTGGGCCACGCTAGCCAGTCGAGCCCGGCGCGCTAAGGACTGCACCTTGTCGAGTGCGGGACGTTCCATCACTGTGACCATCCTTCACCATCCTTTCTCAACTCTTGTGTAAACCTTCTCGACCTTTAACACCATCCCGGCATAGGCCAGGCACGCCTGGATGTCTTCTTGCGTCAAGCCCGGATAGTTGCGCAGGATTTCCGCTTCGGCCCATCCTTGCGCCAATAGATCAATAATGAATTCCACAGCGAGGCGTGTGCCCTTTACGACAGGTTTCCCCACGAGAATTCCTGGGTCAATCACGATTCGGTCTTGCCTATTCATGCGCGCACCTCCCACTCAATTGCTATTATAATCACATTATACATCAAGATACCATTCCGTGTAGTCAGTCGAGCTTCATACACTTGCGCGCCTTCCTCAGCAACTCGACCAAAATCCCCAAATCGTCCAGCATGGCGTGCTGGCGGACATATTCAGCCAGCATCACCTTGTAGTCGTAGGTCTGGCCGTCCCGCTCCACCGGTTTGCCGACGATAACGTACTTGACCACCTCTCTCCGCTGGAACCGCTCCTCGACCGCGTCGGGATACTGGCGCACGAAGGCCTCGACCAGCGATTGGGGCAGCATATCCTCGATCTCCACGTCCCAACTCTTGCCGCCCTTGTCCCGATAGTTCTTGCGCTCCAATAGAAAGAAGTGGCGATTCTTCTGCGCGCCAAAGCGATGCATCGCCTCGGCGGCCATCCGTCCGGCGTCGTCGCCGTCTAGGATGACTACGAAGCGGATGCCCTGGGCTTCCAATGCCTGCAACACGCCAAAGTCCGGCCCCAAACGCTTGGTGCCCCGCCCGGCCGCCACCCGCACCGCGCCACCTTCCAGCAGGTCCACGCCGTGTGTTTCCCGGTAGCGCTCGGCGGCCAGTTCCAGGTAGAGCCTGTCGGTCAGTCCTTCTACCAGGATGTTGTATTGGCCCAGGTCGGCCAGGCGGCTATCCCAGTATTCCCGGAAGGCCTGGTCCACCAGCGCGTCGGGGCTGCGCTGCCGCTCTGCCTCGGCGACGAGGGCCTGGGGGCCAATGTGGAAGTGCGACACCTGGCCCAGCGGCTGCCAGCCCAGTTGGGCCGGGTTGCGGATGATGTGCAGTTCCGGATCGGCGGTGCAATTAAAGACGACGTAGAGCCAGTAATCGCGCTTGAGCCGCTGCGCCTTGAGATACTCGTTGTTGGAAAGCAACACCTCGCCGACGCCGGCCCGGCCCTTCACATTGATGAAGCGCACCTCTACAAATGACTCCGGGTCGTGGGGATGGGGATGGCGTGAGATCAGATCAAAACCCCGCTTCTCGGCCTCTACGCTCTGCACCACGCAGCCACGGTCTTGTTCGTAGTGGATCACAAACTCGACGGCGAAACGCTCAATCTCGGCGCCACTGGTCATCGTCGCCATCTCGGGCAACTCTCGCTCTGGATGCGGCAGCACCCAGGCCCGTCCCAGGCGCTGGATATCGCCGATAGTAAAATGGCTCTCGCGCGTCAGTTCGGCGCGGCGGGTCTCCAGCCGGTTGTTCAATTCGTCCAGGTGGGCCTCGGCCAGGGCGACGTTCCCGGCCAGGCCAGCCGGCGCGTCAGGTCGCTGTTGGCGCACGATCAGGTCAGCCAGTTGCATGTTCTGGCGATGGATCAACTCGTTCAGAGAAATCTCGACGTGGCGGCCGATGGTCGCCAGTTCCCGCTCGCGCTCCTCCGTGACCTGGGCCACGAGCGGCTGCAATGCCTGCTTGACCAACGCTCGCTCCACATCGTCGAGGCCGGGCAAGTTCGCATCATCGGGCAGATCCTGAACGTGCTCAAGAGTCGCTGGGACCAGGTCGAAAAAGATGGTCGGCTGGCGTATCGCAGCCGTGCCGTCACCCCCGGTCTGCATCACAAAGATGCGGCGGTGAAGCGTCCGCCCCCGGCCGTCCTTGACTGAGGCAGCGAAGACGTCGAGCCGGTAGGGTTCTTGCGCGTTCAGGTCAAAGAAAATCACGCCTCTGTGCAGGTCGTCGGCCACCAGTTCGGCCACGTACTCGCGTATGGTCTCAAACAGCGGGTGTCCGGGCGTTGCCCATTCCAGGGTTGGATCTTGTTTCAACAACTCTTTGTCAAAGACGATCTGCTTGTACTCGCGGCCCAGCCGGCCAAACATCTTTTCCTGTCGTTCGCCGATAGGCAAGAGATGGCGGGGAACGCGCCCGATGCAATAAACGTGGCTGTCTCTGGCGACCGGTCGAGGCGATATCCCGGCCAACGGGGCGGCCCTGAGGAAGAAATCCTCGATGACTTCCGGCACCAGCCCTCGCTCGCGGGCCTCGGCCGATTTGCCGGTGATGATGGCCATATTCAGCTCGCGTTTAGCCAGCCCCTCCAGCGTCGATTCCGTGATGGCCCGGAAGCGCTCCGGGTTGACCTCCTCCACGATGCGCGCCTCGATGCTGGGCACGTTGGTGCGCTGAACGTACATCTCGCGGAACAGCCGCTCCAGCCGGTTGGCGGGAAAGATCTCGCCGCCGACGTCAAAGACCTGGTCGGCGCCGAGTTCCTTGCGGATCTCGCGCAGCCGTTCCAGCAGCCGGTTGAGCACCCGGCCCTCGCGGGTATTGACCGCCACAAAGTTATAGATCAGGCAATCGTGCTCCTGGCCGTAACGATGGATGCGGCCCATACGCTGCTCCAGCCGCACCGGGTTCCAGGGGATGTCATAGTTGATCATGAACCAGCAGAACTGGAGGTTGATGCCCTCGCCGGCGGCCTCGGTGGCCACCATCACCTGCACTTGCTCCTTGAACTCGCGCTCGGCGTAGATACGGGTGCCGGGCCTGTCCCTGTCGCCGATCTTTAACCCGCCGTGGATCTGCGTGACCGTCAGCCCCCACTCGCGCAACTTGCCATAAGGCCGCTCACCGCGCCCGTCGCCGACCAGGTAGTCAAGCGTGTCCTTGTGCTCGGTAAAGATGAGCACCTTCATCGAGGAATTGCTAAAGACCTGCTCGTCGGTCAGCAGTTTCTTGAGGCGGGCCAACTTGCTCTCGACCTCGCGCTGCTCCAGCTCGCGGGCGTGATCAATCAGCTTGCCCAATTGCAGAACGTCCTCGCGCAGCGCCGTCGGGTCAAAGTTGATGGCTGCCTCTTCAATCTCCTCGATGATGGCCAGCATCTCGTCTTCGGGCAACTCGTCCAGGTCGTCGGGGATGGACATCTGCCGCCGGACATAGTCACGCGGGTCGGCCAGGATCTTTTGGCGGCGCTTGCGCATCCGCTCCAAAGTACGGCGCACGGCGTAGACACTCGAAGCAAAGCGGCGCTGGAGCATGGCCATGGTGAAGCCCAACGCCCGCCCGCGGGCCTTGTTCTCGTCACTGGCGGCGCGGATGGATTGGTCCTCCACGTAGCGTGTCAGCGCATCGTAGAACTCGTACTCGTCGCCGTCCAGGTCAAAGGCGGCGGTGTGCACCTCGCGCTCGGTGAAGAGCTTTTTGACCACGCCAGTGTCGGGATCAGGGAAAGAGACGAGGGCCTCCTTGGTACGGCGCAGGTAGAACGGGGCACTGTTGCGCCGCATGGCCTCATTGAGACTGGTCACGTCGCCGTACACGTCGCGGTCGAGCAGGCTGAGGAACAGGGTGAAGTTCTGGGGATCGCCCTTGTGAGGCGTGGCCGTCATCAGCAGGTAGTGATCGGTCATCTGCGAGAGTTGCTCGCCCAGCCTGTAGGCCAGCGTCTTTTTGGTCGGGCTGTAGGCGCTCATCTTGTGCGCCTCGTCCACGACGATCAGGTCCCAACGGCTACGCATCAGGCTCTCGTGGGCGTCCTCAATGCGGGAGACCCAGGAGATGGAGGTGATGACCTGGTCTCGCTCCTGCCAGGGGTTTTGCCCATAGCTGGCCCGCAACACGTCGCCACGGATGATGTCAAATCGCTCGTGGAACTTATCCAGCATCTCTCGCTGCCACTGGAAGGAGAGCTTGGCCGGGGTGACGATCAGTGTCCGCTTGACCAGACCACGGGCCTTGAGTTCTTTCAGCAGCAGACCGGCCATGATCGTCTTGCCCGCACCGGGGTCATCGGCCAGCAGGAAGCGGATGCGCGGCAGCTTGACGAAGTACTCGTAGACGGCCTCCAATTGGTGGGGCAGAGGGTCAATGCGGGCCACGGATAGGGAGAAGAAGGGATCATACTCGTAGGCCAGGGCCAGCCGGGCCGCTTCGATGCCCAGTTTGAAGTGGCTGGGATTGCCGTCGAGGGGTTCGTGCTCCGGGGAAATGTCTAACTCGGTCAATTGAGTGGGGGAGAGCACCGGGTCGTAGGATAGCCCCGTATTCAGCCCCCGGCCGATGAGTTTGAGGGAGTCGCCTAAGGGCACGGTGACGATGACTTCAACCGGCTCAGGTAGGAAGGGGCCTCGCACGATGGCTTTTGGCGGAATGACGGGTAAGGACATAGCGGTGGTTCCCGCTTCACAGTTCAACATCCGCATACAGTATGGGGTAGTTTAAGAACTCTCTTTTGACAACACAGGCAGATGAATGGGACACGGATCAACACAGATTGTACAGATAAACACGGAGAAATCAGTGAAAATCCGTCTGATCTGTGACTATCCGTGTTCCATTTTGAGTTCTTAAATCACCCCACAGTATAGTAGAAACTTGCGCGGAAGTCAATCTATCAATCAGGACGCTTGCTTCAGAAATGGGGGGATTCGTGGCAAAGATAAACGCATCTCCCACGGAAGTATGGGAGATGCGCCCGCGTGTGTGTGTTACCCGGTAGAACCGGCTATGATGAACGTATCAGTGGAGTAGACCCAGTAGGGCGAGTCTCAGACTCGCCCCTACTCAGACCACGTGCCCGACGGCTGGCCGGAACTTGTAGCCGTAGACGATCGCGCCAGCATCACCACCCCCTTGCACCTTGCGCGTCACCATCTCCACCGGCATCCCGACGCGAACGTGATCGGTATCCACGTCGGTCAGTTGCGCGGTGACCATAGGACCTTCCTCCAACTGCACCAGCGCCACAGTGTAGGGAGCGAACTCCTCGAACCCCCGGGGCGGGTGGTAGACGGTGCTGTAGGAATAGACCTCGCCCCGTCCGCTGAAGACAAACGGCGTCTGGGCTAGCCTCTCGCACTCCGGGCACACGTCGCGGGGCGGGAAGATCCGCGCACCGCATTTTTCGCATATCTCTCCGACCAGCCGGTAACGTTGTGGTTGAAGCCTCCAATTTCCTGGTATACTCATTGGTAAACCTCCCAAAATAGGTAGGGCAATTTGGCAAATTGCCCCCGGGACAAGTTAGCAACTTGTCCTACAACCCGTTTGTTATTCGTCCATCCTCTCCAGAATGTGCGTGACGACTGTAGCACCACTGCCGCCGATATTCTGGGCCATTCCCAGCCGTGCGTTCTCCACCTGATTGGCCCCGGCCAGGCCGCGCAACTGCTGCACCACCTCGACGACCTGGTAGACGCCGGTACCCCCTACGGGGTGTCCCCGCGCCTTCAGTCCGCCCATCGTGGCGACGGGTACGCGGCCCTCAATCCCGATCTTTCCCTCCAGCGCCAGCCGCAGCCCCTGGCCCCTGTCCGCAAACCCGGCTGCCTCCAGACTGAGTGCCGCCATAATGCTGAAAGCGTCGTGCAACTCGAACAAGTCAATGTCCTCCGGGCCAACTCCTGCCTGTTCATACGCGCGGCGCGTCGAAAGTACGGCCCCATCCAGCACCAGCGGATCGCGCCGGTCGTGCACGGCCACGGTGTCTGTACCCACAGCCGAACCAACGATGCGTATCGGGGCCGCCGAAAGCGCGCGCCCCGCGTCGGCCGGTGCCAGCACCACCACCGCCGCCCCGTCACAGATGGGGGAACTATCCAGCAGATTGATGGGATCGCAGATCATCCTCGCCCTGACGAAACGCTCAACTGTGACTGGAAAGCGGAACATCGCATACGGGTTGTTCGCCCCGTTCCGGTGGGCATTGACGGCAAAGGGAGCGAAGTCCTGGTGAACATAGCCGTACTCGTGCATGTAGCGCCGCATCAACAGCGCGTTGATGGCGACGAAGGAAGCACCCTGCGCGGCCTCGTGGTCGCCATCGGTCGCCAGCGCCAGCGCCGTGGTCGTATCAGGGCCGAGGGCGTCGGTCATCTTCTCTACTCCCACCACCACGACGATGTCCGCCAGTTCCCCCGCGACGGCCACGTATCCCATCCGCAGCGCTGCCGCCCCAGAACCGCAGGCCGCCTCGACCTTGAATGCCTCGATCCCTCGCAGCCCCGCGAAATCGGCGACCAACGCGCCCAGGTGTTCCTGGCCAGTCAGTTCACCCGATAGCATATTGCCCACGTAAAGCGCATCGGCCTGTCTCACGCCCGCATCCGCCAGGCCTGCCTGTACTGCCTCCAGCGCCAGGTGTCGCAGGCTGATATCCCAATGCTCCCCCACTTTGGTCTGTCCGACTCCGATGATGACAACGTCTCTCATTGCTTCATTTTCTCAAGGCCCTGGTGAACCTCACGTAGGTCGCGTAGTCAATCTCAACGCGCCGGGCAATGTAGTCACGGGTCGCCGGCGCCCGCTGCCGCCGCTCCTGGATGGCCTCGGTGACGCGGAGTGAAAGAGCGTCCGACCCTGCCCCGGAGCCGTAACTCACTATCAGCACCCGGTCGCCCGGCGCGACCACGTCCAGAATCGCCGTCAGGCCGATGAACGAGGAACCGGCGTAGGTATTGCCAATCTCGTTGGCCAGGAGCCCAGGCTCGATCTGTGTCGGTGTGAAGCCCAATCGTTTGGCCGCCGTCTGCGGGAACTTGACGTTGGGCTGGTGGAAGACAGCGTAGGCATAGTCGGCTGGCTTCCGCCCCAGCGCCTCCAGTAATCCCTGTGCGGCAGCGATGGTATGTTTGAAGTACGCTGGTTGGCCGGTGAACCGCCCCCCGTGAGAGGGGTAGTGCTGGTAAGCCCGCCGCCAGAAGTCGGGGGTGTCGGTGACGTAGGAGACCGAGCCCTCGAAGACGGCCAGCCCCTCCGCCGCCGGGCCGACCAGGTAGGCTGCGCCTCCCGCGCTGGCCGTATATTCCAGCGCGTCGCCGGGCTGGGCCTGGGCCGTGTCCATCCCAATTGCGAGCGCATACCGCGCCATCCCCGAGCCCACAAAGCCGATAGCCGCCTGGAGCGTCTCGGTGCCGGCCTTGCAGGCGAACTCCCAGTCGCCGGCCTGCGTGTGGGGCGTGGCACCGATGGCCTCGGCCACGATGGTCGAGGTCGGCTTGACGGCGTAGGGATGGGATTCGCTCCCGACCCACACGGCACGGATGAGCGCTGGGTCCACACCATCGGCGCGAGCCAGCGCGTTGCGGGCTGCCTCAATGGACATGGTCACCACGTCCTCGTCCAGCCCTGGCACCGACTTTTCCTTGATCGGCGTGCCACCCTGCCCATCCATCCATACGCGATCCACTTCGGTGGCCGGCAATCGATAGCGGGGAACATAGGCCCCATAACCGATGATGCCGACGTCGCGATCAGGCTTGAGAATGGTGGGTTGGTCGTTGTTGGTCATTCGTCACTCGTCACTCGTCATTCGTCACTTGGCACTGGGTACTCAATGCTCGCTGCGCATTTCAGCCAGGATTGCCTCGGCCCGGTCGGGGCGGATGTACCCCCCGGCGATCAAACGCTCTACGACCTGCATCACTTCGTCCCCCGTGGCACCGGCGGCGATGGCCACCTGTCGGGCGTGCAGCCGCATGTGGCCCCGCTGGATGCCCTCCGTCGCCAGCGCCCGCAGCGCCGCCAGGTTCTGGGCCAATCCCACCGCGACGATGATCTCCGCAAGTTCCTGAGCGCTCTGCACGCCCAGGATCTTAAGCGCCACCTGCGCCGTAGGATGCACGCGCGTAGCCCCCCCCACGATGCCCACCGCCAGCGGCATCTCTAGCGTGCCGACCAGGTTGCCCTCAGCATCGCGCGCCCAGGTGCTCAGGCTGGTGTAGCGGCCCGAGCGGGCAGCGTAGGCATGGCCGCCCGCCTCGACCGCCCGCCAGTCGTTTCCAGTGGCGATAGTGACGGCGTCCACGCCGTTCATGATGCCTTTATTATGGGTCGCGGCGCGGTATGGATCGGCGGCCGCGAAGGCCCAGGCCTCGACGATCCCCTGCGCCACCCGCTCGCCAGAGAAACCCCCGCAGGCCAGCACCTCTATCGGCACCGTACAGCGCGCCCGCGCCAAACGGTGGTCGGCCAGGTTGGAAAGAATCCGCAGCCCCACCCGCCCGCCAGTGATCTGCTCGATCCGGGGGGCCAGCGTTTCGCAGGCTGTGTTGACCGTGTTGGCCCCCATCGCGTCACGGCAGTCAAAGATGAGATGCACTACCAACATCGGGCCGGCCGGAGTCTGCTCAAAGACGCGCACCTCCAGGTCTCGCGCCCCGCCGCCCAGGTTGACGATGACCGGGTCGGTCTCGTCCGCCAGCGCCAGCAGGTCGTCGCGAGCGGCCAACAGGTCGAAACGGGCCGACCAGGGATCGGCGACGTCTAGCACCTGCAACTGGCCGATCATCTCCGGCCTGGTTGCGGTTGCCTGGAAGCCCCCGCCAGCGCGGGCCAGTTTGGCGGCAAGGGAGGCCCCGGCCACCACCGAGGGTTCCTCGATGACCATTGGCACCAGCACATCGCGCCCATTGACGATGAAATTGACCGCGATGCCCAGCGGCAGGCTATACAGGCCGACCACGTTCTCGATCATCTGATCGGCCCGCGTCAGGTCGAGCCCCATCGCGCCGTGCAGGGCAGCGGTTTCGTCCCCTGTCAACCTCGCCCACCGGGCGATCTGTTCGATCCGTTCTTCCAAAGGCTGGTTGTAGAATCCGGCCAGACGGGAAGACTGTGCCATCAACTCCTCGTTATCACATACGTCAGGTACTGCCCAATACACACTTAAGCCGCCGGACAAGTCAAGAGCCCCGGCGGTTAGGTCAAATTATACCACCGAGGCTCTGTCAAAAACTATCAAGTCTGCGAATATAGTACAAATAGACTAAAAGCCTCTAATCCTCCAGGTTGTCAATGAAACTCTCCAGCGTGCCGGCCCCGTGGATGCGCACACGCGGCATCTCAAGAAGATTTTCCCGTGTGTGCGTCCTGCCCCACTCCGTTGTCACTGCCCCCCAGTAGCCAACCGATTCGAGCACAGCGATCACATTGGCATCGCGCCGGCCCGACGGATAGCAGAAAAAGCGTGGCAGACGGCCAGTGTGATAATATATCGCCTCCTGGATGCCCAGTGTCTGGTAGACGAGGTAATCGTAAGAGCGCCCGCGCAGGTCTACGTGGTCTCGCCCGTGAGACTGGATGTCCATTCCCGCATCCGACATCTCTCTCATCTGTTCCCATGTCAGGTACTCCGCCCACTCGAAGTGGGCCGGAGTGGCGAGCACGAAGAATGTACCTGTGAAGCCGTAGTCCAACAGCAGGGGAAACACGACCTCGTAGGCGTCTCTGTAGCCATCGTCAAAGGTGAGGATGATGGGCTTTTCCGGCAGCGGATAGCCCTGTGTCAGGTGAAGATACAGATCGGTCAGAGTGATCGTGTGGTAGCCCTCGTCCGCCAGGTATTGGAGTTGCGCCTCGAAGTCCTCCGGCAAGACAGTCAGATCCAGACGATACCGATCAGGGTTGGGCGGGAGTTCGGAGACGTAGTGGTACATCAGGATAGGCACCTGTGCCTGATCGGGCAGAGCGACCGGTGTGGAGGTTTCATCCTGAGGCTCAGTTCGAGGGGTGGGAGTGGGAACGACTGACATCCCGGGCGATGAATGTGCTTGCTCGACCGGCTCGACGGTCTCGGGCACCTCCCAGCGGCCACGCACCGGCCTGGTAGAGAGCAGGGTAAGGCCGGCGGCGAGGGAGAGCACGCAGAATATCAGGCGCATGGCCCTGCGCCTGGCGGTGTCATTTTCTGTAATCATTTTGATGAATAGTCTGTGGGCAGGAACTCCTTGCCCAATAGCTCGCGGGCGATAATCATGCGCATGATATTGATAGTGCCCTCAGCACCAATGGAATAGGAGCGGATGCCCCGGATGCCCATCTCGACCGGGCACTCCTTGGTGTAGGCCATTGCGCCAAACCAGTTGGCGACCTCGTTCATGATCTCGAATCCGACCAGCGGCGCGCGCATCTTGGCCATGGCCGCCGCCAGCGCGATGTCGTGGTGGGTGGCGATCTCCTGCTCGTACTTACGATCCATCGTCCAGGCCGCCTTGTAGGTGATCAGCCTGACCCCCTCCAGGTCGGTGTAGAGATCGGCCAGGGGGAACTGGATGCCCTCAAAGCTAGCCAGCGGCCGCCCGAAAGCCTCCCGCAGCCGGATGTGGTCCATTCCCATGTCCAGCACCGCCTGGGCAGCACCCACGCAGGTAGCGCCGATCAGCGTGCGCGCCGCCGAAAAGCCCTCCATAGCGTGGTAAAAGCCCCGGTTGAGCCCACCCACCTGGTGACAGGCTGGCAAGCGCACGTCCTCCAGGGCAAAGCCTCCGGTGGAGATGCCCATGCGCCCCATATCCTCAAAGAAGGTAGGGGTGGTGCCTTCCGTTCCCTTGAGCGGCATGGCGAAGAAGGTGAAGGCTCTGTGCCCGGATTCCGAGTCTGGGTCGGTGCGGGCCAGCATGAGGTGGATGCCGCCCCACTCCAGAGACTCGCGCACGCCGCTGATGAACATCTTCTCGCCGTTGAACACCCACTCGTCGTTATCCCGTACAGCGCGGGTACGGCAAGCCCCCAGGATGTCGGACCCGCCGCCAGGCTCAGTGGTGGCGATGCCCAGGAAGGCCTCCCCCCGCGTCACTTTGGGCAGGTACTCCTCCTTGAGTTCGGGAGCACCGTACTGGTGAAAGATGAACCCCCACGCAGCCTCCACCAGATAGAGCACCGGGACAGCCAGGCTGATGTCGGCGCGGCCCAGTTCCTCGGCGGCGATGGCGGCCATCGTCCAATCGGCCCCTGCCCCGCCATATTCCTCCCCCACCAGCGGGGCCAGCAGGCCCATTTCGGCCATCCCCTCGACGATCTCGGAAGGGATGCGCTCGGTGGTATCAATCTCGCGCACGCGGGGCGCGACCTCTGTCTGCGCAAAGTCGCGCACCGCCCGCCGCCACAACCGTTGTTCCTCGGTCCAGCCAAAATCCACTTTTTTCTCTCCTCTTGTTGATTAGACCACGCCCTCTATCCAGTATCCACTATCCAGCATCCAGCGACCGCTTCTAGCCTCCCAGGTCGTGCTCCACCCCCACCTCCTCCCCAATCGCCCGCAGGTCGGCCGCCACTTTGGGGTTGAGGGGGATGCCCTCACGGGAACATAGTTCCGCCTCCTCGTACTCCTTCTCGCCGTGGACATAGACGCGGGTCTGGCCCTCCGCCTTGGGCATTCCCTTCAAGCGCCGCTGCAGATCGTCCATCGCCGCCTTGAATTCCTCGACCGGCCGGAAAGCGTCCACCCGCCAGGCGCCGAAGAAGTGGCCGATGGCCGAGGGAAGCGGCCTTCCCTGCTCGTCCTTGGGGTAGACCAGGTCGGCGTAGGCCGCGCCGGAGAGGATCGCGCAGAGGATGTCCACCATCAACGTCAGGCCGTACCCTTTGTGGCCGCCCAGCAACTCCCCGGCCCCACCCAGCGGGAGGAGCCCTCCGCCAGCCCGCTGCTTGAGGTTCTCCAGCACACGCCCAGTACCGTCCGTCGGCGTGCCGGTCTCGTCGGTGGCCCAGCCCAGGGGGATGGGCTTCTCCAACCGGTTGTATACCTCCAGTTTGCCGCGTGGCACGGTGCTGGTGGCCATGTCCAGCACGAAGGGCCGCTCCTGACCCGCCGGGGCCGCCACCGAGATGGGGTTGGTGCCCAGCATCGCATCCCGCCCGAAGGTCGGCACCACCAGCACGGCGGCGTTGGTCATTGAGATGCCAATACAGTCGTGCTCCAGCGCCATCATCGCGTAGTAACCGGCGATGCCGTAGTGGTTGGAATTGCGCACCGTTACGAAACCGGCCCCAAAGTCCCGCGCCTTCTGGATGGCCTTCTCCATCGCCCGGTAGGAGACCGGCTGACCCAGGCCGGCCCCAGCGTCAATGAGCGCCGTGGCGGGGGTCTCCGTCACTACCTGCACCTGGGGGCGGGCGACCATTACGCCGTCCCGCAGGCCGTTGACGTATCGCCGCAGGCGGGCCACGCCGTGGCTGTCAATCCCCCGCAGGTCAGCCGCCACCAGCACCCCGGCCGTGATGCGCGCGTCCTCCTCCGGGATGCCCATCTTCTGAAACACTCGCGCGCAGAAGTCCTTCAGCGGGTCTGCCCATACTCGCAATCCAGTTTCCTCTGACATTGTCTCCCTCCGTTTGATTGTTATCTTTGATCGTTACCTGTCGCAAAGCGAGAGATCCCGGCTCACCCGTCGGGGCGCGGCGCGGCGGCTCTCTCGCGGATGACACGCAGCATCTGGTCGTGGATGCGCCCATTGGAGGCGACGATGAACTCGCCCGAGAGGCAATCGGGGCTACCATCAAAGTCGGTCGCGCTCCCGCCGGCCTCCCGCACCAGCAACACCCCCGCCGCCACATCCCACGGCTTGAGGCGGATCTCCCAAAAGCCATCGAACCTCCCACAGGCGACGTAGGCCAGGTCGAGGACGGCTGCTCCTGCCCGGCGCACGCCCATGCTGCGGCGCAGGAAATGGTCCAGCCGTTCGACGTTGTTGTCGGGAGCGACGCGGCGATCGTAGGGGAATCCGGTAGCCAAGAATGCGTCCGCCAGGTGATCAGCGCCGGAGACACGGACGGGTTGGCCGTCGAGGGTCGCTCCGCCTCCAGCAGTCGCGGCAAAAGTCTCCCCCCGCAGCGGATCGTAGATCACGCCGACGACCACTTCCCCCTCCACCAGCAACGCCAGCGAGAGGCCAACGTGGGGGAAGCCGTGGGCGAAGTTGTTGGTGCCATCCAGGGGGTCAATCAGCCACAAGGGCCGCCCGTCGCTTGCGTCCCGGTCTTCGGGGACGCCTCCGGGAACGGGGGCCTGAAGCACGTTGAGGAACGACTCGTCTCCGCTGCCCTCCTCGGCCAGAATAAGGTGATCGGGAAAGGCGTCCCTCAGGCGGGCGACGATCAACTCCTCGGCGGCGGTGTCGGTCTCGGTGACGGGATCGACCGCTCCCTTGAAGCCAATATGGGCAAGCGTGGTGCACGGGAAGGCAGCACGCACGACGGCGCCGGCCTCGTGGGCGATGGAGGTGGCGGTCTGGAGAATAGTGTCGTAGTTCACGGATGGCTCCTCAGAGAGAGTATATGAGTATGCGAGTATATGAGGAGCGAGGACCTCATATACTCATCACTCATATACTCACCTCCAGATATCTATTCCCCATCTACTCATCTACTCGATATGCCTCTGGGCGGCGATCCTCGTAGACGGTGAGGTAGCGACGGGCCTTGCGGATCTCCCGCAGGTCTACCTGGGCGATCAACAGTTGCTCCCGATCATCTCCCTCCACGAGCACGTTTCCCCACGGATCCACGACGAGCGAGCGCCCAGGGAACTCCACCTGGTCGTCGCTCCCCACCCGGTTGCAGGCGGCAACGATCAGTTCGTTCTCCACAGCGCGGGCGCGGGCCAGAAGGAGCCAGGCCTCGATGCGGCGCACCGGCCACTGGGCCGGCACCAGGAAGAGCACCGCCCCTGCCAGCGCCATGGCACGGAAGAGTTCAGGGAAGCGCAGGTCGTAGCAGATGGCCAGACCCGTCGGCCCCCACGGGGTGGGACAGAGGGTAGCGCGGTCGCCGGGGGCCAGGTAGCGAGGCTCTTGCATCAGGCGGAAGAGATGGATCTTGCGGTATGACCCCAGGAGCGTGCCGTCGGGCGCGTAGAGGACGGCAGTGTTGGAGATGGCTCGACCGGGCTCGCCAGAGCCACCGCCAGCATGCCGCTCCATGAGCGAGCCGGCCAGGTACAGGCCAAACTCGCGAGCCAGCGCGGCCATGTGGGCAAAGCCGCCCTCCCCTAGTGGCGCGGCCCACTCCCCTGCCCGTTCCAGGTCGTAGCCGTGGAGCCACAGTTCGGGCAGCAGGAGCAAGTCGGCATCGGCCTTCCCGGCCTGGGCAGCGAATTCCCGCGCCCGGGCCATGTTAGCCTCCGGCTGACCGGTGTGAATGTCCATCTGGGCTAAAGCAATGCGGGATACGCTCATAGCCTCAGAGCCTCATGTATGCTGGTGGCAATATCATCTATAGCGCGGGAGAAGCCCGAATGTGGGTCAATCACGTACAAGGGGCAGCCTTCGTTCAGGGCACGAGTCATCCGATCACTCTCGTCCGGCACGCATCCATGGAGGACAGTTCCCAAACGCGATACAATTTGCTCCTGCAGAGCATCCCCAGGCGTGTCGCAGCGGTTCAAGATAGGCCAGAAACTGTAATCCATTACGTTGATGATCTCCACGGCCTGAACAGCCCGCTTGATGGACATGATTTCGGGCGTCAGCACACACAGGCTGATCCCTCCCTCCTTGTCGATCAGAGGCGGGTCCTCCCAGGAGAAAAAGGAGCCGGCATCCACGAGAATGTAATCTGCACTGATCAGGGCTATTTCCAACAACTTGTCCAGGGCCTCCCTGCTCATTTGCCCGGCACAGTTCGGGCTGGCTGACCCAAGAACAACCCACACGCCTGGCAGGTATTCCTTTACCACGTTGGCAAACAACTGTTCGTTCAGGTCATTGAGGCGGGGGAGGAGAAACTCCAGCATGCGTATCTCTGGCAGGCCCAAAAAGAGCGCGACTTCACCCAGGGGGCGCTGCCAGTCCACCAACAGAATCTTCTTTTGCGAGGCTTTGCGCAGGGCCAGAGCCAGGTTGACTGCCAGCGTGGTAGTGCCCACACCAGCCTTGCTGCCGAACACGGTGATCAACTGGCCCACGGCGAGGGCTTCCGGCCGCAGGTGGACCTCGATGCGAGCCAACAACTCGGCCATCTTCACCGGCTTGGTGACATAGTCATCCCCCCCCCCACGCAGCCCCTTCACCTTTGCCGCCACTTCGTCCACGGCGGAGAGGAAAATGATGGTAATGCG
>JADHWW010000098.1 GCA_016783285.1 Anaerolineae bacterium
CCGCAAATAATTCATCTATCCATCACAGACCAGGCAACCACCCCTCAAAATGAGAATTGCTGCGGTGCGACGGCGCACGGCGGCCCAGGACCTGTTTGCAGCAGCGGCGCGCAAGTTCCCGGCCAAGACGTTACGAAGCGTATACCTGGCACACCTGATCAACGCGACGCCCATCCTGCAGACGATCACCGGCCAGATGGCCAGGCGCTACGATCCTGGAGATGAGATTCGGAGCACCGACTTCCTGCACCGCATCTACGAGGAGTACGGCCAGCGGGGCGTGGTGACCAACTGCGTGCGCCACTTCCTGCGCACGCTTTCCTGGTTCGGCTGCCTGAAGCGCTTGGCCCCGAATCAGTACCGTTTCGACGCGCGGCTGCCGGTAGCGGAGGAGACGTTCCCGCTGTTGGTCTATTCGTGGTTGCGGGGTGGCCTGGGCAGTCATCAGTTCACGCCGTCCGAGTTTGGGGAGCAGCCTGTCTTTCACTTCCTTGACAAGGCTGGGTTGCCCGATTATTTCCTGAAATTCAGCGGCGTGTTCTGGGTGGTCGAGAAGCGTATGGGCCTGGATCGAATGACTTTGAAGCACACGCGGATCGAATCTTTGGAAGAGGTACTCCTGAACCATCTGAACTGTCCCCCGCCCTGCCAGGGGATGTGATAGAAAAGATTAGGAGGCGATGATTGAGCAAACGTCAACGCAAGAAGCAGCGCAAGTCACTGCCCACGCAGAAGTCGCGACACCAGCGCCGGGCGATAGATGGGTTGCAAGTGGTCTTCGAACAGGCTGACGGCCTGATTGACCGTGGCCGTGCCCAGGCAGCCATTGAACTCCTGGAGCCGCTCTTGACGTCCTACCCGCGCGTGGCTGATCTACATTACTACGTCGGCTACGCACACGTCAAGGCCGGCGATACCTGGGGTGGGTTGATGGGGTACGAGCAGGCGATGAAACTGAGCCGGGACCCGGATTACTGGCTGCCATTGGCCTCGTTCTATCTGGAACTCGAGTTGAAAGCGCATGCCCTGCATGCCTTTCGCCAGGTGCTAGAGCGCCAGGCCGATGTCCCAAAGATTGACGACGTGCGCGAGATCGTAGCCTTGCTGGAGAAGGATATTCTGGAAACCGCGCATGATCTTGGTCTTTCTGAGGCACAAGTCGAAAAGGGCCTTCATTACCTGGAGGACGGTCAGCGCGCACTACGCAGGAGCGACTTCCCGGCTTGCATCGCCGCCAACCGGCAGGCCATCAAGTTGCTGTCCGACTGGCCCCCACCTCGCAACAACCTTTCCCTGGCGCTGTTCTTCGACGGCCAACCGGAAGAAGCCATTGTCACCGCACGCCGGGTGCTAGCGCAAGACCCGGGCAACATCCAGGCGCTGAGCAACGGTATTCGCTTCCTGGCCTGGACGGGACAAGAGGCTGATGCGCGGGTGTTGTGGGCGCGGTTGAAGGAAATCACGCCGCAGGGGCACAGCGAGCGCCTCAAGATGGCGGAAGCGGCCGCTATCCTGGACGAGGACGAGAGTGTGTATCGACTATTACGTCCCTTGGGCAAACCGGGCGCGGCGCGGGAGGGGGAGCCCGGATTCTCCCGGCAGGGCCAGTTGTTCCTGGCCGTCGCCGAAGCCAATACCGGCCGTCGCGCGGCGCGACGCAGGCTGAAGGGGTTGCAGAACAGCATACCATGGGCAGACGAGTTGCTGGCGGCGCTGGAAGCCGGGCGACCGGGGCCAGGTTGGGCCGAGCGCTTCCCATACTTCCATAGCACCGAACTCATGTCGATGCACGGGATGGGCAAGTTTGTTGAACTGGTCGGACGACAGGATGACTTGCCCGAACGACGCTTCCGCAGCCAGGTGGCGCGTTTTGTCGCTCGTTTCCCTCAGGTCGTTCTCATGGCGGAGAAGATGATCTGGGAGGAGGACCAACCCGATGCTGGCGTCGCTATCCTGGCGACCATTGCCACTCCGGCTGCCCACGCTGCCCTGCGCCGCTTTGGGTTGAGCCAGGCCGGTGAAGATGAGACACGCATGCGGGCGCTGTTCAGCCTGATGCAGGCAGGCGAGATCGCGCGAGATGAAACGGTGCGTATTTGGAGCAGAGGAGAGTGGCGGGAGGTACAAGTACGCCAATACGAGGTTTCTGATGAGCCCGAGACGGAGTACAGCCAGGAGGTGGCGAGTCTGTTGAAGCAAGCCTTGAGTGCTTTTAAGCAGGATGACTACGAAAAGGCCGAGCGACTGTTCCGGCGTATGTTGGAATTGGAACCCCGCGCCAAAGAAGCGTACAACAACCTGGGCGCGATGCATGCCCGTCGTGGAGAGCACGCGCAGGCCAAAGAGATGTTCCGGACAGCGTTGGAGATAGATCCGACCTACGTGTTTCCGCGCTGCAACCTGGCTACGTATCTCCTCGACGAGGGTGACGTCGAAGGGGCAGACGTTATGTTGGAGCCTTTGGTCAAAGCGAGACGCTTTCACCCTCAGGAAATGGCGTTCTACTCCTATACCCAGGCCCGCATTCTTGTCCAGCGGGAGGAATACGAACTGGCCCGCAAGGCGCTGCAGGCCGCGTTGCAAGTATGGCCTGGCTACGAGCTGGCCGAGAGCCTGCTTGAACATCTGGACAGGGTCACGCCGCTTCTGACGGGCTTTGAGTCTTTCTTGGAACGGCAGCGCAAGCGCGACCGGGCCGCACGCGCCCGCCTGCAGGCCAAACTCTCCACCCCAGAGCCGGCTCTCTCCGAGGCGCTGTCTCTCTACACCAAGAATGCGCTCACCGGGATGGGCCGTGTAGTTGTGCGGTGGGGTGGGGTGTCGGCATTGCGCAAGGCGGAGTTGGTCGAACAGATCATCGCGGGACTCTGCGACCTGCACAATCTGGAGCGAATAGCCAGCGATCTGAACGAAGACGAACGCGCTGCGCTGCGCCAGGTGCTGGCGCAAGGTGGTGCTATGCCCTGGCAGGATTTCGACGCTGCCTATGGGAACGACCTGGAGGAGTCTGCGTACTGGCAATGGCATGTGCCAGAGACGGTCATGGGACGGTTGCGGGCGCGCGGACTGCTGGTAGAGACGACGGTGGATGACACATTGCTCGTCGCCATACCATCCGAATTGCGCCGGGGACTGCGGGAGATATTGGACTGATGGATTTGCCCGACTATCTTCCCATCTTCATGCTCAATCCGATGTTGTGTTGTGGTGGCAAGGGAGGCACGGTCGTAGATCTTGGCCGGGACGGGGTTGTCAAGCGGTGCAGGGGGTAGTTGAGAGGCGATTGTCCAAATCCGGCAACTGTGTTAGACTCCGATCAGATGACTGTCTTCACGGTCGGTCTGCTCTCCGATACCCACATCCCCCACCGGTTGGAGCGGTTGCCCGCACCGGTGCTCGACGCACTGGCTGGGGTTGACCTGATCCTGCACGCGGGTGACGTGGACGACCCGGCGGCGCTGGAGCCACTGCGGGCTGTCGCGCCGGTGCATGGGGTGCGGGGCAACGTCCACTTCCAGGAGTTCTCCGACGGCGGCGCGGTGCTGCCGGCTGTGGTCGAACTGCGGCTGGCCGGGTTTCACGTCGTGCTCACTCACGGTCACCGGTTTGGCCTGCTGGGTTTCTGCCGCAATGTCGTGGACGTATTCGCTCTGCGGTTGGGGCTGCTGGCCAAAGGTGATTTCAACCGGCGCACTGGTCGTCGCCTGGCGCGGCTCTATTCCGAGGCGGATGTCATCGTCTTCGGCCACTCCCACCAGGCGCACGTCGAGCGGGTGGGGCGCGCATTGCTGGTCAACCCCGGCGCGGTCTGTCCCACGTGGGGGGAACGGCAGACGGTGGCGCGGCTGCGATTGGGCGTGGGGAAGCCGGAGGTGGAGATCGTGCCGCTGTTGACAGGATCTCGCTCACAACTATAATCCATCACGTTTCACGACGGCGATGATCTGATCGGGTACGTTGAGCTTGACGGGATTATATGGCCGCACAGCGTTTGTGGATTTAGCGTCGCCATTGGAGATCGCGCCAACTGGGGAAAGGGCTACGGCTACGAGGCGGCGCGACTCGCGCTCGCTTTCGCCTTTGACGAACTCAACCTGCACCGCGTGACCGCGACGGTCTTCAGCAACAACGAGCGCTCCATAGCGCTGGTCGTAGTGGCTACTTCAGTCGCCTCTTCCGCTTCAAGAACGACTGAAGACGTTAGCGCAGGCCATACGGCGCAGATCAGGAGCAGCGCGAAGCCGGCTGCGCAGGTGATCAGGCCCCAACCCAGGCCGAGAGGTGCATTGTACAGCGACACGACGAGGGGGCAGAGAAGGGCGAATTGCCACAGCGCAGGGGCAGCGCCGGCAAGCGGTAGGAACGCGACCAGGATGGACCGAGGGCGCCGGGATAGCCGGCGGGTCAGCGGGGTCAGCAGCGCGAGCACCGTTCCCCCAACGGCGAGGGCCAGTTGTCGTGCGTACTGGGGGTCGCGTAGGAATTGGTAGGGAGGCAGGGCGACGAGGGCCAGCAAGGCGGCGGCGAGCGTCAGGAAGAGGCGGTTGGGTAGTTGGTTGGCTGGCTTGTTGGCCAGGAGGCCGAGCAGGATGGCGGCGGCGAGCAGGGGGGTGAAGAACAGTTCGCGGATTATGGGTACTACACCGCCCTGCACCTGGGGGAAGAACTTGGCGAACTCCGCCAGTTCACAGCCGGTCACAGTGAGGGCACTGGTCGGGTGGGGCACCCAGGGGCCGAAATAGCCCGTGATCACGAGAACGAGGCCAAGAAAGCAGATTGCGGATTGCGGATTGCGGATTGCGGATTGTGGGTTACGAGTTGCGCACATAGATCATTCTTCCCAATCGGGCCGCAGGTCGGAGATGTACTTGAAGACCTCGGGCGCCTCCTCGAAGACGTCCACCAGGTTCCAGGGCTGTTCGGCGAAGAGAGGTGCCAGGGGCACCTTGGACGGTGGCCTGATCCTGGGGGGAGTGGGGGGGGCGGGGCGGCGCGGTCGCTGCCTGCGGACACGCTCGTGCAGGATGCGTCCATCGTGCGAGAGAAAACCCGCGTACTCCCCGTCGCGGGTGTAGATGTCTCTGCCTTCGAGCCAGCCGATCCAGTCACCACGGGTGTCGTAAAGATGGCCCTCGCGGATCAGGGCGACCCATTCGCCGTTCGTGGAGTAGATAGGTTTCATCGCGATGTAGACCTCCGGTACTTGTCGAGCCAGCGGCGGCGACGGTCGGGAGACCTTGCCGAACGGTCGGGAGACCTTGCCGAACGGTCGGGAGACCTTGCCGAACGGTCGGGAGACCTTGCCGAACGGAATGTGCTCAGGAGCCGCCGGGCGGCCTGATCCCAGGTGAACCGGGCTGCCTGAGCGAGCCCACGGGTGATCATCCTCTGGCGCAGGTCGGCGTTCTCCAGCACGCGGGCTAGTGCCTCGGCCAGTCCGTCGGCATCGAGTGGGTCCACCAGCAACGGTGCGTCGCCCGCGACTTCAGGGAGCGAGGAGGTCTTGGAGCAGACGACCGGGACGCCGCAGGCCATCGCTTCCAGCACGGGCAGCCCGAATCCTTCGTATAGCGATGGAAAGGCGAAGAGGGCTGCGCCACGGTACAGCGCCGGCAGGTCGGTATCGTCCACGAAGCCCAGCAGGCGCACGCGCTCGTCGTGCTTCTCCGCCTCGGCGAAGATGTTCTGGTAGAGCCAGCCCCGGCCACCGGCGATGAG
>JADHWW010000212.1 GCA_016783285.1 Anaerolineae bacterium
CATGGGCTCTTTTGTGGATTTCACACCAGCACCTCCCCCAACCCTGTCCGCCGCAGTTCGGCAAATCTCGAATTCGGATCGGCAGATAGCCTTTCACGCGGCCCGTGCTCGAGCATACGCCCATCCTCGAGGATGAGACTATCGTCCGCTCGCTCCACCGTGGCCAGGCGGTGGGCAATGATGACGGCGGTGCGGCTCTTAAGCAGCCTGCTCAACGCCCGTTCCAGCAGCGCCTCCGTGGCCGGATCGAGACGACTGGAGGCCTCGTCGAGGATGACCAGGCCGGGGTCTTTGAGAAAGACCCGCGCCAGGGCCAGGAGTGGCGCTTCGCCGGCCGAGAGACTCGAGCCGGAGATTTTCGTATCCAGCCCATTCGGCAAGCGCTCCAGCCACGGTTTCAAACCCAGCGTCTCGAGCACCGCCAGCAGGCGCCCGTCCGAGACGTCGGGAGCGAAGAAGGTGATGTTGTCGCGCAGGCTGGCCTCAAAGAGTTGCACGTCTTGCGTGACCAGGCCCACCCGCGCGCGGAGCGGTTCGAGCCGGGCGTGGCGCAGGTTGACGCCGCCCAGGCGCACCTCGCCCCCTTGCGGGTCGTACAGGCGGAAGAGCAGCCGCGCGACCGTCGTCTTGCCGCTCCCGGTGCGGCCCAACAGCCCCAGCACGCGCCCCGCCTCGTGCTCGAAGGATAGGTCCTCGAGCACGGTCGCTCGCGTCTCCTGCTGCCCATCCTCGTACCCAAAGCGCACCGCGCGAAACGCCACCGATAGTGCGCCGGGGGGCACGCTCTCCGTCCCGTCCTCCAGCCTGGATCGGGTGGCCATCAACTCGCGCACGCGGGCGATGCTGGCGTCGGCCTGCTGCAGATCCTGGAGTTGGGTGCGGATGACATCAATGGGTTGCGCCAACATCGTTACGTAGGCCACAATCACGTATACCGTGCCGAGTGAAATGGCTTTGATCTGGTACAGGCCGCCGCCCAGCCCGTAGGCGATACCATCCCCAATGGCGAAGGCAGCGATGGCGACTGCCCATACACTCTGTCCCCAGAACCCCGCCCGCCAGCCTATGGACATACAGTTGCGCAGGTGCTCAAAGAAGCGGAGCATTGCATACTTCACCGCACCGCAGGAGCGAATGTCCTCTGTCGCCGTGAGCACCTCGCCCAGGTAGCCATAAAGGGCCGCGCTGCGCTCGCGCCCTTGTCTCCAGTACGGCGCGGCGAACCGGCGCACCCAAGTGAGCAGTGCCAGCGTCAGCACAGCAAACCCCGTAAAGGCCAGGCCGAGCCGCCAGTCCACCAGGTACACCACGACCAGAACGCCGATCAGCAACAGCATACTGCCAACGAGCCGCACCACAAAACTGGAAAAGAACCCCGCCAGTGCGTTCACGTCGCCGTCCACGCGCTCGATGAATTCCCCCGGTGTGCGCGCCTTGTGGAAGCCGAGGTCGAATCGCAGGAGGTGGGCCGCCAGATCAGCCCGCAGATCATTCGTCGCCGTCCATGCCACGCGTTCGCTCCAATACGTCGCCAGCACACTCATCACCTGCTGCACGACGGACACGGCGATGAACACGAGCGCCGCCCGAACCAGCACCCTCTCACTCGCACCCGCACGAGCCGCGTCAATGAAGGCACGCACCACCTGTGGCCCCACGAGTTGCAACCCAATGCTCACCAGGAGCAGCACGACCATGAGCAGAACCGCACAACGCTGATGTTTCAGGTAACGCCGAAGCAACTGCCAGTACTCACTCAATGGGATTTTCATGGCACAAAACGGGGACGTTCCAGGCGGTATCCGACGCCGCGCACCCCCTCCGGGTCGAGCAGGTTGGTGATAGACCGCTCGTCGTCTACGACGAGGATTTTTTGGCTCATAGTCGTTGGAAGAATGAAGAAAGAAGAATAGAGAATTGTACATTCACTACCGGACACTTTTTACCAAACGCATGGATTCCGGATGCCGCAACTCGTTGCGGTGGCCTCGCTGCCAAAACCAACAGCCCAGGACGCCAACGAGATTTCGGCGAGCTCAATCGAGCCGTTGGCGCATCCACGAAACTGTCCGGTAGTGAAATTGTACACCGATGCGGCGGAGGAGGCAAGCGTTTTACAGAGATGGGAAAGTGCGGTATAATCTTTGTCATCAGGGAGGCGAACGTTGCGAGCATTGATCACCGGGGCGGGAGGGTTTGTCGGGGCACATCTGTGTGCCTATCTGTTGGCGCACACCGACTGGGAGTTGCTGGGCACGGTCTACCCCCGGCCGGTCGAGGCTCAGCCACCCAATCCACGCCTGCGGTTGCAGTATGCCGACCTGCGCGACCCGGAGGGGGTGCGCGCGCTCGTGGACGAGGTGCAGCCTGATTACATTTTCCACCTGGCGGCCCAGTCGTTCGTTCCCACGTCCTTCGCGGATCCGTGGGACACGCTGGAGAACAACATCCGCGCCCAACTGAACCTGCTGGAGGCGGTGCGAAGGTCGGGGCGCGAGGTGCGGGTGCTGGTGATCGGCTCGAACGAGGAGTACGGCGCGCCGAAACCGGACGAATTGCCCCAGACGGAGGAGAGTCCGCTGCGGCCCAACAATCCCTACGCGGTGAGCAAGGTGGCGCAGGACTTTTTAGGGTTGCAGTATCACCTGGCCTACGGGCTGCCGGTCGTGCGGGTGCGCCCGTTCAATCACACCGGCCCGGGACAGTCGCCCCGCTTCGTCGTCCCGGCCTTTGCCAGCCAGATCGCCCGCATCGAGGCTGGCCTGCAGGAGCCGGTGATGAGGGTGGGCAATCTGGACGCGGCCCGCGATTTCAGCGACGTGCGGGACATCGTGCGGGGCTACCACCTGGCAGTGACGCGGGGTGAGCCGGGGGAGGTGTACAATCTGGCGTCGGGGCGACCGCGGCCGGTGCGTGGTCTGTTGGAGACGCTCTTGGGCTATTCTCAGGTAGAGATCCGCGTCGAGATAGACCCGGAACGATACCGGCCTGTGGACGTGCCGGTGGCCTACGGCAGCGCGGAGAAATTCCGGCAGCGGACGGGCTGGATGCCGCAAATTCCGTTCGAGCAGACGTTGCGGGATACGTTGGAGTATTGGCGGGGGCAGGTCGAGGTTTGAGCGAATTGTAGGCAAGTTAAAGTTCAGGAGGACGAACGTGGAAACAGCTACGTATACTTATTCTCAAGTTCAGGAACTAGTCGTGCAGTTGCCTGTCAAAAAGCTGCCAATCGCATACCATCTGCTGGTTGATTTAAGCACGAGCGATGCAAGATCGCTTTCACTTCAAGAGGATTTTCTGCTGTTGCCCATAGCAGAGCGCCGGCGCCTCATGGATGAACAGGCCAGGCAAATGGTGGCACATTACGAGCGAACGGCTTCAGAACGCCAAGCGTGGCAAGCGGGGGACTTTTGAATTAGATGACAGTACCCGCACAAGTCCTGGAATTAGTCGAACGCTTCGAGCGCAACTTGGACGTCTACAAACGCGCCGGCTACAAAGAGACCCGCGTGCGCGTCGAGTTCATTGATCCCTTCTTCGAGGCGCTCGGCTGGGACGTGCACAACGTCCAGGGATACGACGAGCAGTACAAGGACGTGGTGCACGAGGACGCCATCAAGGTCGGTGGCGCCACCCGCGCGCCCGACTATTGCTTCCGCGTCGGTGGCACGCGCAAGTTCTTCCTCGAGGCCAAGAAACCCTCCGTCTCGGTCAAAGGGGACGTTGGCCCGGCCTACCAACTGCGCCGCTACGCCTGGAGCGCGAAACTGCCCCTGTCCATCCTGACCGACTTTGAAGAGTTCGCCGTCTACGACTGCCGCCAGCGACCCAAACCCACCGACAAGGTCAGCGTGGGCCGCGTGATGTACGTCACCTTCGACCAGTACCCCGGCAGTTTCGACGACATCTATAGCGTGTTTGCCAAAGAATCGGTGCTGAAGGGCTCCTTCGACCGCTACGTGCAGGATACGAAACGCAAGCGCGGCACCGGCGAGGTGGACGCCGAGTTTCTGAGAGAGATCGAGGGCTGGCGCGACGTCCTGGCCCGCAACGTCGCCCTGCGCAACCCGGCCCTCTCAGTGCCCGAACTGAACTTTTCAGTGCAGCGCACGATTGACCGCATCATCTTTTTGCGCATGTGCGAGGACCGCGGCATCGAGGACTATGGGCGTCTCCTGGCCCTCACCGGCGGCCCCCACATCTACGCCCGTATGCACGACCTCTACCGGCAGGCCGAGGAAAAGTACGACTCTGGCATCTTTGACTTTCAGGCCGACACGTTGAGCAAGACGCTGACGATTGACGACCAGGTGCTCAAGCCCATCCTGGCCAGCCTCTACTATCCCCAGTCACCCTACGAGTTCTCGGTGCTCCCGCCCGAGGTCCTCGGCCAGGTGTACGAGCAGTTCCTGGGCAAGGTCATCCGCTTGACCCCAGGGCATAGGGCTAAGGTTGAGGCTAAGCCTGAGGTAAAGAAGGCCGGCGGTGTTTACTACACTCCCAGTTACATCGTGGACTATATCGTCCGGCAGACCGTGGGCAAACTGGTCGAGGGCAAGACACCCCGGCAGATCGGCAAAATGTGGGTGCTGGACCCTGCCTGCGGCTCCGGGTCGTTCCTGTTGGGCGCGTACCAATATCTGCTCGACTATCACCGCCGGTGGTACGAGGAGCACGACCCGCTCAAGCACGCCCGGGGCAAGCGGCCCGCCATCTATCAGACTCCCTCCCCCTCTCCCCCCTCCCAGGGGGGAGCCGGAGGGGGGTGGCGGCTGACGACCGCCGAGAAGAAGCGCATCCTGCTGAACAACATCTACGGCGTGGACATTGACCGGCAGGCGGTGGAGGTGACGAAACTGAGCCTGCTGCTCAAGGTGCTGGAGGGGGAGAGCCAGGAGACGTTGGGGCAGCAGTTGATGCTGTGGCGCGAGCGGGCGCTGCCCAACCTGGGGGACAATATCAAGTGCGGCAATTCGCTCATCGGGCCGGACTATTTCGAGGCCCAATTGCTGCCGGACGAGGAGGAGATGCGGCGGGTGAATGCCTTTGAGTGGGAGGTAGAGTTCGCGGAGGTGATGGGGGCGGGGGGGTTTGATTGTGTGATTGGGAATCCGCCGTACGTGCGCGTACATCGACTACCGCCAAAGAATAAAGCTTATTTTTGGGATCATTACACCACTTTTGTGGCAAAGTCGGATATATACGCTTGTTTTATCGAAAAGTGTGTGGGGTTACTGAGGGAAGAAGGCACGATATCTTTCATCACTCCTAATACTTGGGTATCCCTTGAAAGTTTCACCAATCTCCGCAAGTTCGTATTGAACAACACAATCATTGAGCAGATGGTGAGGACACCTGACAAAGTTTTCCGAAATGCTACAGTGCGGACATTTGTTTTTGTACTTCGAAAAGAAGCCACCTATGGTTCTGGCGAGTCAAAAGCCCTTATTCGCGAGATTGTGGAAGGAGGAAAAACTCGGGATATTCGCTGGATAGCACAGAGCGATATGGAATCTTCGCACCTGCATAATCTTTTGTTACACACAGAAGATGCTGCACCTGCCTTGTTTACCAAGTGTACCAAGAGTGGCATTACTGTAGGAACCTCT
>JADHWW010000024.1 GCA_016783285.1 Anaerolineae bacterium
CCCAACGTGCCGCGCACCTTGCCGCCCGGCCGGGTCTGTCCGCGCCAGTTCAACGGGGGGGAACCTCCGACGCCTCCTACCTGCCGCTGGAATCACACCGTCGTTCGGGGCGAGAACCTGTACCGTATCTCCCTACGCTACGGGGTCAGTATGTGGGCTATCGCCGAGGTGAACAACATCGCCAACCTGAATCTCATCTATGCCGGGCAGGTGCTCTGCATTCCGTAGAGGGCCAGGTCCGTAGGGGCAGGTCTTAGACCTGCCCCTACCAGTTCATGACAGGGCCACGCTGGCCATAGTTGCCGGCGACGGTCGCCAGGTCGTAGATATTCACCACGCCGTCTCCGTTGACGTCGGCGGTCGGGTCGTCGCTCCCATAGCGCGCACCAATCAGCGATATGTCAAGGATGTTGCTGGTGCGTTTCAGGTTGCTCTACTCCCAGTCCTCCACAGGACCGCATTTGCCAAAGTTGACGGCGGCGATCACCAGATCGTAAATGTCCACCACGCCGTCACCGTTGACGTCGGCGCACGAGAGGAGTGGAGCGCTCATCCCGTAGCACCCGCCAATCGCTGTCAAATCGAGGATGTCAATGCAGTTATCTCCGTCCACGTCACCGCCGGGCAGGGTGATTGTACCCATATCCCCCTGTAAGCCGCTCCCAGGAATCCCGACAAAGTACTTCGCAGCGGTCAGGTAACAGACGTGATATGCCGTCAACCATTGGTAGTTGGCAGTGGAAGCAGCGCTGAAACGACCTTGCTGGTCGGTAAGCGTAGTGGTAAAGTCCAGGATGGTGCTGAATAGGGAGACCTCGCTGCCACTGTGGTCGGTGCGGCCCTGTAGCAATACGGCGCCGTAGATTGAATCGTGGCATTCCTCTATCTTTCTTTGGACCTCATCCCGCATAGAGGGAATGTGGGCCCTTAGCCGGTCGCCGGGGGATAGCGAGCCCCCGCGACAGGTTATAGCGGATCGAGCCACGATGTTGGGGAGTGTTGCCTCGCAGTAGCCACCGCTGCCCAGTGGGTCGATCCCTTTCTGGCCGGCTTTCCATGCCATGAGGTCGTTCCCGGCCTCCAGCATAGCCAGGGACGGATCGGCGTTTGACAGACCCAGGTAGCCGCAATTGCCGTAGCAGCCGATGTAGCCAATGCCCATTGAGCCCCGGTTGAACCCATCGTACGAGCCGATCACGTCATCACCGCCGGCCCGTCCCTCGTAGATGTTGCCCAGCGGATCAATCAGGTATTGGTAGCCGGCATCCCCCCAGCCTCGGGTATTGGCGTGGTAGTTCCAGATGGAGCGCACCACTCTGGCCCAATCGCTGGCCGAGTTGGGAGTAGCCGTGTGGTTGATCACGATGTGGTGGACAGACTGATAGGTTGGCGGCCAGCGTGGACTACCCTGGCCATCGGGACAGCCCCAGGCTGTGCGGGAGATGACGGGCGGTTTTGGCGGGCAGACGTCCGAGGCTGCCGAAGCGGTCTCTCTCTGCGCCTGCGCGGCGGCAAGCGCGTCACTGGGGCCCTGGCTGGTGTTGTTGAAAAAGAGGGTCAGGTGGCGGAAGACGGGTGCAGCACCGCTCTCACTGGCCTGCAGGGTCAGTTTGAACTGGAAATACACGGGGGCGTTGTCCACCCAGATCAGCGCGCCGCTGTATTCGCCATTGCGGGTGGGATAATATTCCACAGGCACAGGCAGCCACCCTCCCCAGGTTTGGCCGTCGTTGCTCAGGCGAGCCTCGACGGACACAGACGCGCCTGGGGGGATATCGGCCAACCAGGCCGGCACGATGTCGGTGGTGTAGTCCAGCGGCGAGCGAATGGCGTCCGAGCGATAAGCGCCGGAGGTCGCGCCTGCATCCAGGGTCAGGCCATCTGGCGCGACCGCTACGTTTTCGGTCACGCCTGTGCTCTCGAAGTAAGTGCCTGTCAGTACCGCCCGTTGCATAACGATGGCCGAGTCGCCACTGGCGGAGGCGTAGATGGCAGCCTCGAAGACGGGCTCCTCGCCCGGGCCCTGGGCGACGGCGGGCTTTGGGTGGGGGGTCAACAGCCAGGTTGCCAGTAGCAGGGCCAGGAGTAACCTGTTAATCTTTACGTTCCGTTTGTGGTATTTCATGGCAAGCCTCCTCTTAATTCTATACCGAGCGCCTTGGATTTGCAGGCCTATCCGAGGAATCACGAACGACGGCCTCATGCCCCTTCAATGCCTGCATCAGGGGTGATGCTCTGTCAACGCCAGGGAAGTTGATTCACTTTCTCCGACGCTGTTAGTCTACCAGATTTTTTGCCTTGTTGGGGTTACCGTTTCGTTACGGTTGGGTTACCTCTCATTACTCTTTCCTCCTCTTGCATCTTCCCGGCTGTGTGTTAAAATTCCGTCTATGCGAAAGCCGCTGCGTGCTGCCGTTCTTGTCATCTGCCTCGCGCTGGTCTCCCTCCCGGCTAGCGCCCAGGAGCCGGCCCCGGTCGTCACCTGGCAGATTCTGGTGAACCAGGCCCGTCTCGATGAAGGGTTGGCCTTCTACGGATTCTCCGCTCTGCTGGCTGCTGCGGCGCAGCGCCACGCCGATGATCTGGCAGCCCACCAGATTTGGTCTCATACCGGTTCCGACGACTCTTCGCCCAGCCAGCGCATCGCGGAAGCCGGCTATGCTGCCTGGACCTGGAATGGTGGAGAGTTGATTACCAGCGAGAACTTCTGGACTGGCTACGGCACGGTCGAGGACGCGATGGCCTTCTTCCTGGAGGACCCATCCCATCGCGACAACATACTCAGCGCCACCTACCGGGAGATGGGCGTCGGCGTCGCCACCGATGCTACCGGCCGCAACTACTACGTGCTCGACTTCGGTGCACGCCCCAACGTGTTGCCCGTCTTTATCAACGACGGAGCCGCCAATGCTGATGACCCCCAGGTCGCGATCCGATTGACCAACGAAGAGGCCCGTCCGGGAGGGAAGGGGGCCACCTTTATGGGCCGGGCGATTGAGATTCGCATCAGCAACGAACCAGAGTTTGACGACCTGCCGTGGCAATCCTGGGAGCCGCTCGTGCCTTGGGCTTTGCCGGACACCCCAGGCGAACATACCGCCTACGTTCAGTTTCGCGACGCGGCTGGCCGTACCGCCGCTGCGGCGGATGCGATCGTCCTTGGCGAGGGAGCGGTCATCACGCCAACGACTGTTCCACCCAGCCCTACCCCCGAGCCTACTGCCACACCCATCCCACCCAGCCCTACCCCCGAGCCTACTGCCACACCCATCCCACCTAGCCCTACCCCCGAGCCTACTGCCACACCCATCCCACCTAGCCCTACCCCCGAGACTGCTGCCACGCCTGAGCCCACCGTTGTCCTCATCCTCCCTGAGCCTGCTGCCACACTTGCTTCCGCCGTTACCTCCACACCCGAATCGCCGCCAGGCGTGGAGTCGCTCCCTGTTAATCACACCCCTCGCCCCGCCCCATTCCCTACCTGGACGCCGTTGCCGCCGGCGTTGCCCCGGGAGGATAGCGGCCCTGGCATGCTCCTGGTTGTGCTCGTAGCGCTGCAGGGACTGGCGCTTGTCCTCGGCATCTGCCTGGCCCTGTACCGTGGGCGGGTGTAGCGAAACATCGTTACCTTAGACGGACGGTAGGACAGTATGAGTGATACTGGGTTCATCGGCATCTTTGACTCCGGCGTGGGCGGTCTGAGCGTGTGGCGTGAGATCGCCTGCCAACTTCCTCACGAACGTACGCTCTACCTGGCCGACCAGGCCCACGTGCCCTATGGTTCCCGTCGGCTCGCCGAGGTGCGAGGATTATCCGAGGGCATCACCCACTTTCTGCTGCGCCAGGGCGCAAAGGTTATCGTCGTCGCCTGCAATACCGCTTCCGCTGCCGCGCTGCACCACCTGCGGCGCACCTTCCCGGAAGTCCCCTTCGTGGGAATGGAACCGGCCGTGAAGCCTGCCGTTGAACAGACTCACAACGGCGTCGTGGGGGTGATCGCCACACAGGCCACTTTTCAGGGTCAGCTCTTCGCCAGCCTGGTGGAGCGATACGCGGGCGACGTGCGGGTGCTCACCCAGGTCTGCCCGGGGCTGGTAGAGGCGGTGGAGGTCGGTGCATTCGACACATCCGAGACCGAGGCGCTGCTGCGGCAATGCCTGACACCGCTGCTCGAGGTGGGAGTGGACCAACTGGTGCTCGGCTGCACCCACTACCCCTTTCTCCGGCAGACCATCGAGCGGGTGGTGGGAGCAGGCGTGACAGTAATTGACCCCGCTCCAGCCGTTGCCCGCCAGGCGGGGCGCGTGCTGGCCCAACGGGGGCTAGAGGCCGACCCCGCGGCAGGCTCAGCCCGCCGCCGGGGCTGCGTGGGCCATCACCTGTTCTACACCAGCGGGGACGTGGCGACTTTCACCGCGATGATCGGGCGGCTCCTCCCTTTCGCTAGAGCGGGCGCAGAAGTACGATCAGTTCGTTGGCTGGCGGGCTGCCTGGAGATCAGTCGTGAAGTAGGTATCGTTTGACAAAAGATGTTCCCCTATCCACATGCTACTCATACTTCAGCGCGGCGATGGGGCTGAGGGACGCCGCTCGCACCGCCGGGTAGACCCCCGAGACCACGCCCACCAGCGTGGCAAACACCACCGCGAAAATGGGCAGCCAGAGGGGGGTGTGAATCAGGGAGATATTCACGTCTGAGGCGGTCGCCCCGCTTTGAACCGCCATCGCCGCCAGGTAGGTGCCGGCGATCAGGTCAATCAACGCCCCCAGGCCCGCCCCCAGCATGACCCCTCCGAGCCCGCCCAGCAACCCGATGCCTCCCGCTTCGGCCAGGAAGACGGACATCACGTCCCGATTGGTCGCCCCTACTGCTTTCATCAATCCTATCTCCCGCGTGCGTTCGTAGGTTGCCATTGTCATCGTGTTGGCGATGCCGAAGGCGGCCACGATCAGCGCGATGGCTCCGATGCCGCCGAAGACGCCCTGGATGACCAGGAAAAAAATGTTTATCTGCTGCATCATGCTACGTGCTGACCAGGCGATAAACCCACGACCGGTGATCTCCCGCTCTACGCCCAACGCCCGTTCGGGATCAGCGACCTTGACCAGCACCTGGTTATATCCATCGCGGCCTGGGTTGGAGCGACGGCCGGCGAGCCAGCCATTCAACTCCAGTACATCGTTCAACGCCAGGTAGAGCGTGTAGTCGTCCTGCCCGCCCGATTCCTCCAGCACGCCGGTCACCCGCAGGCGTACGACCCGCTCCACCGGATGACCATCATCCCTCATCTTGCTGAGGACCAGTTGCAGCGCCTGCCCCTGCAGGTCGGGAGGCTCCCTCACTGGCCGCTGCTTCTGTGTGTCGAGGAAGCCCTCGGCCACGCGGGCTCCGGCCAGTACCTGCCAGCGCCCTAGCCGGTCCGTCCCGCTCGCCAGCGCGAAACCCAGGTGTTTCACCTGCGTGGGGTCAATGCCCACGATCTGGGGGGTGCCCAGCAGCCGGTTCAGGCGGAGCATACCCCCGCCCATCAATGATTCCCGGGGTGTGACGGCCACCACGCCGGGCAGATCGCGGAACTCGGCCAGCGCACGGTCGTTTAACACGGTCTCCTCCTTGCTCGACCTTGACCCGCCGATTTCGCGGATGATGCCGCCGCCGAAGACGGTGATCTCGGTCAGTTCGCCGATGGAGCCCAAATCCTGAGCGGCAGTGCGCTGGAGGCCGGCCGCCAGCGAGATCAAGACGATCACTGCCGCCGTACCGATGACCACGCCGATGGCCGTCATCGCCACGCGGGCCTTCATCCGGCCCAGGTTACTAATCACCAGATGCAGTAAGTCTCTAGAACTCAATCTTGTGCCTCAGTTGTGGCGTCTTGCCGCCTTTGGAATACGTGTGAGGAGAGGAGAGGGGAAGCGGAAGAGAGAGGAAGAATGGATATTGGCCATCAGTCAGTTACAGGAGAGACTCCTAGCAGGTTGATGCCATCCCTGTGGATGTTACGATAGAGCAGCGTCTGTAGTTCCTCCAGTTTGCGCCAGTGAGCCCGACTCCAAATGCGGGTGGAAAGATAGATACCGTGTTCTAGCCAGACCTCAACTGCAAGATAGCGGATCTCTTTCCGTATTTCTGGGTCAGCGTTGGACATCACTACCAGCACATCCACATCGGAATCGAGTTCAGCTTCGCCACGAGCTCTGGAGCCGAACAGAACGGCAGATATCAGTTGACCATCAAACCGTTGACGCACCCTCTCCACAAATTCCATCACCACCTGCCGTTCTTTGTCCGTCAGACGGTCGAGGCGGTTCTCTTGCTCCATGCTCATAGCGCACCTGCCTGATGCAGATATCGTTCGGTCCGATCAACGAAGTGCTGCGCATCGTGCAACACATCCTCGGCCAGTGTTCGCTCGGCTGAAAACATCATATCATAATCGCTGTCAAGGCGGGAATCGAAAGCATGCCCCAGCATCTTGGCATATTCGGTTTCGATCAGGCCCGGCTTAACGAAATATTGACTGAAAGCCGAGTGTACTCCGGAGTGCTTGCTCCGTGAGATGTCTTTGCTGGCCAATAGAGCACTGGCAGCGTAGAACATGGCATAGTAGGCCCGTGAAGTGGCTACGTCGTAGTAGTCCAGGCTCAAGTTGTCTCTGGCCTGCTGCAATGCATTGCGAGCCCGTTCCAGATAGAGTTCAATCTCGGTCTGTTGGGTCATGTTGATCTCCGTTCATCAAATTGTACCTCAGAAGGACGTAGGGTACAAGCCGCCGCGTGTCCTGGGCATCCCCTGGAACACAACCGATGCCCAGGTTACCTGAATATCCATCCAACTGCTTAGCTCCCCAGTCCCAGTAGCCCCCGTAGGAAGCGTAGCACCTTATCCCAGAAGCCTTCTCCTTGCTCCTGGGCCTCTTCCCCGGCCTCCGCCGAGACCTCAGCCGGATTCTCCACCTCCACCGTCAGCGTCTTCGTCACTACCTGCGGCTGTTCGAAGTCGTCCAGGTAGTGGACGGTGACCAGCACCTCGGCTGTTCCCCCGGCCTGGGCGGTCGCCGTCGCCTCCAGCGAGCCCGAGGTGCCCCCATCCAGTGGTCCCAGGTAGAGCGAACCATCCTGGATCTCCAATTGCATACTCGTGACCTCCAGCGTGCTGACGTTGACCAGCGTGCGCCCGATGTTCGTTACCTCGACCGGGAGTTCAAAGGGGACGCCCACGGTGGCCACCTCCACCGGGTGATAGAAGCCGATCTGGAGGTGGGGCCGCCGGCGCACCAGCAGGCTGATCAATTGGCTATCGCTGTGGCGAGTATCGCGAGCGTCGTCGAAGGCCAGCGCCACCGGCAGGCTATAGGCTCCAGAGTCTGCCCCGCCATCCACAACCAACTGCTGCGTCACCTCGACCGTGTCCTCGGCCGCCAGGTGCGGCACGAACTTGACGTTGCTGGAGTGAAGGGGAGCGAAAGGATCCATCCCGCTCCCTCCCTCGTCGCCCAACGTCAAAGTCAATCGTCGCGCCTCCCCGCCGCCGACGTTGCTCACCTCCAGCGTCAGGGTGAAGGCGTCACCGGGGGCCAGGGTCCTGGGTGTGGTGCGGTAGCCAGCGATGATCAACTGCGGGCGATCCGTCATCGCGGTGCTGACCTCCAGCCCGACGCTCTGGCGGGCGGCGTAAGAGCCGCCATCGTAGTCGGAGTAGTCCAACGCGATCTCCAGGTTGAGGCGGCCGGCCTGGGTCACCTCGCTCAGTACCAGTGGTAGCGTCACTGTCACCGTCCGGTTGAGCCCTACTGGCTCCACCGCCACGACGTTGCTCCCGCCGGCTGGCGCGGCCAGGTCGCCCGAGGCCGCGCTGATCAGCACGTCGGTTGCCGTGCGGTCGCCACGGTTGGCCAGGCATAGCGTCAGGCTGAATGTGTCGCCGGGCCCCAGAATGGCGGGCTCGGTCCGCGCAGCCTCAATTACCAACTGCGGTCGCCCGTGCCCGATGCCGATGACCTCGACGGCGACAGTCTGCGGATACTCGTAGTGGTTCCCCTCCCAATCGTTGGCGCTGAGGTTGACCTGGAGGTTGTAACTGCCGGAGGCCAGGCCGCTGGGGGCGCGCATCTGCTGGGTGACGACGGCGGTGTGGTTGATGTGCAGTTGCCACAGCAGGTGTCCCGTCTCGCCCACCGGCACGAAGGTGCCGCCGGGGAAGGTGACCATCGTGTTTTCGCCGGCCCGGCTACCGTTGTTGTAGATCTCGATGGTGACGATGAACTCACGCCCCACCACGACACGGGCCGGTTCGATAGAATAGTTGAGGATGGTAAGATTAGGCCGTCCGGGCACCGGCGTGGGCTTTGGGGTGGGAAGGGGGGTGGGGCCGGGTATGGGTGTGGCGGCGACGATGGTCAGTGCCGATGGTAGGGTGACCGAGATGCTGTCCTCGCTCACCTGCAGGTCGTAGGCGCCGGCGGGGGCGCTGGGTGGCACCACCGCCAGCAATGCTGTGTTGTTGACGTAGGTCGTGTCCAGCATACCGAAGCCGACCAGGCGGGCGATGGTGGCAGTGGTGAAGCCGCTGCCGTAGATGCTCAGCGTGCCGCCGGCCTGGCTGACCAGCGTGTCGGGCTCGATGCCGGTCAGTGCCAGTTGCGGCAGTGGACTCGCAGCGGCGATGGATGCCAGCAGGAAAACCGTTGCCGCCCCGGTAGCCAGAATGACGATTAGAAGAACGACCTTGCGCATAATCCCCCCATTGTTCAGCCACAGATCACGTGTTTGATCATTTATCATCTTGTCATTTGTCATTGGAATCGGCAATCCGCCCGTCCAGTAGATGGATGCACCGGCTGGTGAATTCGACTACCGATGGATCGTGGGAGACAACGATGATGGTGCGTCCCTGTTCCTGGTTGAGCTGCGCCAGTACCTCCATCACCTCCGCGCCCGTGCGGCTGTCCATATTGCCCGTTGGCTCGTCAGTCAGGATGATGGCCGGGTCGTTGGCCAGGGCACGGGCGATGGCCACTCGCTGCTGCTGTCCGCCCGAAAGTTCGGTGGGTCGGTGATCCAAACGATCGGCCAGCCCCACTGCTTCCAGCAGGTGGTGTGCCACCGTGTGGCGCTGAGCAGGGGGTACGCGGGCGAAGAGCATGGGGAACGCCACGTTCTGCAACGCGGTCATCGTGGAGATAAGGTTGAAGGCCTGGAAGACGAAGCCCACCTCCTGACGCCGGTATTCAGCCAGTTCGTCCTCGTCCAGCGCCGTGAGGTCCTGGTTGCGCACCCAGATGTGGCCAGCGGTGGGGCGGTCGAGCCCGCCCATCAGGTACAACAGGGTGGACTTGCCCGATCCGGAGGGGCCCATTATGCCCAGAAACTCTCCCTCCTCCACCGTCAGGCTTATTCCATCCAGCGCATGGACGATCTCCTGGCCCATGGGGAAATCCCGGCGTAGCTCCTGGGTGCGGATAAGTGGTTCCTGCTCGATCATAACGTCTCGTTCCGGGTTTCAGACGCCGTCTCAGGTTGGCTTTGGAACCTGGGGCCGGAGATTGCCTCAACGGACGCCGGCCTGCTGGGTAAAAAGGCCACCGATGAGCGCGGGAAGCAGGCTTACCGCTGTCAGCAGGAGCCAAACACCTATCGTGACCAGCATTGCCTTGCGCCGAGGCAGGCGGGTGACCACCGTCACGCCGATCACCAGCAGGGCCAGGTTCCAGAACAAGAATAGATCCACTCTGGACAGGAAGGCCGCGAGGAGCATCTGGCCTGTGCTGGGTGGAGCGAGGACTATCTCGCCGACGGGCCTATTCTCTTGCACCAGTCCAGAGAGTCCCGGGTTGGCGATGATTTGGCCACTGATTAGAATGTAGACCGTCTGGAGCAGGCCGCGCAGCGTGTAGGGGAGCCAGGTCCACACCACCATCGGGAACATCTGGCCGAAGGTGCTGCGGCCGCCCAGCGCGGTGCCCGCCAGGTAGAGCGCTCCGGCCCACGCCAGCCAGCCCACCACCAGACCTACCACGCTGCCAACGGCGGGGAAGACGACGGTGATGAGCGGGGAGGCAGCCATAGACATCGCTTGTTCCATCTGGGCCTCCTGCTCGGCGGACATTTCTGCCTCCTGCTGCTCCCCCCATTGTTCCTGAGCCGCGAGGACAGCCTCGCGGGTCTGGCGTGTCCTGATGGGAGTGGCAACCAGGATGGGCAGAACGACCAAGAGCACGGCCAGCAGGGCGGGCACCCACCAGGTTCGTCCCCCGTGCTCGCACAGGTGCTCTAGCGTGGCCCGAGGCCGCACGATCATCCCCCACAGCAGGCGGGGCAGTCTTCGTTGCTCCAGTGCAGATGCTTTCTCCTCTGACACCACTTTCTCCTCTCGGCCGTAGGTCACGATGTGTTCCTGTGCTTCTTCGGGGGCACGGCGGATTATACCTGGATTTCGAGCGGGCTGCAATTGGCTGCTTCTCTCCCATTACGTGTGTCACATATACCAAACATAATTATATATCAGGTTGGGCAAAGCCGCAAACGACTGCTTCGCTCCCGCCAGATGTGTCACCCGACGGCCTGAGTCGGGGGTGACACATCCCTTATGAGCAAGACCTGACAGGTTTTCTGAAACCTGTCAGGTCTGCCTCTCCCCCATGATACTGTGGCGCAAGATGCCATCTTGCGCTATAATAGTAGTTGATATGTCAGCAGCCAGCAACCAACATTCAGCACCCAATATCCAGCATCCAGTATCCAGTTCTCGCGTCGCCCGCTCCGCCGCGCTGGTCGCCCTCCTCTTCGCCGCCGACAAACTGCTGGGGTTGGTGCGTGACGGGGCCATCGGTCATGTCTTCGGTGCCTCTGCCGTACTCGACGCCTACTACGCCGCCTTCGAACTCCCCGATGGCCTCTTCACCGTCGTAGCGGGGAGCGCGATGGCGACTGCCCTCATCCCTGTCCTCTCTGCCCGCATCGCTCGAGGCGACCGGGAGGGAACCTGGCGACTGGTCTCGGCGGTGATCAACCTGGCGCTCCTGGTCGTGGCAGGGGTGAGCGTACTGGCGGCCATCTTCGCTCCCCAGGTCATCCACGTCGTCGCTCCGGGCTTCGACGCCGAGCGCGCGGCCCTGGCGGCGCAGTTGATGCGGCTGGTGTTGCTTCAGACTCTCGTCTCTAGCACCAGCGGGATCGTGATGAGCGTGTTGCAGGCCCACCAGCATTTCCTGCTCCCTGCCGCCGCCCCTATCTGTTACACGCTGGGCCGCATCGCGGGTGCGCTGCTGCTGGCCCCCCGCTGGGGAATCTTTGGGCTGGCGTGGGGCGGGCTGGCGGGGACCGTGGGCCACTTTTTGATCCAGATGCCCGGACTGATTCGTTACCGCGCCCGCTGGTGGCCTGCTCTGCGTCACCCCGATCTGCCATCGGTGCTGGCGCTGATGGGGCCGCGGGCGCTTGGTCTGGGGGCCACCTATATGAACTTCGTGCTGCCCACTTTCCTGGGCTCACGGCTGTCGGCGGGTGCGATCTCCGCCTACGAGTATGGCTGGCGGTTGATGCAATTCCCGGAGACGATCGTCGGCACGGCGCTGGGGCTGACCGTCTTCCCGACGCTGGCGGAGCGAGCCAATGCTGGCGACAAGGAGGGGCTGCGCCGCACGGCATCCTGGACGCTGCGGCTGGTGCTTGCGCTGGCTGTGCCGGCGGCTGTCGGACTGCTCGTGCTGGGCCGCCCGCTGACGGCGCTCTTTTTCCAACGCGGCGCGTTCGACGCGACTGTCACTGACCGGGTCTATTGGGCACTGCAGTTCTTCGCCCTGGGGCTGGTGGCTCACAGCGCGCTGGAGGTGGTCAGCCGGTTGTTCTACGCCCAGCGGGACATGTGGACGCCGTTCTGGGCGGCGCTGGGTGGGCTGGCGATGAACGCGGGGCTTGGGTGGCTGCTGCTGCCGTATCTGGCCCACGGCTCCATTGCCCTGTCCAACTCACTGGGAGCGGGATTGCAGGTGGTGATTCTGCTGCTGCTGGCGCGACGGCGGCTGGGTGGGGTCGAGGGGCGGGCGCTGGGTGTATCGCTGGCGCGGACGGGAGCGGCATCGGCGCTGATGGGGGCAGCGGTGGCTGGCTTCCGTGCCCTGTTGCCCGACGCGGGGCTGCTTGTGACCGGCGCGGGCGGGATGGCGGTAGGTGCTGTGGCCTACGTACTGGCGGCGCTCTTGCTAGGCAGCGAGGAAATACGCGAGTTGCCGGGGTTGCTACTGAGGCGGGATGGCTGACTGAAGGCTCGACTTCGGGATGTGGGCGGGTTGGTCGAGGACCGGCTGCACGAACTAGAGCGGCTCTACCGCAGCATTGCTGATGCGCGCTGCCTGTGAGCGGGCGTTGGGGAGGTGATGATCAATCCAGGTCAGACCTACACCATCGTCGTCAACTACGATGAGAGTGCCTTGCCCAGCAGGATGAGCGAATCCGGCTTGGCACTGTACTACTGGGACGGTTCGGATTGGGTGGAAGAACCGACCAGCGTGGTGGATTCGGTCAACGACACCATCACCGCTACACCAAACCACTTTAGTGCATGGGCGGCGTTGGCTGAGTATCGGATCTACTTGCCTTTTGTCATGCGCAATCGTTGAGGAGGTGGACCTTGCAAATCACGAACGTCAAAGTTATTCCGGTCGAGCTGGGTCTGCGCCTACCCTATCGGACCGCCTACCAATCAGAGATTGACCGCGTGACGGTGGTGTTCATACACATCGAGACACGCCAGGGGCAGGTCGCCTGGGGCTGTGCCGCCTTTGATCCAGCCATCACTGGCGAGACGCTGGAAGACGTCGTCCGGGCCTGCCGGGCCTGCGCCGACCGTGCCCACGACCTGAACCCGCTGAACATCGAGTATGCCCTGTACGAACTGGCCCGACTGACTGAGCCTACCCCGTCGGTCCTCTGCGCGTTCGACCTCGCTTTTCACGACCTCCTGGGACTGGCTGCCGGAATGCCCCTTTACCGTCTCCTGGGCGGCTACCGGCGCCGCATCCAGACATCCGTAACCATCAGCATCGCGCCGCTCAAGGAGACCGTCAAGTTGGCCCTCGACCGCGCTCGACAAGGGTTCCGTATCCTCAAGATCAAGGGCGGCCTCGACCCCGAGGAAGACGTCCGCCGGGTGCGAGCGATCCACGAAGCCCTGCCTCACTTCACCCTGCGCCTGGACGCCGACCAGGGGTATACCGTCCAACAGGCGCTGGATGTGGCCCGTGTGTTGGAGGGGAAACTGGAGATGCTAGAGCAGCCTACGCCCGCCAACGACCTGGACGGACTGCGCCAGGTCACGAAGCACAGCCCGGTGCCCATCCTGGCCGACCAGAGCGTGGTGGGGCTCGCCTCGGCCCTGGAGGTCGCCGCCTGTAGAGCCGCCGATGGGGTGAGCGTCAAACTGGCCACGTGCGGGGGGCTGCGCTGTGCGCGCCAGGTGGACACCATCGCCCGCGCTGCCCAGATGGTCACGATGGTCAGTTGCGTCAACGAGCCAGCGCTACTCACCGCTGCCGGCCTGAGTTTTGCGCTGAGCAGCCCCAACGTTCGTTATGGCGACCTCGACGGGCATCTTGACCTGATTGGCGATCCCACCGTGCCTGGCTTTCTTCTGGAGGAGGGCTGGCTCATCGCCACCGACGTACCTGGTCTGGGTTGCGCCGTCGATCTGTGACGCCGACATCAGGGGAACGAGCCCGGCGCTAAACGATACTGTTGGTAGATTCTCGCTTGCGGGACCCGACCGACGATGAAGTCGCCGGTCTACGGAGCGACGCCCCGTGAACGGGGCTAGCCGGATTGATCCGGCGCTGCTCCACGGCACGGACAGTTCATGTCCGTGCGGGCTGTCGAATAAACCAACAGTATCCTGAACCGCCGGGCTGAAGCGGCAAAGCCCCTCTTCGGGGACTGAATTTGAGCCCGCAGGGCTTTGCTCTTTTAGCGTCGAGATTTAGCCGGCGCCCTTGCCGTGCTGCGAGGGCCGTGTTATAATCACGGCAGGCCCCTGTAGCTCAGCCGGACAGAGCAGGAACCTCCTAAGTTCAAGGTCGCGCGTTCGAATCGCGCCAGGGGCACCACACACGCAGAAGCGGCCACCGTCCAGGTGGCCGCTTTTTTATCCGTAAGGTCTCTGTACGAATCTTGTCCCATTGGCTGGTCAGTTTGAGGCGCGGCTTCACCAGACGTCTACGAAAAAACCCCTCGCCTTGGCGAGGGGTTTTTTGCCTGCGAACCGACCACAGTAGTAACGACTTCAGTCGTTGTCGCCACTACGAACACGCGCAATCATCGTGGTCGAGGTACTAATACTGCGGCATCGGCGGTGTCGCCGGACCCTTCTCCTCCGGGATGTCGGTGATCAGCGCCTCGGTGGAGAGGATCATGGCCGCGATGGAGGCCGCGTTGGAAAGCGCGCCCTTGGTCACCTTGGCCGGGTCGATGATGCCTCGCTTCACCATATCCACGAAATCACCCTGCATCACGTCATAGCCGGTGTGGGGATTCTTATTCTCTTTCTGGAGCCGCCGCACGGAGTCGAGGATCACCGCGCCGTCCTGCCCTGCGTTCTCAGCGATTTTGCGCATAGGCATCTCCAACGCCGTGCGCAGAATATTGACGCCAGTCTTCTCGTCGGGGAAGTCCATCTTAACCTCGTCGAGCGCGGAGATGGCGTTGATCAACGCCACGCCGCCGCCCGGCACGATCCCCTCCTCGACCGCTGCGCGGGTGGCCGAGAGCGCGTCCTCGACGCGGTGCTTCTTTTCCTTCAGCTCGGTCTCCGTTGCCGCGCCGACGCGGATGATGGCCACGCCGCCGGCCAACTTGGCCAGCCGCTCCTGCAATTTCTCCCGATCGTAGTCAGAGGTAGACTTTTCGATCTCGACCTTGATCTGTTCCATACGGCCTTTGATCTCCGAAGCGTCGCCTTGGCCGCCGACGACGGTCGTGTCATCCTTGGTGGAGATGATCTTGTCAGCCCGGCCCAGGTCCTCGATGGTGGCGCTGTCCAGTTTGCGGCCCTCTTCCTCAGTGATCACGTGGCCACCGGTGACCGTGGCGACGTCGCGCAGCATAGCCTTGCGACGGTCGCCGAAACCGGGGGCCTTCAGCGCCAGGCAGTTGAGCATACCTCGCAGTTTGTTCAGCACCAGCGTCGCCAGCGCCTCGCCGTCGATGTCCTCGGCGATGATGACCAGGTTGCGTTCCCCCCTCTGCACCAGTTTCTCCAGCACAGGCACCATGTCCTGCGCAGCCGAGATCTTCTTGTCGTGGATCAGGACGTAGGGTTCCTCGATGACCGCCTCCATCGTTTCGGGGTTGGTGATGAAATAGGGGGAGATGTAGCCCCGATCAAACTGCATGCCCTCGACGTATTCTGTCTCGAACTCCAGTCCCTTGCTCTCCTCAACAGTGATGACACCGTCCTTGCCGACCTTGTCCATCACCTCAGCGATCAATTCGCCGATCTCCCTGTCCTGCGCAGAGATGGCCGCCACGTTGGCGATCTCATCCTTGCTGACCAATTCGATGGATTGACCGGCGATGGCATTGACCACGGCCTCGCTGCCAGCCAGGATACCGCGCTTAAGCAGCATCGGGTTGGCGCCAGCAGCCACGTTCTTCATGCCCTCGGTGATGATGCTGTGGGCCAACAGGGTGGCGGTCGTGGTCCCATCACCGGCGATGTCATTCGTCTTGGTGGCTGCTTCCTTCAAAAGTTGTGCCCCCATGTTTTCGAAGGGGTCTTCCAATTCGATTTCCTTGGCGACCGTCACGCCGTCGTGGGTGACGGTGGGAGCGCCCCACTTCTTGTCGAGTGCCACGTTACGCCCCTTGGGGCCAAGTGTAGTGACGACGGCATCTGCCAGGGTGTCAATCCCGCGCTTGAGAGAACGGCGGGCTTCCTCGCTGAAAATCAGTTGTTTTGCCATCTTGCTCTATTTCCTCCTCGTTAAAATCAGATTGTTCTTCTATACTATCCCAGGATAGCCAGGACGTCACTCTCTTTTAGGAAGAGAATCTCCTTGCCGTCCTCCATCTTAAATGCCGTACCAGCGTACTTGGCATACACGACCCGGTCCCCGACCTTGACTTCCATCGGGATGCGCTTGCCGTCCTCGTCAAGACGGCCCGGCCCTACGGCCAGTATCTTGCCCTCCTGGGGCTTCTGCTTGGCCGTATCGGGAAGCACCAACTGACCGCCAGCGAAGGTCTCCACATCCTTCTCCAGCGGTTCAATGACCACCCGATCGCCCAACGGTTTGACGTTCAGTGCCATTTTACTACCTCCTGATTGAAATTTGTGTGTTGGAATTGGTTTCCATTGTACTAGCACTCAAACCGTGAGAGTGCTAACGCGAGCGTTATCATACCACAAATTCTGGAGATGTCAAGACCGCCGCTGCCCAAAGGTAAGACCCGCCGTGAGCCCACGGCGGGTCTTGTTAAACCTATCTTTATGTCAATGTTATGTCGTGGTGTCTGGAAGCAAATGTTCCTCTAACCGCGCTCGAATCTGGGCCTCTGCATCTGCCACATCGACACCCTGCGAGGCCGCGATCTCCCCCGCGAGGAGGTTCGTCCCTTCTTCGTACATCCTTTTTCCCATCGTGGTCAGACGGCCCTCTCGCTGCTGCCGCCAGGCCATATCCCGTACCGCCTCTGTGACCTGAAAGACATCCCCAGTGTGAAGCTTGTCTTCCAGCAATTTGTACCGTTCCTTGTGATCGGCGGGCAGCGTCTTGGGATCGGCACATAATACGTGCCATACCTGGTTCAGTTTGGACTGTGGGATCGCGCGACGCAGACCTAGCGTCTTCGCGAGACTGATTGGGATTATCAGGCTCGTCCCAGGCTGGCCCAGCAACTCAATCCTATAATACAGGTCGTTGCCTCCGCGCCGTTGCCGCTCTTCGACACGTACTACGACACCCGCTCCACGAACAGGGTGAACGATCGCGTCACCTGCCTCAAACCTCATCCCGTTTGCTTCCCAGGTCAATGATCACCTCTGTTATATTATACCACAGTCGCGGTAATTTGACGAGTCCAGTTTTTGTGATATACTATACCCCAGTATTGTATTTTGGAGGTAGTGATGCCTATCTACGAGTACTGTTGTGCCGAATGTGGCGAGAGATTCGAACTGTTTGTGCGTTCGGCCGCGCGGCAGGCCGTCCCCACCTGCCCCAGGTGTGGGAGTCAAAAGGTGCAGAAGGCGATCTCGCTGTTTGGGGTCGGCGGGACTGGGAGGAGCGACAGGACGAACGCCGCTTCTTGCGGCTCAGGCCCTACCTGAGCGTTGAGTCGCTAGGGGGCCGTGAGCCTCCGACAAGGGAGAAGGAAGATGCACTTAACCGACTCGTCCGCCAAGACCGACTTGCTGAGGCGGGTACGACGGGTCGAGGGCCAGGCGCGGGGCGTGGCGCGCATGATTGAGGAAGACCGCGACTGCCACGAGATTTTGCAGCAACTGGCTGCTATCCGCTCTGCCTCCTACAATGCCGCCGTCGCGCTGGTACGGGCCTATGCTACTGAATGTGTGGTGTCGGATAGCCCGCCCGAAGAGATTGCCGACGCGCTGGTGGCGGCGCTGTCGAGACTGGTATAGAGAAGCGGAAACGAGACGGTTCACGTCGAGAGGGCTGCGCCGGAACCGATGGTGCTGGAAAAACTACAGGAAGCGCTGGAAGGGGTAGGGGAGTAGGTGTAGTTCTATGAAAATTCAGCCTTTCATCATAACGCCAATCGCGGGGGCCGAAGAGTCTACCGTTGAGGAGGAAGTTTCAGTCTACGATCTGGTCATTATCGGCGGGGGGCCGGCCGGGCTGACCGCAGCCATCTACGCCGGGCGTTCCGCCCTCAAGACATTGGTGTTGGTCGGTTCTATCCCTGGCGGGCAGATGGCCAACACCCAACTGGTGGAGAACTTCCCTGGCTTTCCCGAGGGCATCGGTGGGGTGGAACTGGCCAAACGTATGCAGAACCAGGCCGAGCGCTTTGGAGCCCAGATCGTGATGGACTCCGTGACCGAGGTAGACTTTTCCACCTCACCATTCACCATCCAGACACATTCCGAGACCTACCGGGGCCGAACGGCGATCATCGCCAGCGGTGCCTTTCCCCGTCGCTTGGGCGTGCCCGGTGAGACGGAGTTCTTCGGGCGCGGCGTCTCTGTCTGCGCCATTTGCGATGGTTTCTTCTACAAGGACAAGCGAGTCGTGGTGGTCGGCGGGGGCGACAGCGCTGTTGACGAGGGGCTGTTTCTCACCAAGTTCGCCAGCGAGGTCGTTGTCGTCCACCGCCGTGATCAACTGCGGGCGACGAAGATTTACCAGGAGCGGGCCTTCGCCAATCCGAAGATGCGCTTCGTGTGGGACAGTGTGGTGGAGGAAATCTTGGGTGAGCGGACTGTGACCGGCGTGCGGGTGCGCAACGTGAAAACGGGGGAAACCTCGGTCATTGAGGCCGATGGCGTGTTCATCTACGTCGGGATGGAGCCGGTAACCGAGTTGTTTATCGACCGAGTCGAACTGGACGAATGGGGTTATGTCGTCACGGACCGGCACCAGCATACCAGCGTACCAGGGGTCTTCGCAGCGGGAGATGTGCAGAGCCCAGGCTTTCGCCAGGTGGTGGTGGCTGCGGGGGCCGGAGCGATGGCGGCGATAGAGGCGGGTCGCTTCCTGGCTGACCAGTCCCGTACCACTTGAGTAGGTGAGTATCCTACAGTATATCTAACAGGAGGAGGTAGACATTATGCTGAGCCGGGATTATCGGGAGGTCCCTGTGGAGCGCGCCGGGGACGGGATCACTATCCGCTGGGTCGTCGGGAAGCCGGAAGGCGCGCCCAATTTCGCCATGCGGGTGATTGAGTTCGCGCCAGGGGCGGTCTTCGCCCGCCACCAGCACCCCTACGAACACGAGATCTTCGTGCTGGAGGGTGAGGGAGTGACGGAGGGGCTGGAGGGAGAGGTACTGATGCGGCCCGGCGTTGCCCTCTACGTTCCTCCCGACGAGCCCCACGGTTACCGGAACACCGGGGAGGGTGTGTTGCGGTTTATCTGCGTCATCCCTCATCTGGAGGAGTGACACTTCTTGCATCGCACGTTTCACTTCCTGCCTCTCACCAGATCGCGGAAGAATGAACGAGAACACAGCAGCAAGAGTGACAGGACTGAAGAGCAACTCGCCGACCTGAAGGCCCGCCTTCCCAAGCACTCCGTCCCTCCGGCGATGCTCATCGAACTGGAGGAACTGGAGGAGGAACTGGAGCGAACGCGGGCGGAGGCGGCACAGGAGAGCCCGCAATGACGATCGCATCCTTCGAGGGCAAGACCCCGCACATCGGCGCGGGCACCTACATCCACCCTTCCACCGATGTCTTCGGTGACGTGACCATCGGCGAGGGATGTTGGATCGGGCCCGGCGTGCGCATCCGGGGGGATTACGGCACCATCATCATCGGGGATTACAGCAGCGTGGAGGACAACTGTGTCATCCACGCCCGTCCCGGTGGACGGACGACCATTGGTAACTGGGTCACCATCGGCCACGGCGCAGTCATCCACAACGTGCAGATGATCCACGACTATGCCATCGTCGGCATGGGAGCGGTGGTGTCCGACTGGACGGTCATCGGCGAGTGGGCGGTCGTTGGCGAAGGGGCGGTGGTCAGGCAAGGGCAAGAGGTCCCGCCGGCCCACATTGCCGTGGGGGTGCCGGCGCGGGTGCTGGAAAAGACGGTGGGCGACGAGTACAAAGCACAGTGGACTCACTTCAAGGAGACCTACGTGGACCTGGCGCGACGGTATCCCAGGGGGTGGCAGCCTCTGGATACGCGCCCGGACGACGCGCCTGCCTGAAACCACCGCGATAGCTCTGAGGTCGCGCCTCCGGCTCAACCGGCGGATTCGCAATCGCCTGAGAGCGTCACAGGAGAGCCGACGAGGTCGTATTCCAGCGCGGTGGTGATGCGCACAGGGACGATCTTCCCAACCGGCAACTCCGCCTGCACCAGCACCAGGCCGTCAACCTCGGGCGCATCTCGGGTTGAGCGTCCCACGCTCAGCCCGTCCTCCTGTCCCTCGATCAGCACGTCCAGCGTCCGCCCCACCAGCGCCTGGTTCTTCGCCAGGGAGATGCGCTGCTGGATCTCCATCAGCCGCTCACGCCGCTCCTCCTTCACCTCTGGCGGCACGTCGTCCTTCAACCTGGCGGCTGCGGTGCCCTCCTCGTGGGAATAGGTGAAGACTCCCACGCGGTCGAACTCCATCTCGGTCACAAAAGCCAGTAACGCCTGGAACTCTGCCTCCGTCTCACCGGGGTAGCCGACCAGGAAGGTGGTGCGGATGACGGTTTCCGGCATCGCTGCCCGCAGCCGCTCCACGGTGCGGCGCACCTCCTTGATGTTGGCCGGGCGGCGCATGCGGCGCAGCACGCGGGGGTGGGCGTGTTGGAGGGGGATGTCGAGGTAGGGCAGAATCTGCGGGTGACAGGCCATTGTCTCGATCAACTGCTCTGTGACGCAGCCGGGGTAGGCATACATCAACCGTATCCACGCCACCTGCGGTACCGCTGCGACCAGCCGTTTCAGCAACTCTACCAATCCCTCCTGCGACCTATCCCCCCGGAACATCCCCAGGTCATGCCCGTAGTCGGTGGTGTCCTGGGCGATGAGAATGATCTCCCGCACTCCCCGCTCAGCCAGCCATCTGGCGTCGGCCAGGATGGCCTCGGGCGGGCGGCTCACGGCGGGCCCCTTGATGAGCGGGATGGCGCAGAAGGCACAGGAGCGGCGGCAGCCATCGGCGAGTTTGAGGTAAGCACTGGCCCCTTGCACCGCTACGCGAGGCACACCTGGCACGTCCTGCTCCAGTTTCGGTGTCTCAGGCAAGTGGTAGATAGGCGCTTGGCTCCTCTCAATCTCTCTCCGGCCCTCCTTCACAAGGGGAGGGAGAGGAGCGGGGAGGGAGGTCTCCAGTCGCTCGACGAGGGTCACGATGTCCATCCAGCGCCGTGTGCCGATGAGGCCGTCTATGCCAGGCACCGCCTCGACCAGTTCGTGGGGAGAACGCTGTGAGTAGCACCCTGCGGCGATGATCTGTTGTCCGGGCCGTCTTGCCTGCGCTAGTTCTCGCAACACGGCGCTCGACTCCTCCCGCGCTGGCGCAATGAACCCGCAGGTATTGACGATGAGCAGATCAGCCCCTTCGGGGGTGGTGGCAGCCGTGTAGCCAGCACGCTCCAGCAGTGTCGCTATCCCAGCGCTATCCACCAGATTCTTGGGGCAGCCGAGGGAGATGAGGTAGAAACGTCGTGATTTACTCATTGAGACACAGGCGGGTTAGGGCACCGACGCGGGGGCCGGTGCTGGTGCAGCGACCTCGCCGCTCGGACCCCAGGCACGGGTGCAGACCTGTCCTCGCCCACACACCGTCCCTTGCGGCTGCCCGTTGACTGTCACCTGCAGCCCTGCTCCATTGCCCGTGTCCACGACAATCGCCTCCTGGCCCGACCAGGTCTCGACCTGGCTTGGGGTCATCATTCCTTGAAATGCCGTCTGACCATCCCTCGTCACGCGCACCCAGACGTGCTCGGTGGCTTCCAACGTCAGGGTCACCTTCCCCTCGAGGTCAGCCGGGAAAGTGGGGGTGACAACGGGCTGAGCCGGCGTAGCCATCGGCGGCAATGTGGTCTCTGAAGGTGGGATCGCGGTTGCGGCAGCGGATGCCTGTTCATCAGCGTTCCGGTTCAGCAGGTATCCCACCCCTGTCGCAACCGCCAGCAGGATAATGAGCACAATGCCCACGATGATTAGCGTTTCCGGGCTCGTCCGGTGCGCCAGGGAAGCGGAGAACGGGAGACTGTGGGATCGGGACACTGTCGTCCTGCTGGTCGAACGGACAGACTGCGTCTGCGCTTCTGCAGACGCGGTTGCTAGAGCCGCGGCCTCGACATTGCGTGCCTCAGCGTTGTAGCGAGCCAGAACCTCGTCGAGGGGGAGACCGAGGTAGCGGGCATAGATGCGCAGGAAGCCGCGCGCCTGTACATCGTTGCCCGGGAAGACGGAGAAATCCCCGGCCTCCAGCGCTTCCAGGAATCGCGCCCGAATACGGGTGGCGGCCTCAGCATCCTTGAGTGTGTCTCCCTGGGCCTCCCGTGCCTGGCGCAGCCATGCCCCGAGCGTTTGCATCACTGGTCCTTCGGTGCTGGGTCCTGACTAGTCTTCTGCCTGATCCGCCGGGCCAACTTCCGGCGCTGGTTCCTCTGCCGGTTCGGCTGGCGCTTCCTCAGGCAGTTCCCCACCCTCCGGCTTCACCACGACTTTGACCTCGGCCACCACGTCTGCAGTCAGGCGCACAGACACGACGTGCCTGCCTACCTGCCGGATCGGTTCGGAGAGGATGTGTTTGCGCCGGCTGAACTTCTCCCCGGCCTCGCGTTCGAGTGCCTCGGCGATGTCTGCGGTTGTGATGGAACCGTAGAGACGGCCCTTCTCGCCGGCCTTGGCTTCAAAGGTGAGGGTGAGACCGCTCAGACGCTGCTTGAGTGCCTCAGCGCGAGTTGCCAGCCGTTCCTCTCGGTGGGCCTCAGTGATCTGCTGGTGCTTGGATTCTCTCAGAGCGCCATAGGTGGCCTTCACCGCCATCTTTTTGGGGATCAGATAGTTGCGGGCGTAACCGGTTGCGACGCTTTTAACGTCGCCTTCCTGCCCCAGATTGGGCACGTCACGGGTCAGAATGATCTTCACACTCACTTGCCTCCCGGAAGAAATCGGAGTATACCAGACGCACGCGAAAACTGGAAGAGAACGCCATCGCCGCATCCTGCCGTTAGCAGGTAGCCGCTGACTAATCGTCGTAAACTTCAGGTGCGCCCGGTACATAGGGCGGGTGGGATTCGAACCCACACGTCCTTGCGGACAGAGGATTTTAAGTCCCCGGCGTCTACCGTTTCGCCACCGCCCCGCATGCGCTACGGGCAGCCTAGCACGCTGCCCGTCGTTTCAGGCGCCATGTTCAGGAGGCGACGGCCGGAATCGAACCGGCGAATAAGGGTTTTGCAGACCCCTGCCTTACCACTTGGCTACGTCGCCTTGACCCATGAGGATTTTACCATGCCTCTCCCTTCTCCGCAAGTCGTGCTCGATTCGAGAAGGCGAAGTTGCAGAGCGGCGGCAATGAACTCGTCCGGCTGCCCGGCTGCCAGCCGGTTGACAAAG
>JADHWW010000213.1 GCA_016783285.1 Anaerolineae bacterium
CGCCGACGCCTGGCAGCCGTTCATTGGTGTCGGGCGTGTACCAGCCGATGGCGAGCCGGTAGTCGCCCGCCGGTACACCGCGCAGGTCAATTGGCGCCTGGTCAGCGACCAGTTCGCCCGTTCTCCACAGCGAGGTGGGGTACGTCCAGTTGCGCGGCATGCCATCGAACTGGGCGGCAGGCGTGCTGTCCCGGGCCTCGTTTTCAGGCAGCAGGTGTACAAAAAACTTGTCATCTCCGGGTCTCTGGCGTGTTTCCCACTGTAACTCGACGTAGAGGGTATTGGCAAGCTTGTGCCAGTCAACCCCGCGTAACGCTATTGAGTCGTTCCAGATCGTGTCGGGCTGCAGCCGCGCAGCGAACCAGCCGGCTGGCGTGACGATCAGGCGTTGGGGCAGGACGAAGGATGCAGCGTCAGTCGAAAACAGCAACTCGTATTCGCCCTCCGGCAGCAGGTCGGGCAGAGCGAGTTCCGCTCGCACGACGGAAAATGCTCCCTCTTCCACTGCCAATGCCTGAGTAGACAGGTCTGGGCCGTTTGCTGCCCGCAGCGTCAGGGTGACGTCGCGGCGCTCCGGCGCTGACCAGTGACTCTCCAGGACGTAGGACAAGTTGTCAACTTGGTTCACCCACGCCTGCGAAAGGAGTAGCCCGTCAAAGTCGTGCTCCACGCCAAAATGCACGCCAGCCTGCGGTTGGGTGGTGAACACTGTCAAGTCATCGTCTTCGTAGACTGGGCGCGTGGCCAGCGTAACGATCCAATCAGCAGCAAGTTCGGGGGGCAGGAATTGTTTGTGGATGACAATGTAACGGACGTTTGCTGCGGCCAGGGCCGCCATCTCGACACCCAGGTGGGCGTAATCGCGTAGCGGCTCCCGCCGGGCAAAGGCGCGGGTGATACCATTCTCCTGGATAAAGTCAAAAGCCGATGCTGGCGGGCGAGAGATGTGCCCGTTGACCAGTGGTTTCCCGTGCAGGGTCTGCCAGTACATGTAAAACTTGTCTGTCTGGCGGTCCAGCGGCGCTTCGACGATGGCAAAGGCGTCCGGCTCCTGGGCCAGTTGGATGTAGAAAGGCGAGGCATAAGCGGGCGTGGTGGGAAACGGCCACACCAGAAACTCGAACAGAAGAATGAACAATGAACACAGAAGAATGAAGAATGAAGAATGAAGAATGAAGGAGGAAGAATGAAGAATGAAGGATGATAGTGGCCGTTGCCAGGTTGTTTGCTTGTCTGGGGGATGTCTTGGAGAGAGTAGCCTGGCGACGCCGAAGCCCGATAGTATGGCCAGGCACTGGCCTAGTACGAGGTTCAATCGAATCGGGGTGCGGATGAAACCGATGATCGGATTGTACCACGGCAGGTTGGACAAGATGACGTTGCCATTCACGTGCAGCCTGGTGCCCAGCGCCAGCACCAGCGCGAGTAGCGTCGCTATGCCCAGCCAGATGTGTTTTCGCCGCCAGCGAGGCAGGCCCAATAGTGCCAGCGCCAGGACGGCGTAACCCACAAAGGCCGGCCGGTTGGGAGCCGGGAAACGGTCGTAGAGCGGACGGACCGCATCACCCCATAGGGGGTGCAAGAACGAAGGCGTTACCAGGGCCAGTAGGTCTGTGTTGAATACCCAATCAATGTCAGGCTCGGCATAGCCGCCACGGCCCTGTTCGCGCAATAGTGGAGCAATAGCCGGGCCAGTCAACACAGCCGCGACGAGGAAGGCGACCAGCAGGGCACGCCACAAACCCTTACCCCCCCCAGCCCCCCCTACGAGGGGGGGAGTTTTTCTCTTGCGCTGGGTGAAAAGGCTCCACACCAGGTACGGGCCGACCATCACAGCGGCATAGATCGGTTGGTGCCAGCTAGTGAACACATTCAACGCGAAAAAGACCCCCACGAGCACGCCGCGCCGCCAGGTTGGACGTCGGAACAGGGTGATCAGGGCCCACAGTAGAAACGGAATGTACTGGGTGCTAAATATGCTGGGGTGGACACATTCCCACACGTGGTAGGGGGCAAAGGTGGCTGCCAGGCCGGCCACGACTCCCGCGCCGGCATACCCGGTCAACTCGTATGCCACCAGGTAGATGCCGAAGCCCAGCAGTATAAATCCTACCAGCACGCCTGCGTTGTAGTCTGCCAGAGGCCCCACTAACGGTTCCAAGAGCAGGTGCAGAGCCGTGTTGGTGTGGCTGAAACTGTGAAAGTAGAGGGGGACACCGTGGGGGTAGAGAATGTCGGTCGTGTGGTAGAAAGGTACTCCCTCGCGCAGTGCTTTGCGCGTCCACCAGTTCGCCCACATGTTGAGCCACACGTCAATGTTGTCCCCTGCGAAGTGGGTGCTCATTTGCGTGATAAGCGGGTAGGTGAATGTCAGTGTGATCCCCGCGAACAGGAGGAGCACCAGGAGATGCGTCCAATTAGATGTGATTCCGCTGGAAATTAGTCCACGCTTCATGGCAGGTATACCTCTCGCTGCAACGTCGAGTTGGGGGCCAGGGAGCCGTCAGGCAGGCGCAACGGCAGCCTCTCCCCGGTGACAGCATCGTATAGCCCGATAGAGAGCGTGTAAGCGCCTGCTGTCACCCCGTATGTGTCCAGGCTCACCAGGTCGCTCACTGCCTCACCTGTGCGCCAGGCAGACGTCGGCGCAGTCCAGTCGCGCGGCATTGTGTCCAATTGGCTGACTAACTGGCCCCCATTGTCCAGGAGATGCACAAACAGTTTGTAATCCCGATCGATCTCTTGCAGCGCGTTCCAGTCGAATTGAAGATGGAGCATCTGGTCGCCGGGCAGGAGGAGAAACCTGGTCAGGGCGATTTGATCGTCAAAGGTGGCGACTGGCTCAACGTCCACGGCGGCTGGTGTGGCTCCCTCGGATGGCAGGATCAGCACGCTGTGGACATCTCGTGTCGCCGTATGTCCTTGCTCGTCCACCAGTTGGACTTGCAGCCGGTAAGGGCCTGGCGGTAGGTCGGTAGGCAATTCGTACTGGCCGAGGCCGAAATCGCCCTCTTGCCACGTTTCAGTAGGCCAGCCAGGACACGGCTCGCCCTCGACGATCCGGGCCACGTGTCCAGCGGGGTCAACGAGCGCCCAGCGCACACGATAGGAGCCTTCGGGGCTCTGGGTGGCGACCCACGCTACCTGCAGCGACAACGGCTCTCCTGTACGCAGGTAGCGATTGTCGAGCCGCGCGTGAGCCAGTCCCAGCGCCTCGTTCACCGGTAGCGGAACTTGTAGGTCGTCTCCCAACACAGGGCGAGTCCGGTACACGACGATCTGGTCATCTCGATAAAACGGGGCGTGTGGAAGATAGAGTTGCCATGCCTCAAGCTGTTGAGTCGTCAGAAAACGGAGGTGTAGCACCAGATACCGCACGCCAGCGTCGGCCAGCGAGGTCAGTTGCCGGGATACGTCGTTGCCGGGCGGGTCCGAGTCGCTTTCGGCGAACGCTGAGAGGATCGGGTGCTGGTCAATGAAAGCATACGCACCGGGCGGAATTCGCGCAACGATGCCCTCGACAATCGGCTTCTGGTGCACGATCTGGTAGAACATGCTCAGCCGGCGCAGTTCAAGTTGGCGCACCGGAATGTCGGCCAGGGCGAAGAGGTCTGTCTCCTGCTGAAGTTGCTCGTAAAACGCCGGGACGTTGACGGGTGTGGTCGGTAGCGGCCAGGGTAGATACTCAAACAGCGCCAGTGCAGACAGTCCCACCACGACCCACGCTCGTGCTGAACAGCGAACCTTCTGCACCAGCCACGCGACTCCCAGCGCGGCGAGGAGCGCCAGGCCCAGCGTCGTCATAACTGTGAGGCGGGTGGGGTCGTGGATGAACCGGGCGAAGGGGATTAGCCAGGGTTGCAGTGGCCGCTCACTGAGCACGCCGTTGAAGCGGATGTAGGCTCCCAGGGACATTGAGAAGAATACGAGTGTGGAAAGCGCCCAGAAGCGTGCCCGGCGCCGATATTTGATCACTCCGAGCAGCGCCAGCGCGAGCGTCGTGTAGCCCAGAAACACCTGCCTACGACCGATGCGCTGATGCAGCGGTTCGACGAATGGCCCGAACAAGGGGTGCCGGCGGCTGGGCACGAAGAATGTCAGGATGTCAATGGCGTTCTCCCCGTGATAGGGCACTTGTATCCATCCCTGTGCCCCCCCCTGCGAAGAGGGGAATCCGGTCAGCAGCGGAAAAAGAAGCGGCCCAACCAATATCAGTGCGACGATACCCATCAAGCCTAATGCGCGCAGTGTGGGCCAGTTCAGCTGCTCACGCTCCCACACGAGCAGATAGACCAGGTAGAATCCCAACCACAGTGCGGAAAACAGCAGCAGGAGCCAACTGGAAAGCGCCGTCAAGGCCAGGAACAGCGCGGCCAGCAAGGCGTGTCGCGATGGATGATCCTCACGAAATAAGCGGATGACGGACAGGATCCAGAGTGGAATCCACTGGGTAGTCAGGATGATCAGGTGGGAGCTCTGGTCAACGTGATAAGTGGAAAAGGTGAAGATCAGACCGGCGACCAATCCCGCGCCGACACTCCCTGTCATATACTTGCCCAGCAGGTACATGCTGAACCCGCTGAGGAGGTATGCCAGGAGAACTGTCACGTTGTGCGCGGCGATGTGTCCGGTCAAGGGTTCTAACAGCAGGGCAACGAGCGTGTTGACGTGACTGAAACTGTGGTAGACCAGGCTGATACCGAGGGGGTAGAATAGCATGTCTGTGTGATATAGGCTGCGGTCCTCCCGGATGGCTTTCTTGGTCCACCACGTAGCCCAGGGCCGCGCCCACACGTCGTAGTCGTCGCCCGCCAGGTGTGTGGCAAGTTGGACAGGCAAGGGGTAGGTGATGAGTAGCGTCAGGCAGACGAATGCAATGAACAATGAACAATGAACCAATGAACAATGAACCAATGAACTATGATGGTGTTTGGTCATGGAGCCTCCACTGTGATCGTGGTCAGCGGGACGGCGCCGGCGCTGTCGGGGGCGGTGAGCCGCTCGCCGCCAGGGACGTATAGGCCAGCGTAAAGGGTGTAGTCGCCCGCCAGCGTGTCGGGCGGGATGGTGAGCACGTGCACGTCGGTGATGTACTCGCCGGGCAGCCAGCCGGTGGTGGGACGGGTCCAGTTGACGGGGACGCCGTCGGATTGGGCTATCAGCCTTCCCTCTGGATCAAGCAGGTGCAGGAAGACGTGATAGGAAGCAGAGGTTGTGTCCTCCGCCCGCCAGATCAGGGTGATGGTGATTGGGTGATTGGGTGATTGGGTGACTCCTATCAGGGTGGTGACGTTGCCCAGGCGGGTACCGATTTCTATGTCTACTGGCGGGGGGGTGAAGGTGCGGTCGGGGGCGGTGATGAGCAATTGGGTGATTGGGTGACTGGGTGACTGGGCGAGTTGTATGGTCCAGGTGTGATCGCCGGTGTCGAGGTGGGCGGGGAGGTGGAGGAGGTGTTGGCCGCGCCAGGTGTCGCCGGTAGAAACCAGGTTTTTCGGAAAAAACCTGGTTTCTTTGTACTCGGCAGCAATAAAGCCGTCGGGGGCTACAAGCGCCA
>JADHWW010000099.1 GCA_016783285.1 Anaerolineae bacterium
CGCAGGTCAGTGGTCACCTGATCGTTGCGGGAGCGACCGGTGTGCAGTTTGCCCGCCACTGGCCCCACCAGTTCGCCCAGCCGCCGTTCGACCGCAGTGTGAATGTCCTCGTCGCCGGGTTTGATCTGGAAGGCGCCGGCGTCGAATTCAGCGTGCACCTGTTCCAGCCCGGCGACGAGTTGGTCGCGCTCACTGACAGTGATCAACCCCGCCCGCGCCAGCGCACCAGCGTAGGCAATGCTTCCCTGCACGTCGGCTTCGTACATCCGCCGGTCGAACTCGATGGAATCGCCAAAGTGCCTCATCAGGTCATCGGTCGCTGTTGTGAAACGTCCCCCCCAAAGAGCCATGCTATCCTCCTTTCGAGACTTTGGAAGTTTCAGAAAACTTCCAAAGTCTGGAGGCGTCAGTCGCGTTTGAAGCGGCTATAGTCGGGCGTTTCCAGTTCCGCCAACGCGCCGTTCTCCATGTCAATCAGCGCCCTGACTTTGAGCGGCAGACCAAAGAGATTGATGAAGCCCTCCGCGTCGCTCTGGTCGTAGACGTCGTCCTGCCCAAAGGTGGCGAAATCCTCGCGGTAGAGGCTAAAGGGCGATTGGCGGCCCACGACGGTGCAATTGCCCTTGAACAACTTTATCCGCACGGCGCCGGTCACCCGCTCCTGGGTCTGGGCGACGAACGCGCTCAATGCCTCGCGCAGCGGCGTGAACCACTTGCCGTAGTAGACCAGTTCGGCGAAACGCTGGGCTACCACTTGCTTGTAGTGCAGGGTATCCCGGTCCAGGCAAATTTGCTCCAACCCCTGATGGGCGGTGTAAAGGATGGCGCCGCCGGGGTTCTCGTACACGCCCCGCGATTTCATGCCCACCAGCCGGTTTTCCACCAGGTCGGCGCGGCCCACGCCGTGAGCGCCGCCCACCTCGTTGAGATGGGTGAGGAGTTCCACCGCTCCCAGGGGCTCGCCGTCAACCGCCACCGGCACACCCTTCTCAAAGTCGAGTGTCAGGTAGAGCGGCTCGTCGGGCGCGGCCTCGGGTGCGACGGTGATGCAGAACATTTCCTCCTGGGGCTCGGACCAGGGGTCTTCGAGATCGCCCCCCTCGTGGCTCATGTGCCAGATATTGCGGTCGCGGCTGTAGATGGATTTGGACGTCGCCGCTACCGGGACGTTGTGGGCCCGCACGTACGCCAGCGCATCCTCGCGGGAGCGGATTTCCCACTCGCGCCACGGGGCCACGACCTGGAGCGTAGGATTGAGCGCCTTGACGGTCAACTCGAAGCGCACCTGGTCGTTGCCCTTGCCGGTGCAACCGTGAGCCACACCATCGGCGCCCTCCTGCTCGGCGATCCTCACCATGTGCTTGGCGGTGACGGGGCGGGCAAACGAGGTGCCCAGCAGGTACAACCGCTCGTAGATGGCGCCAGCCTGCATGGTGGGGAAAGCGTACTCGGTAAGGAACTCTTCGCGCAGGTCCACGATGTAGGCCTTACTAGCCCCGCTGGCGATGGCCTTTTCCTCCAACCCGACCAGTTCCTCGTCGCCCTGCCCCAGATTGGCGGTGTAGGTGACCACCTCGCAGCCATAGTTCTCCTTGAGCCAGGGCACGATGGCCGAGGTATCGAGGCCGCCGGAGTAGGCCAGAACCACTTTGTTGATTTTCAGTACATCTGCTCCCGCTGGATTGGCAAATCCAGCGGAGGGTGGCGGATTTGGCAATCCGCCACGAGCGTTTTGTGATCTGTTGATTTTGCCTTTCATTGATTCTCCTCCTGAATTTGAGATGGTGAGGGCAATTTGCCTGGTACACGAAAGCGCGACGGCATGGTAGCCATCGCGCATAAAAAGAGCCAGCCCCCGTCTGGGGGCTGGCTTGGGATAACAATTATACAGCCCAGGCAAAACTATCCAGACAGGTAGTCCGGCTCTTTCTGGGCTCGTCGTCGCATGTCGTTCGTTGTAATGGGATTCATCGTTCCTCAGTCCTGCGCTTAAGTGGGCGCAAGTTTACCACAAGAGAGTGGTTTTGTCAAACGGTTGGCGCTGTACGTTGCCACCAGCCCCGATTTGGCGCCGGAGAACGTTTGGTTTTTCCTGAACGATGCTGCCGATCCACTCGTTCTCGTGTCAATAGATGGTGTAGATAAACGATTCCACTTTCGGGAACAGCGTATCCACCAGCAACCGCCAGGCCGGCGCGACGCTGACGTCGGGATAGACACCACGCAATTCCTTCACCGTCCGGTACCCCATCAGCAGCGGGATGAATTGCAACGGGGGGAAGCGACTCTCTTCGCCGCCGGTAAAGCCCAGGGTGGCGATCTCGGTCAGCCGGCCGGCCACGAAGCGCAGCACGATGGTCTCGCGGTAGAGGCTCAGCCGCACGTCGCGTGTCAGCCCGGCGAAGGGTGAACCGGCGACCCGCCGCTCCAGCACGGGCGCCAGCGCGCGCAGCAGCGCGGCGACGTCGGGGACGTGGATCTGCCAGGCGTAGGTGGTCAGGTCGTGAGCGTCCAAAGAGCGCGCCAGCCGCATCAATGTGCAGTCCGCGGGCAAGTTGAGCCGGATGCCGGGTTTGTCGCGCTCCCCGACCAGCGTCTTGAGGCGCTGTAAAGTCGCCAACGCCGCCTCAAACCCCAGACGTGAGACTTCGCTCACGACCAGTTCTTCGCCAAAGTGGTGCTCCGGCAGGCGCACATACCCGACGATCTGTCCATCCGCGTCCTGGATGAGCCAGTTCTCGCACCCGGTATCTGTCTCATCCGTGCGTGTCAGCAGGTAGCGCCAGATTGTCTCATCGCGGACGGTGTGGATGACGAGGTGCTGGGCGGCTTCGTCGTAGAGCCGCATCAGGGTTGGGAGATCATCCTGGGTAGCCAGCCGGAACGTGAAGGGCGCATCGGGTGGCGTGGGGATGTGGCGCGTTTCGAGCCGCAGGCCGCCTTCCAGCGGCAGCGCGTATTCGTACCCGAACTGGCGATAATAGTACGGAATGCCCTGAATGTGCGACAGCAGACAGCCACGTTCGCGCAGGCGGCGCTTGAAGTATTCTACTTGCGCGCGGACCAAGCCGCGATGCTGGTAGGCTTCCAGCGTACCCACGGCGCCCATCTCGCCGGCGGGTATCTCGACATCCTCGTAGCGCCACATCCAGGGAATCAGGCACAGGGATGAGACGATCTGGTTGCCTTGTTCATCCTCGACAAAGACCATGTCTTGGCCCCGCGTGTGCGGGTGATGGATGAACAGGTTGTGTATCATCGGGCCGACCTCTGGGCCGTGAATGGCGCTGTTGAACGCCGCCACGCGCTCGACGTCGCGCTCGTCGGCGGCGGTGCGCAGCACCAGGCCATCTCCCAGTGGTTGGCGGCGGGGCGTTTCTGTTGGGTCTAGCATGCTTCTCCCTACCGGCGGAGGGACAGCGCGCCACCCAGATGCTCGACTGCCCGGCGCACGGCCTGCGGGTCGGGGTCGCGCATGGCGCCGGCAGGAGCGGGCCGGTCGCCCACGGCGATGGTCACGGCGCCCTCCTGGCAGGGAATCGCCAGGTCCACCGTGTACGCCACGCCGCTCTCCCGCACCTCGAACTCGCGCTCCGGCCAAAAGCCCGCTTCCTTGAGGGTGACGTAGAGGCCGTCGGCGCCGGAGGCGTAGAGGTCGTTGACCTCCTCGGCGGCGGTGAGGCGGTCCCACGAGGTCTCGATAAAGGCGATGCGCCGCCAACGCAGGCTGGGGATGGGCCGCTCCAGTTGCATCAGCGGCCCCAATTGGAGTTTGTAGTACACCTCGTCGGCGCGGGGATGGTCAATCTGGTCAGGCAAAAGGTCGCGGCGGCGAACCAGTTCGTGGCCGCGCACGGGCCCGTACCAGCGGACGGACCACTTTTCGTCGCCAAAGGCTTTGGTAAAGTAAAAAGCCAGCACAGCCGCTTCGGTGGTGCTCTGGGGCGCGTGCTTGTGGGGAACACGATACCAACCCTCGTCTCGCGCGGTCTCAAAGTCGCGCCGGTTGTTCATAATGGCGACGAGGACACGGTCGGATGAGTGGAACATTTCGCTTCGCTCCTATGCTGGGTGATTGGGTGATTGGGTGACTGGGTTACTGGGTAATTGGGTAACTGGGTTACTTGGATTGGGCGCGCTGTTGGCGCTTGCTGTTGATATAGGCATTGAGTTTGGGGGCCAGGATGCGCATACGGTTCATCAGGTCATCGAAAATCGTGTCGTTCATCAACCCGCGATCATGGCTGCGTCCGACCCAGTGTTTGGTCTCGTACAATGAGCCGCGAGAGTAGTGTCATGGGAACCTTCCCGAAAGCTGCAGATGTGTTAACTTTGATCAAAACTTGCCTCAAAAGCGCTTGTTGTACTTGGTCGGTGCATCGCTGCAGCTTTCGGGAAGGTGAACGCCCGTAACTCTCGGCGATGTTTGCTCCAATGGAATCAGCCGCCCGTACCATCTGCTTGCCCACCGTGTCTCGAGCAAAATACGACCAGGATGACACGATCTCCCAGAGACAGTCGCCCACCGCCACCGCCAATTGATACACCTCAATCTCTTCCAACTCTTGATACTTGCCCATACTTTCCTCCAATCACCCAGTCACCGAGTCACCCAGTCACCGAGTCGCCGAGTCACCAAGTTACCCAGCACCCGCTCCGGCGTCAGCGGCAACTCGTCGCACCAGACGCCGGTGGCGTCGTGGACGGCGGCGACGAGCGCCGGGGCCAGCGGGATGAAGGGCATCTCTCCCATCCCGCGCGCACCCCACGGCCCGCGCGGGTCGGGGTGCTCAACGATGATGGAGTCCACCCGCTGCGGCACGTCGCCGATGGTGGGGATCAGGTAGGTGCTGAGGTTCGGCGTCAGCACGCGCCCCTCGGCAGTGAGCAAGTTCTCGCAAGTGGCCCAGCCCACCGCCTGCGCCACGCCCCCCTCGATCTGCCCGACGATGTTCTGTGGGTTGACTGCCTGGCCCACGTCATCGGCACAGACGACGCGCAGGACGCGCAACTCGCCGGTCTCGGTGTCCACCTCCACCTCCACCGCCTGGGCGACGTAGCCGTAGGCAAAGTTGGGCGTGCCGTGCCCGGTCTCTGGGTCGAATGGCGTGCTCCTGGGAGCCAGGTAGGTGTGCTCGACGACGGCCGGTCGTTCCCCGGCCTGCCAACGTTCGAGCGCCTGCTCCGCCGTTTCCCGAATGGCGTTGCCGGACATAAAAGTCATCCGCGAGGCAGAGACAGAGCCAGCACTGCCGGGGCTGGTGGCCGTGTCTGAGGCGACCAGGCGCACCCGCTCCAGCGGCAGGTTCAGCGCCTCGGCCGCCATCTGATGGACGACGGTGTGGTTGCCCTGCCCCACCTCGGCGCTGCCGATGTAGACCACCGCCTTCTCAATCTCCGCTTTGCCTCGCAGTTCGATCTTGGCCCAACAATTCTCCTGGTAGCCGAAGGAAAAGCCCACGTTTTTGAAGGCGACGGCGAAGCCAATTCCATAACGAATTGCGAATTGCGAATTGCGGATTGCGGATACTTCGACTGGGCTC
>JADHWW010000214.1 GCA_016783285.1 Anaerolineae bacterium
CAGGCCGGCAATTCGCCCATCCGCCAGTGGTAGCGGATACATTCGCAGCACTTGCCCTTTTTGGAGCAGGGCTCGTAGGTGCAGTTGCAATACGCCAGATTCTCTTCTATTTTACATTCCATGTTCTTCATCTCCAACGTTGATTATTGGAAGTATAGCATGGACTGCCCCAAAGCAAAAGGCTACCGGTGTTCACCGGTAGCCTCGTGCCCTTGCGCCAGTCAGCGGGGCTAGTCAGCCATACGCTGTTCGACGTAGGCCACTGCCTGGCCAACCGTCGTGATCTGCTGAGCGTCCTCATCAGAGATCGTTCCGCCGAACTTTTCCTCAAACTCCATAATCAGTTCGACCAGGTCGAGGGAATCCGCTCCCAGGTCCTCGCGGAAGCGCGCGTCCGGGGTGACCTTGTCCGGCTCCACTCCCAACAGGTCAACGACGATTGTTTTGACTCGTTCAAATGGATCTGCCATTGATTTTACCTCCCTTTAATTTTCCTGGCTATTGATAACGATATTCTACTCACAGAGAGAGGTTTGTCAAGCCGCGCAGGTTGACAACTATCGCCACTACCAGTATCATAGGGGCGATTTAAGATTTACGGATTTGAGATTTGGAGATTTGAAAAGCCGCGCGAAACATTGTGAGCAAAGAGACACAATCTCTAGCCAATTGACTGTTTGTGCTTTCGCGGTGTCTACGGTAAATCTGTCAATCTTACATCAACCAATCTCAAATCACCCCTGTCTGTCATAAAGAACACGGATGGGCATCTCAAGTTACGAAGGAGCACATGCACCAACAACGCAAGTCCGATCACATCCGCATCAACCTGCAAGAGGACGTTGATTTCAAGCACGTCTCCACCGGTTTGAAGCGCTACCGCTTTATCCACTGCGCGCTGCCCGAACTCGACCTGGACGAGGTGGATACCTCTACGACGCTGCTGGGCAAGCGTCTGGCGGCCCCGCTCCTCATCTCTTCGATGACCGGTGGCACGCCGGAGGCCAGCGCGATCAACCGGCGGCTGGCGGAAGCGGCCCAGGCCGCCGGGATCGGGATGGGGCTGGGCTCACAGCGCGCCGCCATCGAAGACCCATCCCTGGCAGATACCTACCGCGTGCGCCGCATCGCCCCCGACGTGCTCCTGCTGGCCAACCTGGGCGCGGTGCAACTGAACTATGGCTACGGCCCCGACGAATGTCGCCGCGCCGTCGAGATGGTAGAAGCAGACGCTCTGATCCTGCACCTCAACCCACTGCAGGAGGCGCTCCAACCCAGAGGCGAAACTGATTTTGCCGGGCTGCTATCCAAAATCGAGGTGGTCTGCCGGGCGTTGGAGGTACCGGTGGTCATCAAGGAAGTGGGGTGGGGCATCTCGGAGCAGGTGGCCCGCCAACTGGCGGACGCTGGCGTAGCGGCGATTGACGTCGCCGGGGCCGGAGGTGTTTCGTGGAGCCAGGTGGAGATGCACCGCGCCACGACCGAGCGGGAACGGCTGGTGGCCGCAGCCTTCGCCAACTGGGGCATCCCCACCGCCGAAAGCCTGCTGATGGCCCGGCGAGGCGCACCCGACATGCCCGTCATCGCCAGCGGCGGCACTCGTGACGGCATCCAGATAGCCAAGGCCATCGCATTGGGCGCGGCCGCGTGTGGCGTTGCCGGGCCCTTTCTGCGTGCCGCTAGTGAGTCCACCGCCGCCGTAGCCGAACTCATCGCCGTCCTGATGACTCAGTTGCGCATCGCCATGTTCGCCGCCGCCGCCGCCGACATCCAGGCTCTCCGGCGCACTCCCATCATGCTCACTGGTATACCAAAGACAAGGAGAACACAAGCCCCATGAACCAATACGAGATGCTGCGCCAGGTTAGTCGCACTTTTGCATTATCCATCGAACAATTGCCGCAAATCTTGCGAGACATCCTGACCGTTTCCTATCTACTCTTTCGCGTCTCTGATTGTCTGGAAGATCATGAAACAATGGAGGTCGAACGCAAAGTTCAACTGCTCCGTTTGTGGGTGCAAGTGTTGAGCGGGGAGGTGTCACCAGAAAACCTGACCGCCCGTATTTCCGACCTGGACCATAGCGACCCCGAAGTTTACGTCGCCCAACACGCCGGTGAGATTATCGAGCAATTCGACCAGTTCCCCTCCGAAATTCAAGAGGCCGTCAGGCTACATGTGATCGAGACTTCACTGGGTATGGCCCGCTGGCAGGAGCATGGCCCCTTCGTAGAGAATGAGGAGGCGCTGGATGACTATATGCACCAGGTAGCGGGCCAGGTGGGCTATTTGCTGACCGACGTTTTTGCCTGGTACTCGCCCGTTATCCGTAAGCGCAAATCGCAACTGATGCCCCTGGCACGGGAGTTCGGGCTGGCGTTACAAACAGTCAACGTGATCCGGGGGATGCGCAAGGATTACGAGCGAGGTTGGGTCTTTGTGCCACGCACCTTTTATGAACAGGTTGGCCTGACCCGTGACGGGCTCTTTGACCCCGCAAACGCAGAACTGGCCTTGAAGGTCGTAGACATGTTAGCCGACAAGGCGGAACGCCATCTGCGGCATGTGATCAGTTACATTGAGACCTTTCCACGCCGCCAGCATCGCATTCGGCTAGCCTGTATGTGGCCCTACTTCTTCGCAGTGAAAACGCTGGCGCTCAGCCGAAATAACGTCAATGTGCTTATTGCCGGAGCGAAAATGAGCCGCGATCAAGTCAAGAGGATCATGCGCGATACGAAACTGTTCGGCTGGTCTAATTGTTGGCTTGCCTGGTACTACAAATATCTGGCCAAAAGCGAGGCGCTGGCAAAAGCGACTTGACCCAAATCTGGCAGATGGCCAAGCATCCAGCACAATGTCCCTTGAAACATTCTTCGACCGTTATCTACCGCCTCTCGAGGCAGAAATGCGCGCCGTCGTCCAGGCCGCCGACCCGCGCTGCGCGGGCCTCTTCAGTATGCTGCGCTATCACCTGGGCTGGGCCGACGCGGCGTTCAACCCCTGCCAGGCGCGAACCGGCAAGCGCGTGCGGCCCGTGCTCTGCCTGATGGCCTGCGAAGCCTGCGGTGGCGATTGGGAGCAGGCGCTGCCTGCCGGAGCCGCCATCGAACTACAGCACAACTTCTCCCTCATCCACGACGACATTGAGGACCGGGATGAGACCCGCCGTGGCCGCCCCACCGTCTGGGCATTGTGGGGGGAGGCTCAAGCGATCAACGCCGGGGACACGCTGTTTGCACTGGCCCAACTGGCCCTGGCGCGGCTCTCCGGGCGAGACGTGCCCGCCACGACCGTCGTGGCTGCTCTTCGCCTTTTCAACCGTACCTGCGTGGCCCTTACCGGCGGCCAGTACCTCGACATCGGCTTCGAGAGCCGCGCCGACGTTTCCATCGCAGACTACCTGGCGATGATTGAGAGAAAAACCGGGGCGCTGGTGGCCTGCGCCTGCGAGATGGGGGCCCTCATCGCCGTGGCCCCCGGCGCCCAGCGTGAACACCTGCGCACCTTTGGCCACCACCTGGGGCTGGCCTTCCAGATGCGCGACGACGTCCTGGGCGTGTGGGGTGATCCGGCGCTCACCGGCAAGCCGGTCGGCGCCGACGTCGCTAGGCGCAAAAAGTCACTGCCCATCCTCCACGGCCTGGAGCACAGCGCGGAACTGCGTGCGCTGTTGGCACAGGAAAGACTCTCGGCAGCCAACGTACACCACGCGACAGAGTTGCTGCAAGAGACAAACAGCCGCGCTTATGCCGAGCAACTGGCGCGAGAGCATCACGCCCAGGCGCTGGCCGCGCTGGAGGAGGCGCATCTGGAAAGGCCGGCGGTTGAGGCGCTCCACGAACTGGCGGAGAGGCTCCTGAGCCGCGAGAGGTGAAATACACACCATGCACATATCACAACCATAGGAAGGTGATACCAATGACTGAAAAGATGTTGGAAGAGTTAAGCACTGCGGAACTGGAACAGGTGCTGGATGACTTTATCACTCGCAAAGTTGACGAACTTTCAATGCCGGCCTTTTTCGAAGCATGGGAAATTCTCGACCGCGAACGTCGTGCCAGGATGCCGGTCATCGTGGTGCGGGGAGAGGTGTCAGAGGGCTACGCAGTGACATTGTCGCTACCAGAGCCGGTGTTGGCTCCGGTTGCAGTCTCCGGCAATGAGTTGATCGTCAATGATTATCGAATCGTCTTCGAACTTGCAGCCCATGCCTGAGCCACGCTCCTGCGACGGGAAAGTATGAACCTGACACACAAACTCATAGCCGCGCATCTGCTCGAGGGGGAACTTTTTCCCAATAGCGAAATCGTGCTCCGGGTTGACCAGACCCTCACCGAAGATGCCACGGGCTTGACCACCTACCTCCAGTTCGAGGCCCTGGGACTGCCGCTGGCACCCGGCCTGCAGGCCGTGTCACTGGTAGACCACGGCGCTCTCCAGGGGCGTCCAGAGAACGCCGTTGACCATCACTATCTGCGCACGATGGCAGCCCGCCACGGGCTTTACTACTCCCCACCCGGCAGCGGCATCTGTCACCTGCTCTTTCTGGCGCACTTTGCCCGGCCCGGCGCGCTGCTGGTGGGGGCCGACAGTCACACCCCGGTGGCAGGAGCCGTCGGGGCGATGGCGATCGGGGCAGGAGGGTTGGAGGTAGCCGTCGCTATGGCCACCGCCCGCTACCACGTGCGCATGCCGGCCATCGTGGGCATCGAATTGACAGGCCAACTCCGTCCCTGGGTGAGCGCCAAAGACGTGATCCTGGAACTGTTGCGCCGTCTGGGCACACGATGGGGAGTCGGCAGGGCAGTCGAGTTCACCGGGCCGGGGGTCGCCACCCTCAACGTGCCGGAACGCACCACCATCACTTCAGTGGGTGCGGAACTGGAAGTCACGACCTCGATTTTCCCAGCCGACGAGCAGGTGCGGCGTTACCTGGCCGCTCAAGGCCGTGAGGCCGATTTCCGCCTCCTGGGCCCGGATCCCGACGCCACTTACGACGAGCAGATGGGGCTCGACCTCTCTACCGTCGAGCCATTGATCGCTTTGCCAGCCAGTCCTGGTAACGTGGCGACGGTGCGAGAGGTGGCTGGCACGCCGGTGGACCAGGTCATCGTAGGCAGTTGCACCAATGGCAGTTACGAGGACCTGGCGCTGGTCGCTCGTATGCTGCGCGGGCAGCGTGTTCCGCCCCACGTCACACTGGCCGTGACACCGGGAACCCGGCAGGTGTACCACGTGCTGGCCACGTCCGGCGAACTGGCCGACCTCATTGTGGCCGGAGCACGCATCCTGGAGCCTTGCTGTGGCCCGTGCCTGGGCCTGGAACTCCAGCCGCCAAAGGGCGCAGTCTCCTTGCGCACTTACCCGCGCAACTTTCCTGGCCGTTCGGGGGCCCTCGGCGACCAGGTCTACCTGTGCAGCCCGGCAGTTGCAGCAGCGTCGGCGCTGG
>JADHWW010000025.1 GCA_016783285.1 Anaerolineae bacterium
AAAAAGACCAGGTTTGCCCGTAATGCCATGTTTCAGCAAAGAATACAGCGTTTGCATACGGGCTATCTCCCTATCTCTGTGGTTCTCTGTGTCTGCTCCGTGTAACTCTGTGTAACGACTGCTGGGCTGAGCAGTTACGAATCAGATTTGGACCCGCCAGGTGCTCCCAGCCGGCAGCGCAACAGGAACATCGGCCGCAGCCGCACAAAACCCAACTCCTCGTACAACTGTACCGCCGCCTGGTTGGTCTGAAATACCATCAGGAAGACTCTCTGGCCCGCTGCCACGTGTGCCTGTACCAGTGCTGCCACCACCTGGCGGGCATATCCCCGGCGGCGGTAGGTGGTGCGGGTGGCTATATTGCCAATCTCCACCGCGCCGGGGACCCGCAGGTGCGTGCCCCCCATTGCCACCAGCCGCTCCTGATCCCAGATCCCAAAGGCCGGGCCGTGCCGGAAAGGGTCTGCCTCCAACGCCATCAGCCCCGTCTCCGCTGCCAGGCCCTGCATCTGGTCCAGGTCATCGGGCCCCAAAAGCACCGCGCCACTGGGGTCGAGCGCCGTGGGGTCATCCGCGAATAGCATCTGCCACTCCGAGTGAACCTGCTCCACCGCGAAGGCCTGCTGCGCTACCCGCGCTTCTTGCTCGTTTAGCAGGAGATAGAACGATTCGCCGGCACTGACCAGTTGGGCTGCCAGGTCCGCCAGCGCCGTCGGGCTCTCTCCCAGGAAGGAGAGAGCGGCGAAAGGTAGCCCCTGGTAACGGGCCACCAGCGCCTCCTCAGAGCGGACGAAGCGACATTCCTCCCGTAGCGTCGTCAGGTTGGCCGCGAGGGTGAAGTGGGCCAGGACCCAATCAGGGTCGGTCATTCTGGTCGAATTGTACGACCGGCGGCCTTGCCCGTCAATCTTCGCTGCTAAATGGCTGCCCCACTTGCGCCTCGATCCGCGCCAGCGCTGCATCCAGTTCCTCCAGGTAGCCGACCAGCAGTGTGTCAGCGATGGGGATCTCTATCGGCACGTCTATGTCCAGTGGCACCGTGGTGACGATGTCCACCGTCTTGCTGATCGGCACGGTGAACTCCATATCCACCGGAACGACGGTGTTGATGGGCACCTTCAGGTTGTAGGAAGTGATGCCCAGGTCAATGGGTATGATGACGGTGGTGTTGATCGGGATGGTCGTGTTGACGGGCACAGTGATCTCTTCGCTGAAGGGCATGTTGACCGCGATGGGAATGTCCTGGTCCATCTTGAAGGTGTAGGAGAAAGTGTCGTCGCCGATGCCGGTGATGATGGCGCGAGCGTCGCCCACTGTGTTCAAGGCGATTTGCTGCGCCCGCAGCAGGCTGATGATGATCGCGCCATTGAGCGCCAGCGAGATCAACGTCAACACAGTTAGCACGATCAGGGCGATAAGGTAACCTTTTTTCATTGGTGAACTCCTTTTTATCCGCGTACATCCGTATGATCCGTGTTGCTCCGTGTTCCATTTATGACTGGCTGAGCAGTTAAGCGCCGCTTAAGAATCTCTGCGCCTCTGCGTCTCTGCGTTAAAAATCGACCCTCAGAACAGTGGAATTTGGGCCGCCTCCTGCTCGACGATGGGGTCGAGGCCCAGCACCGTCTTGAGCGCGTGGCGGTCCAGTTCCTGCTCGACGATCAAGCGGCGCAGGTGGCGGAACTTGATGAACTGCCACGCGCCCGCCTCGACCGCGTGGGCCAGGCGCGGGTCGCGCTGCAACTTGAGGCTCACCAACTGCGCCCGGCCGCCGGGTAGGACCAGACAGCGCTGCCCCTCCCTATCCATATCTACGGCCTGCCCGGTGAGTAGTTGCGGCCCCAGGGCTGCCGTGGCCGAGATAGTGAAGAGGTAGACCGCCCTCCCTCCCTCCAGCCAGCACACGTCCCAGCCGGCCCCCCGCCTCACCTTGAACTCCAGCCGCTCCCCAAACTCCGCCAGATCATCGCGCAGCGCCTCGAGTTCGGCGGCGCGCCGCGGGGGAGCATCCTCGGGACGCAGGCAGAGCGATTTGTCCTCCTGCACGCTGTACGAGTCGATGCAGACCATCACCAGCGCCAGATCGGGCGTGAGAGGGCCGGGAAAGCGGGTGTAGACCGCGCCCACCAGTTCCTCCAGGCCCCAGGCCGGCCGCTGGGCAAGCAACTCCCACACCAGAGCCTCGACCCGGTCGGCCAGAGGTGGTTCGACGTTGCTCACCACAGGCTCAACGGACTGGTTCGGATCCGCCAACCACCGCAGCGCGCCTTCTGTCCCCTCATGGTCTGCAAGCCGGACCGTTGGGGCGGCCTCAAAGGCGCGGCGGACTGCCTCGGCGGCCAACGCGAGGGGTGTGTGGCCGCCCCCTTTCTCCAGGACCGCCGCCGTACGCATCAACAATCCCCGCTCGGCCAACCGCGCGTACGCGCTGGCGTGTAGCAGTGCGTAGACCGTCGGCTCCCCCCGCTCCCGAAGAGTGTTGACCACGGTTTCCTCCGCCACGGCCATCAACTCGTGCTCCAACGTCTCCACGTTGGCCGGTGCAGCCTGCGATCTACGATCTGCAATCTCCGGCGCCCAGCGCCAGACCAACCGGTGGCCGACCCCAGGGCTGTAGCCCCATCCTTCCAGGAGGTAGCCTGCGCTGCTGGTTGCCAGGCAGACCGATCCCAACAGTGCATTGTCGGGGTCGGAGAAGAGGGTGACCAGGTGACCCCCGGTAGCAAGCAGCGGTCCGGCCGCTTTCAGCGCCACCTGCAACACGCGCCAGTGCCAGTCCCAATCGAAGCGCCGCCGGCGCAGGAAAGGACGCAGGGCGCGGGCGGCGGGCGACTCCCACAGCCATCCTGCCCACAACGCCGAGAGTGCCCAGAAGACCCCATCGGGCCGGGGCGGGTCGGCGAAGATGAGGGCGACACTCCCAGGTGGGGTGACTTTCCCCACGTCGCGGGCCGCGCAGCCGACCAGCGCGTATCCCTCCGCATCACCCCTCACCAGTGCGGTGACGTCTTCGGCCTGGTGCAGATGCTCTTCGTCTCTTTTCTCCCTCCCCCCTGGGGGGAGGGCTGGGGAGAGGGCAGAGAGGGCTGGGGAGGGGGCGGGGGGGGCTGGGGGAGGGAGCGGCGACTGCTCGACCAGGAGGCGCGACAGCCCCTCCTCGAAGCACAGCCAGACGTTGCGCTCAAGATAGAGGGACGGGACACGCAACGTGCGAGGACGTGGTCGCTCCTCACCGTAAGGGTAGAGGCTGGAACCCGCGTCGAAGCAATCGAGGAGTACGCCGGCCAGCGCGATCCTGACTTCCTCTCCGGCCTCCAACCCTTCGAGCCGCCGGCCTAAGTCCATCAGCGCGGAGAGATTGCGCGGCGTGTATAGTTCGACCAGTTGAGTGGCCCGTTCCCGTGCCGGGTGACCAAGCGGGGCCACGCGGTCGAGTGCGTAGTAGTAGGCCAACCCTCGTGGCTGGAAACGATGAGCGGCGCGCAAGTCTTCGTCGTCCGGCGCTCCTTCCTGCAGGCCCTCGCATTTGGGGCAGCGCACCGCCTTCTTGAAAGGGTAGTCTCCATCGCGGTCCCAACCGAACCACTCGGCGACGCCCGCCGTTCCGCAGGCTGGGCAGGCGGAGCGGTAGAGAGAGGCCAGGTGGCGGCGCAGAGGGACATCCCCTTTGGGGCTGTCGGCCAGGCGGGTGAAGGCAGTGTTGAGCGCATCGGCGTCGCGTTGGCCCAGCCCCAGGCGCGCGGCGACGAGGAGCAAAGGGTTGACACTGAAGCCCAACGCGCGACGGCCGGCGGTGACCGTTTCCCGCACAACCGTCGGCCCCTGGCAGAACAGGTCCACCACCAGGTCGCCGGGCCGGGTGAGGGCCTGCACGTAGGCCCCCGCCGCCTGGACCGGCTGAACAGGGCAATAGCGGGCCAGCGGGCCGCGGGGCTCGGCGGGTCTTCCGGGGATGAATGGCACTTTGCTCATCTCTTCCAATCGAAGGGCTGCCCCATCTCCACATTGGGGACCACGCCGTACTCTGTCTGGAGCGTCAGGTCCACGTCGCGCTGCTCCTCTTCGGTCAACATCATCTCGGCGAACCGGTCACCGATGACCTTGGCCAGTTAGGGTCTCTGGGAGTTTGCGTGGATGATATATCGGAGTCCCGAACTTGTTCGGGTTCTTCGTGGCGCACCCCCAACAAGTTGGGGAATCCAACACCCCGACCACGCGAAATCCCAAGTGACAGTATTGTACAGCAAAAGGAAATGGGGGGCAAGAGTGGTCTCAAACGGTTGCCGCACGCCCCGCTTGTGCTATAATACACCGCGTTGCGGTAATCCCACGTGGAGGTAGATCAGGATGAGCCACACGAAGCACAAGCGGTGGCGGCGTGTGTTGACGCAGATCGCCGTCGGGTTAGTAGTGGCGGCGCTCGTTTCGGGCGCGCTGGGCGGCTGTAGCAGTAGTGAAACGGTGGAGGCAATTCCTGCACCGACTCATACCCCTGCGCCGACGGCGACGCCTCCGCCTCCAACCGCCACCCCCACCCCCACGCTTACCCCCACCCCCACACGCACGCCCACGCCCACGCCGTGGCCCGAAAACGTCAATCCGCTCACCGGCGAGGTAATGTCTGACCCCAGCCTGCTGGAGCGGGTGCCGGTGGCGATCAAGATCGCCAACACGTGGCCTCAGTACGTGCGCCCCCAGGCGGGCATCAACAGCGCCGACCTGATCTTCGAGCATTACAACGAAGGTTGGTTTGCCACCCGCTGGACTGCGGTCTACCTGGGGAAGGACCCGGAGCGGGTGGGTTCCTGCCGTAGCGGCCGCCTGATAGACCTGGAGATCCCGGCGATGTACAAGGCAGTCCTGGGCTGCTCCGGCTTCAGCAACGGCGTTCTGGCGCTGATCAAGGATTCGGACCTCTACCCTGATAGGGTCGCTTCGCCCAGCGTCGGCGTCGGTGCGCCGGTCTTTTACCGCGACTTCAGCCGCAACGTGCCGTTGGAGCACACGATGTTTACCGACCCGGCTGTACTGCGCGAGTGGGCGGCGGAGCGCGGCGTGAGCGGGAGGCAGGAACTGGAGGGCATGGTCTTCTCTGAAGAACCGACGATCGAGGGTGAGCCAGCGACCTGCGTCTACATCCCGTGGTACCGGCAGGACACCGAGTGGCGCTACGACGAAGACAGCGGCCGCTACCTGCGCTGGAGTGACGGTGCTCCGCACACCGACGCGCTCGACGGGCAGCAACTCAGCGCAGCCAACGTGGTGGTGCTCTACGTGCCGCAGTGGAACACCGATATCATCGAGGAACCGCACAGCGGTGCGCTCTCGATCCAGTTCGCGCTCTGGGACTCCAACTGCGCGATCATCTTCCGCGACGGGATGCGGATAGACGGGTTCTGGCAGCGCTGGGGGCGGGAGGACATGCTGACGCTGACGGACGAGGAGGGCGACCCAATCCCGTTGAAGGTCGGCAACACCTTCTTTGAGGTCGTCCCGACCGGGGAACGAGAGATTGAGATTATCGTTGAGCCGCAAGAGCGGGGCAGACGCCCCAGGAGGTGAGAGATGGCCAAGGCTGGGTACAGAGAAATGGTAACCCACTACGAGGAGTACGGATGGGGGGAGCAGACAGTGATCTTCCTCCACACCTGGGTCGGCACTTCTGCCTACTGGCTCGACACGATGACCTCTATGCCCGTCTCCAGTTACACCGTTGCCCCCGACCTGTGGGGGTTTGGTCAGTCTGGCCGCCCTGCCAATTTGTACTCGATTGACGGCTATCTACGCCAGATGCGCGAGTTCATCCAGCAACTTCAGTTAGAGCACATCGCCGTCGTGGGGCACGGGTTGGGGGCCGTCGTGGGCCTCTTTATGGCCGTACGCATTCCTCAGGTGGAGCGGCTGATGGCGCTTGCCATGCCGCTGATGGGCAGCCAGGTGGACGAATGGCTCAAAGGGGCACGCACGCCGGACATCTATACGCGCTTCTTCCGCTCCGGTCCGGGTTACAGGCTGGCCCGGGACGGATTGGCCGCCAGCGACTGGATGGCTGTGGCCCGCACTGCGCGAGAGGTAGGAGAACGCTCCTTCCGCCCACTCGTGCAAGGGTGTCGAGTGCCGCTGCTTCTGGTACACGGTGCAAATGATCGCGTGGTCCGGCCGCCGCTGCCTCGCTGGTTGGAGGGGCTGGGTTCCGCCGGACATGTCCCGATGGAAAACTCGTACCACTTCCCGATGGTGGACGAGCCGCAGCGCTTCCGCAGGCTGCTGGCGGAGTTTCTCACCGGCGGCCGGGACATGCGGGGCCTGGCCACACGCCTTGCAAAGAGCCCATAGGGTCTTCCGGATTTCGCGGGGTAGATATGCTCAAAAAGAGCCAGTTTCCGAACTCACTCTTCCTCAAACTTTTCCACCTGGTAGGTATATACGTCTAGGCCGGGGTGGCGGTAGGCGTCGGAGGGAAGATAGGCCTTGAGGCACAGGTGCTGCAGGAATTCGTGGGGGTCTGGCAACTTCTCCCATACCTGGGGAAGGAAGGTGGCCCGATTCCAGCCGCGCTCAATGACCACGCCGTCCACGCCTGGACGCAACCTGGCGATGAGGTCGTCGGGGCCATCGTAGGAAAGCGGCTGAGGGAGACTCAATACGGAGACCTCAATGTCCAGGACGCCCAACTCATCCGGGCGCACAGGGGGAAAGCGAGGATCGTGGAAGGCTGCACTGACCGCGTTTTCTCGCACATCCAGCACCAGTGGGCGGCGTGGTTCCAGCGAACCGATGCAGCCCCGCAACTGCCCATACTTGGTCAGCGTGACGAAACTGGCCCCGTTGCGGGTGAGCGACTCGGGCAGCGTGTCCAGGTCTACCGGCGGCGGCCCCTCCCTACGCGGGTGGCGGGCGATGGCCTCGCGGGCCAGCCGTAGCAAGTATCGGCGGTCTGCAGATGAAAGAGACATAGGCGACCCCCTGTCTGTTTAGAAGACGATGGCGGCGTAGCCGACAAAGTCGGTGGCCGGGCCCCGGGGCATAACGTGGTGGCTGGTGGTGTACTCCAGCAGGTAGCCCTTCTCCGCCCCCAGCGTCCGGGCGGCGGCGATCGTCCCGGCCACCGCCCCACCTCCGCAGGCATTACGGTGGGTGGCGGTCTCAGCGATGATTTCCTCCGCCCGCAGGCCCAAGATGAGATCGATGACTCGCTCATCGTTGGCCCGCACCCACTCCAGCGCCCGCTCGCCCACCCCGGCTGGCGCGAAGCCGTAGTACGTCGAACCATAGTGGGTCAGGTCGGTCGTGCCGACGACGACAATGGGTCTCTGCGCTGCGCTCACCGCCTGCCCCATGACCTCTCCGGTGCGGGCAGCGTCTTCGCCGGGGGGAATCAGGATGGGGAGAATCTTTGCCTCGGGGAAGAGGTATTGGATGAAAGGCACCTGCACCTCAGCGGAATGCTCGCCAGAGTGGGCCTCTGAGGAACTGACCAGCAGGCCGTCGCCGGCTTCCAGGACAGCCGCTGCCAGTTCCTCGTCCACTTCGATCTCTCCCAAGGGGGTGACCCAACGGCCACGGGCGTAGATAGCCGGGCGGGACGCGGACCAGCGGTGCACGGCGCTGAGGAGGACAAAGGTCTCAGGCGCGCCCTGGGTGTGTATGGCGGCAAAGACTCTGGCGGCGACAGGGCCCGAGAAGACCCAGCCGGCGTGGGGCGCCAGGCCAGCGACGATCTTCTCAGGAAGGTCAGGACTGGGCTCGGCAGGTAGACACTGCTCGATCATCCTGACACAACTCGTGTGGTCGCCGGGGTAGAACTGACCGGCGACGGCTGGTTGGCGAACAGGCAACTCGGACATCAGGCACCTCCGTGTCAATGAACAATGAACCAATGAGCAAAACTGCTGATTACGACCACACTCCGGCGGTGGCGTAGCCGCACTGGGGACACACGCCACGTTCGCGCCACAACTCTTTCACACTGTACCAGTGACGCTGGATCAGTTTTTGGCCACACTGGGGGCAGTACGTACTCTCCCGATCCGCGTCCATCACGTTGCCGACGTAGACGTAGTGCAGCCCGGCTTGTTTGCCGATCTCATAGGCGCGAGACAGCGCACGTTGAGAGGTGCGTGGCTGGTCGAGCATTTCGTAATCGGGGTGGAAGGCGGTGACGTGCCAGACCATCTCTGGGTCCACTTCTGCCAGCCACTCCGCCATTGCCCGCAGTTCGTCTTCAGAGTCGTTGAGGCCGGGGATCAGCAAGGTGGTGATCTCAATCCAGATGTCGGTCTCGCGGGCGATGTGGGCGATGTTGCGTTTGACCGGTTCCAGCCGCGCCTGGCACTGCTCGCGATAGAACTTCTCGGTGAAGGCCTTGAGGTCCACGTTGATACCGTCCAGGCAAGGTTCGATCATATCGAGCGCGGCCTGTGACATGTAACCGTTGGAGACGTAAACACTCTTGATCCCGTGCTCGTGGGCCAGTCTGGCGGTGTCATAGGTGTACTCGAAGAAGACGGTAGGCTCGTTGTAAGTGTAGGCGATCATCGGGATGTGGTCTCTGAGACAGGTATTGACGAGCGCCTCAGGCATCGCCTGCTGTCCCAGATAGTCGTGTTGGGCGTCGAAGTCGCGCGTCTGTGACATGTGCCAGTTTTGGCAGAAGGGGCAGCGGAAGTTACAACCGTACGTACCGATGGAGAGAACATCGCCCCGAGGCATAAAATGGAAGAGAGGCTTCTTCTCGATGGGATCCACGTGGACGGCGATGGGTTTCCCGTAGACGACCAGGTAGAGCGTGCCATCAATGTTCCGGCGCACACCGCACTTACCAGCCTCACCAGGCCGGATGGCGCAGAAGTGCTCGCAAACCAGACACTGCACAGTGCCAGCAGAAAGTGACTTGGCGAGATAAGCATCCTTATTCATCACAGACCCTCCCAGATGTATATTTTCAATAAATCGGGGTAGGGGCAAGCCTTGTACCTGCCCAAGAGGGCGACCACGAGGGTTCGCCCCTACATATTGAGATGATACCTCCCAAGTATATTATAGCACAAAAACGGCAGCAGGGGCACGTGGTGCAAAGCCAGATCATACTCCTCAATTACTCTCCAATGACACCATATTTGACACTGCCATCCACCTGACATATAATGAAGTTCACGAAGAGACGGTCGGGACTATCACTCCTCCCGTCAGAGTTTTATGCCCTGTGTTCCCTCTCCGCAGCCCGTGTTATTTTACTTACCAGCGGGCCTGGGGCTCCCGAAGGGGGATGACGGATGAAAACACGGGCGTTACTGGGCTCACTGATCTGCCTGGCGCTGCTGGCGGCCTTCTCGGGCGACAATGCGCGGGTGTCCGCTGACCCCATGCCACCGCAGTATACAGTTGAAACAGGTGTGCTGCAGAATGTCGTCATCCGCCCGCGCACGAGCACGGTCGCCCTCGAACAGCCGGACGTTGACATCACCAAGCGAGTGGTCGGCAGCGGCTTCATGCCTGGTGATTCCATCACGTTCACCCTCACCATTGCCAACAGCGGCAGCGAGGTGGCGGCGCACGTGGTCGTCACCGAGCTGCCGAGTTGACCTTTGATTGGTGGAGTAAAACCGAGGGAGACTATCACGACTATTTCTTTTGGGGCGTCTCCATTGATGGGAATGACTTCCAGGGCAACCGTCGCACAGGCGACTGGTCAACCTGGACGACAGGCGAACTGGTGGATTTTAGCAATGTCCATCAACTGGGCAACCTGCTGGGGGAAGAGCAGATCTGGATCGCTTTCGTCTTCTCCAGCGACTCCAGCGTTACTGACGAAGGGAGTTATGTAGACAACGTCTTGCTGCGCAAGTGGGTAGGCGCCAGTCCGAGCAGGAGCGAAAGACAGGTGACACACTGGCGTACCTTGCGGCCCAATCGAACGCTGGAGTTCGCCAGCCTCCGACTGAACCAGTAAGGCGGTCAGCATCGTGGTCTCCTCACGGAGACCTCACGGAAATAGGACGTGATTCCTATTGACACTCTTCTTGCACGGCGGTAAAATAGTGCCCAGAGAGAAAGATTGACGACTTTGGGCTGAAGACCGAGGGTCAAGGACCTGAGACTTTGCACTGAGGACTGAGCACTATGGACATTCCAAATCTGCGCTGGTGGGGATGGGGCACACTGGATCAGGATTACTCGCTGGAGGGCCGCACCGCTTTCTGGCCTGCGCTCCAGGAATGGCTCGAACTGCCCGACGAGGCAATTGAGCACGATACACCGCCCATTCCCCTGGAGGAGATTTCACTGCGACCGCCACGCCTGGACGACCCGATGCTCTCATCTCTGCGCAAACTGCTGGGTGAGGGACCGGTGCGTACCGACAGACAGGCTCGCGTCGAGCATGCATACGGCAAGTCCTACCGTGATCTGATCCGCATCCGCGCCAGTCGCATCCCCAATCCTCCCGACGCCGTCGTCTATCCCGCCGACCAGGGACAGATTGCCTCCCTGCTGTCCTGGGCAGCCGATCGTGATGTTACCGTCATTCCCTTCGGCGGTGGCAGTTCCATCCTGGGAGGCGTCGAGCCAACCGCCGGCGACCGGCCCGCGATCACCCTGGACCTGGCCCGGCTGAACCGCGTGCTTTCGGTAGACCCGATCTCACGCACGGCTCGCATCCAGGCCGGAGCGACTGGCCCACAAGTGGAGACCCAACTGAACGCGTTTGGCTTCACGCTGGGCCACTTTCCCCAATCCTTCGAGTTCTCCACCCTTGGCGGCTGGATCATCACTCGCTCGGCCGGCCAGAACTCCATCGGCTACGGCAAGATTGAGGACATGACCCAAGCCGTGCGGGTCGTCACCCCGGTCGGTATCATTGAGACGAAGGACACACCCGCTACCGCCGCTGGTCCCAGTCTTCTACAAGTGCTCGTCGGCTCTGAGGGCACCTATGGTGTCATCACCGAGGCTACGATGCGCATCCATCCCTCGCCAGCGGTGCAGGATTACCGAGGCATCCTGTTCCACGGCCTGGAGGATGGTATCGCCGCTTTCCGCGACCTGATGCAGAGCCCCCAGGTGCGCCCGGCCCTTGTGCGCCTCTCCGACGCGCCCGAGACGGCTGCCCAGGCTGTGATGAGTCACGAGCACCACGGCCTGCGCCGGTTGACCGACGACCTGTTCGAGCGGTACTTGAAGGTACGGGGATATGATCTTATCACGGGCAGCACCTTGATGTTGCTGGGCTTCGACGGGGATGCCGGATGGGCCGCCCAGCAATGGGACCTGGCGCTGGAAATATGCGCTGACCATCGGGGCCTCTTGCTGGGGCAGGCGGTGGGGCGGTCGTGGAAACGCGATCGTTACGCCCAGCCCTACTTGCGAGACACGCTTCTGGGCCACTCCGTCATGGTGGACACGCTGGAAACGGCCACTACCTGGTCGAACCTGATGAATCTGTACGAGGCTATGGTCAGTGCGATGAATGGGGCTATCACTGCCTCCGGTGGAGGCCCCGGCTACGTGATGACCCACATCTCTCACGCCTACGAACACGGCGCGTCACTCTATTCGACTTTCCTGGGCCGACAGGTGGACGACCCCGACCCGCTGGCGAGACAGGCTCAGTGGCAGACGGTCAAGCAGGCCACCACAGGTGCTATCCTGGCTGCTGGTGGCACACTCACCCATCACCACGGCATAGGCCGCGACCACGCCCCGTGGCTTGAGGAAGAAGTCGGCCAGGTGGGTATGAAGGTGCTGCGGATGCTCAAGCAGACCCTCGACCCTGCCGGCATTATGAACCCCGGCATCCTGCTACCCTCCTGAGGGGGGTGGGTATGGCCAAAACTTCCCCGAACCGCCCTTTCTCTGCCACCACCCGCCAGGAGAACGTAGATCGTCTGGCCCAGGAGGAGTTTGACCTGTTGGTCATCGGCGGTGGTATCACCGGCGTGGCGGTGGCCCGCGATGCGGCAATGCGCGGCTTCCGCACCGCACTGGTCGAAAAAGACGATTTTGGCAGCGGCACCAGCAGCCGCTCCACGCGCCTCATCCACGGCGGCATCCGCTACCTGGAGTATGGCGAATTCAAGTTGGTATTCGATGCCTGCAATGAGCGGCGCGTGATGCGCAAGATCGCTCCCCGCCTGGCGCGTCCGCTGCCTTTCCTTTACCCGCTCTACCGGGGGCAGAAACCGGCCCCCTGGAAACTGCGCGCCGGGATGATTATGTACGATGCGCTAAGCCTCTTCCGCAACGTCCAACGCCACCGCTGGCTGTACCCGGCGGAAGTGCAACGCCGTGAGCCGCTGGTTGCCGGGCGGGGTTTGCTCAACGCGGGCCGCTACTACGACGTTCAGGTGAACGACGCTCGCCTGACGCTGATCACTGCCAAAGCCGCCCATCTCCACGGCGCGGTGATGGTCAACCACGCCCGCGTGACCGGGCTGATGAAAGCGGGGGGCCGCGTCGTCGGCGCCCACGTCCTGGATGAAACCGGCGGGCGGGAAATCGGGGTTCGGGCGCGAATCGTCGCCAATGCCACCGGGATCTGGACAGACGACGTCCTTGGACTGGACAAACGGGACAGGGACCCGATGATCCGTCCAACCAAAGGCATTCACCTGTTGATCTCCCACGCACGACTGCAAAGCCAGCACGCTATCATATTTCCCGTTCCTAGCGACGGGCGACACATCTTTCTCATCCCGTGGGGCGACTTCACCCTCATCGGCACTACCGACACCGACTACCGGGGTGACCTGAATAACCCTGCTGCCGACCTCAACGACGTCGAGTATCTGCTGGAGGCAGTGCATCACACTTTCCCTGGCTCGCAGATCGGGCACGACGACATCGTTAGCACTTTTGCCGGTCTGCGTCCGCTCGTGTCCGCCCCAGGCAACCCATCCGCGCTCTCCCGCGAGCACGTGATTCTGGAGAACCAATCCGGCCTCATCACCATCGCCGGCGGCAAACTGACCACACACCGGCTGATGGCCGAGCAACTGACCGACCGTGTTCAGAAGAGATTGGCGGATGAGTTTGGTCTCCACGCCCAGTCCGAGTGCCGTACCAAAGAGCCGCTGGAGGGCGCGCAGATCGAGCGCGTACGAGTGAGCGGCACGGGTGAGACGGTGGGCAAGCACCTGGTGGATGCCTACGGTGGCGATGCCACGTGGGTGCTGGCCTACGCAGAGGAGAACCCCAGCCTGGGAGAGCGCATTGTGCCGGAAAACCCCTACCTGATGGCGGAGGTCCTCTACGGAGTGCAGCACGAGATGGCGCTGACGCTGTGTGACGTGCTCATCCGGCGCACCCACGTGATCTACGAGACGCGGGGCGGGGGGCTGGGGCGGGCCCGTGCCGTGGCCCAACTGATGGCTCCGCGCCTGGGTTGGGACGAGGTGGAGGTCGAGCGCCAGGTGGCCGACTACGCTGCCCAGGTAGCCCTCACCCAAGAGTGGCGAGCATTGCTCTGAATCTAATTTCACAGTATAATCTTGTATGCCGTCCATCCAACAGTTGCGCCTGACAATCACCATGGAGAGATACAGTATATGGAAATTACCTGGTATGGACAAACCTGTTTCCGGCTGAGCGAGCGGGGTCTGGCGACCATGGTGACCGATCCCTATCCGCCCGACGTCGGTCTCACCTTTCCCCGTCCCCGCGCCAGCGTCATCACCGCAAGCCGCGATGATCCCCGGTGTTGTTACACATCTGGCGTGCGGGGGCCCTTCAAGTTCCTTGATGGGCCTGGCGAGTACGAAATCGGCGGCGTGTTTGTCACCGGTATCACTACCTTCGCTGACGACAGACGAGGGGCACTGCGTGGCCTGAACACTGTCTTCACCTTTAACTTCAGCGGCCTGACGGTGTGTCATCTGGGGCAACTGGGACACGTACCCACCCAATCTCAGGTGGAGAACCTGGGTACTGTAGATATCTTGCTCGTGCCCGTGGGCGGCGGCGGGAGCCTGACCCCTGCTCGGGCCTCCGAGGTTATCAGCCTCTTCGAACCGAGCCTGGTCATCCCGATGTACTACAAGATTCGGGGGCTGAAAGCCAGCCTTGGCACGCTGAGTCGCTTTCTAAGAGAGATGGGTATGGAGAAAGTGAATAGCCAGGACGTGCTCAAAGCCAGCCGGGCCAGCCTGTCGGAGGAAACCCAGGTCGTCGTCCTGGAACCCAAACAACGGAATGGAGGGTAAGGTGCAGAAGTTTCATCTATTTGTCGCTGCGTTGATGCTGGTACTGGTCGCCTGCCAGGGAGGGACCGTGGGCGAGACTGACTTGTTGGAGTCGGGCCTTGCCCACCTGGAGGCAGGTGAGTATGCCGACGCAATCACCGACCTGGAAGCCGCGGTCGAGGCGGATCCAGGCAACAATGAGGCCCATTTTTTGCTGGGGCAGGCATACAACCAGGCTGGCGACCTGCGGAAGGCAACCGACGAGTTTCGCACAGTGCTGGCGCTCGACCCTGACAACGCCGCTGCACACCACAACCTGGGTGTGACCTACTTTCAATTGCAAGACCTTGGCGCTGCTGTTGCTCAGTTCGAGGCCGCGCTGGCATTGGATCCTGACGACCCCGACACCCATTACCAACTAGGTGCTACTTATCTCGTCATCGCGCTCTCAGGGGCCGACCCTATGGCCCTGCCTGACCTGCAACCCTTAGAGCAGGCAGTCGCCGAATTCGAGACTGCGCTGGAGTTAGAAGAGGGTATGCCTGAGGCACTCATCGGCATGGGGAACGTATACATCCAACAGGCAGACTACGCCGCCGCCATTGAGGTGCTGCAGCAGGCTATTGAGCAGTCGCCGGATTCGCCACAGGCATACTACGCGCTGGGAGAAGCGTATGCCAGGAGCGGCGACACGGCAGGTGCCTGCGAGGCATACGACCATTTTCTGACGTTGAATCCGCCGTCAGATTGGCGAATCCAGGGCGAGCAGGCTATGGCCGCTCTGGGATGTCCATAAGCGCCCGGCAGGTACCCTTTTGGATGGGCTGGCCTTTGACCAGGCGTGTGATGGCCATTGAGGATCAGATATGTTCAAACTTCTGATGTCCTGGAATATCCGACCTGGCCACGAAGACGAGTGCTTCGAGTTCATCATACGGGAATTCGGGCCAGGGCTGGTTAAACTCGGAGTTCGACCCACCGACGCCTGGTACACTCAGTACGGTTCCCGTCCGCAGATTCTCACAGGTGGTGTTGCAGAGGATTGGGAAAGCCTGCAACATGCCCTCGTTTCAGATGAATGGGGCAGGCTGAAGGAGAAACTGCTCACCTACGTGACCGACTACAGCCAGAAGGTCATCCGCGCCAGTGGAGGGTTTCAGTTGTAGTGGGTTCAGCAAGGAAAATGGTCCCCACACGCTTTACGTAAAGGCGGGCGTGCCCGCAGTAGCCACGCCCGCTCGTCTGTACGCGAAATCGGCTATTCGCTCTTTGCGCTGCTCTCGTCGGTGGATTCGTTCCCTGCAGAAGTTTTCGCTGGCTCCGCAGAAGTTTTCGTTGGTTCCTTGGTGCTCGCTGTACCTGAGGTGGATGATTTGGCCCGGTTGTCGGTGACGTAGAAACCCGAACCTTTGAAGATGATACCCACAGGTTGGACCAGGCGGTGTACATTGCCCCCACACTCAGGGCAGACCTGCACCGGGTCGTCATTCATATGCTGCCGGCGCTCGAATCGCACACCACAATCCTCACACTGATACTCGTACAACGGCATACCTCACCAACCTCCTGCCGGATTTCGCCAACGGCATATTATACCGCGAACAGGACACTTGTGCAAACGTCAACTCTTTCCTATGCCCACCTCTACCTCTCCCCCCACATGGATGACGCTGTCCTCTCGTGCGGGGGGCGTATCTGGCAACAGGTGCAGGCCGGCGAGCGCGTGCTGGTGGTGACGGTCTTCGCTGCCCCTCCTGCCCCGGGCTCACCGCTCTCCTCATTCGCTCAGGAACTGCACACACGATGGGACTATCCGGCTGATGCAGTCACCAGGAGGCAGAAGGAGGATCTGGCAGCGTTGGCTCTCCTCGGGACAGAGACAGTTCATTGGCCCTACACCGACTGCATCTACCGGCGGGCCTCTGATGGCGGTTTCCTCTATGCCAGTGAGGAGGCACTGTGGGGGGATGTACACCCAGTGGACAAAGGCCTGGTCGCAGAATTGGGGGCCCGGCTGGCGGCGCTGCCACTGATACAGAATAGCGCAGTATACGCGCCGCTGGGGGTCGGGCAACACGTGGACCACAAAATTGTGCGCTGTGCAGCGAAGGGCTCTGGACACGCGTTGGCCCACTACGAAGACTTTCCCTACGCGGAGCAAGCCGCGCTGACGAAGGGACAATACCGGCCAGAGTTGATTTTGCTCTCCGAGGAGGCGTTGGAAGCCAAGATCGCCGCCATCGCCTGCTACCGCTCGCAACTTAGCACTTTCTGGACCAACGCGGCGGAGATGGCGGCAGCAGTGCGGGCATTTGCGGAGCGGGCCGGCAGCGGCAGGCTGGCGGAGCGGTATTGGAAGTAGGGGCGCGGTGGGCGCGCCCCTACTCGCTGGTTCAAGGCGATGTTGAGCCTTCTTTCGCCTTCTCTTTCGCCTTTGCCCCAGCGATGAATCGCTGCTCGTCAATGACGAACCGCTCGTGGGTGGCCTCTCCAATCCGCTCTACCTCGTCCCACGCCTCGACGTGAAACTCTAGCCGGCGCCCCTCTACCTCCAGCAATTCGGCACGGGCGCGGACGCGCATACCCACTGGCGTGGGAGCCAGGTGCCGGACGTCAATCCGCCCACCCACGGAAGTCTGGCCCGGCGGAAGGCGGTCTGCCAATGCCTGCACCGCCGCACCTTCCATCAACCCGACCAGCGCGGGCGTGCCGAAGACGGGCACCAACCCGCTGCCCCAGCGGGCAGCCGTGTCCGCCTCGTTCACGACTGTCTCTACTTCACCCGTCAGCCCGGGTGCGAGTTCGTCCATCGGTCACCTCGCCAGAAACGGGATAATGAACTTAAACAGACAATACACATCCAGAGTCGCCAGCCCGACGAAGAGGGCAGTTGTCGCCCATGGACACATTCTTTGCGGCAACACCCCCGCCAGCCTGTCCAGTCCCAACGCAGCCGCCATCCCGATGGGGATGAGAGCCGGAAATAGATAACGGCCCTGGTGCTGGACAAAGGTCAGGTTGTATCCCAGGAATTCGAGCAGTATAAGAAAAGCCAGGACGAGAAGCAAGATCAGGCTGGCACGTTGGAACGGAGCCAACCTGGGGCGACGCCGGTCGAACAGCCACCACAGAAAGCCAGCGACCAGAAGGGCAGAGAGCAGGGCCAGGGCTTTGTAAATGCGGGCCGGGAGTACCACGCCCATCCAGCCAAACTGTCCCCAGAAACTCTGAAAGGTCGTGCGAGCCATCTGGCTCAGCAACCCGCCCCAACCGTAAAGTGCCAGCCACTCGGAGGAGCGCGGCTGCCCCGCGACGATTTCACCGTGTCGCACCCACCCCAGCGGGTCGTGCCAGCCGTAGGTAAGCCCGTTGCGGATGAACCAGGGCGCAGAGAGCAGCAGCGCCGGGACGAGCAACCAGGCCAGTTGTCCCACCGCCCATCCCCACGTCTGGCGCTCCTGCCGACGGCGGACCAGCACCGCAAACACGGCCACCGCCACGACGCCGTAGGCCGTGGTTTTGGTCAGCAACACCGCCGCCAGCAGCAATCCGATGGGCCACGGCCGGTCACGGCCTCCGCCGATATAGGCCACCAGCGCCCACAGCGTGCCCCCCACCACGAGTTCTCCCAACGCGTCGTTGTTCACCCCGGCGGTCATCGCCACGTGCTGGGGGATGAAAGCGATGCAGGCGGCCGCCATCAGTGCCAACTCGGGCTGCGCCGGGAAGATCGCTCGCACTGTCCCGAAAGCGATCAGCAGCAGACTGGCCCCAAACAGCACCGACAGCAGCCGCAGCGGCAATACCGCGCCGCCGAAGAGCCGGTACACAGGGGCCGCCAGCAGGTAGTAGAGCGGCGGCTGGTGGTCCTCGTACTCCAGCGGTTCAACGGGAAGTTCTGGCGGGAAGCCGTCCGACTTGAGACGTTCCAGGTACGCCTGGTCGTAGTCACCTGGTTCCAGCACCGGGAAACCCCGGCCCTCGGCCAGCGCACGGACGTAATTGTAGTGGGCGGGCTCGTCGGGGACCTGCCAGGTAGGGGTGAGAGCCGCGTAGAGAATACCAATCGCGGCGTAGATGGCGACGATGGCGACCAGGAGGACGCAGAGGAAAGGTCTCGGGCTCACGAGGGCTATTGTACCCGCCTCAGTCACACGCCTCGGCCACCGCCTCGATCTCGACCCGTCCCTCCAGTGGCAGCGCCGCCACCTGTACCGCCGAGCGGGCGGGCGGGCCATCTGGGAAGAACTCGGCGTATACCCCGTTCATCCGGGTGAACTCTCCGATGTCCTGCAGGAAGACTGTGGTCTTGACCACGTGCTCCAGGCAGGATCCGCCCGCCTCCAGCACCGCTTTGACGTTCTCCAACGCCTGGCGCGTCTGGCTCTCGATGTCCGGGCCGGCGAACTCCTTCGTGCCCGGCACAACGCCTAATTGCCCAGCGGTGAAGATGAAATCGCCCACGCGCACTCCCTGCGAGTACGGCCCGACCGCCGCCGGCGCCTTGTCTGTGGCAATGATCTGTTTGTTCACTTGTGCCTCCTTGAACACATCTACCCCGCGAAATCCGGAAGACCCGATACTGACTACCGCTTCCACAGCATGGGTAGAAATCCGTTGATGTCCTGGAATCCATGCTCTAACCAGATTATATAGCGGCAGCGGGATGAAGTCAAACGACCGGGGAGAGCCATCTCAAATTGGCGCAGCAAAGGCAGTTGCGTTATAATTGAGTTATGACCCAGTTACATCGTCTTCGCCTGTGGTTTGTGTTGGCGCTGGTTGTGGTGCTCATCGCTGCTGCGGTGTTATGGCTGCGTGGCATGCTGCCCGGCGGCACAGCCCTCACCTCGCCCATACCCCCACCCCCACGCACTTCAGAGGGGGCATCGCCGCTCCCCACCCCGACTCCCGCCTCATCTACGTCTGCAGCAGCCCCTCTTTCCTCCTATACCGGCGCTGTGGCAGCCTTGTTGTGGGTAGCACTGGGTGTCGTGCTAGCCCTGGGCATCGCTCTCGTCATCCTGCGCTGGTACCGCCGCGCCACGTGATGGTCCGCTCCCGTTCTCACTACCTCGTTGCCATCGGCCTGTTGGCGCTGGCAGCCTTTGCCGTGCGTGCCGTGTCCCTCAATGTCCAGCCGCTCTGGCGGGACGAGGTGGATGCGCTGCGTTTCGCCACCGTGCCCTGGCCGGAGATGCTCTCCACCTTCACGCGCCCTGGCTGGAACGGCCCGCTCTACTTTCTGCTGTTGCGCGGCTGGGTCGCGCTCGCCGGCACGAGCGAGTACGCTTTACGTTTCTTCTCGCTCGCTTTCGGTGTTCTCTGCGTGCCGCTGGTCTACGCGCTAGGGTATCGCCTGTTCAACCGGCCTGTGGGGTTCTTCGCCGCGCTGCTGGCAGCCACTTCTCCCTACCTGACCTGGTATAGCCAGGAGGTAAAAATGTACACGCTGGTGCCGGCGTTGGTCCTGCTGGCGGTTTACGGACTGCGCCGCGCTGTCGAAGGAGAGGGCTACCATTGGTGGGCGGTGCAGGTTGTCGCCACCAGCCTGGCCTTCTACTCCCACATCTGGGCAGCCCTGCTGATCCCCATCCAGGTACTTCTCTCCCTCGCCTGGTGGCCCCAGACACGCAGACAATGGGGCGGTGCGCTGGCCAGCCTGGCCTGTCTCACCCTGCCCTACCTGCCGTTGGCCGTCTGGCAGGCCCCGCTGGTGCTCCAGACCCGCGAGACTGGCTTTTACCCCTATGCGCTGGACGAGATGGTGGAGATTCTGCTCAACGGCTGGAGCGCGGGGATGGACGGGTGGGGCTTGCCCTGGGGCGCGGTGCTGATGGGCGCGCTGGCTATGTGGGGGCTGGCGAGCCCACTGGTGGGAATCCCCTACGTAGGACAAGTTGCCAACTTGTCCTACGCGAGGACAAAGGGACTGGAAGATCGCCTGGCGCTGGTATGCTGGCTCGTGACCCCGCTGCTGGTCGTGTGGCTCATCTCGCTGCGGCAGCCGCTCTTCACCGACCGTTACCTGATCTGGGCCGCGCTGGCCTTCTATCTGCTGGTCGCTCTGGGATTGGCCTCCCTTCGGTGCTGCGGGGGCTGGGGCCGTTGGGCGGTGGTGCTCCTGGTGACCATTATCCTCGTATTCAATGGCGCTAACCTGCGGCGGCAGGCCACCGTTCCAACAAAGGCCGACTTTCGCGCTGCTGCCGCCTATGTGGCTGGCTATCGTACGCCTGATGCCCCTATTGTGCTCCAGGCCCCCGGCGCAGACTACCCCTGCAAGTGGTACTTGCCACTCGTCACGTCCGACCATCGCGCGTTCGGTGAATTGATCATCTTTCAGATCCCCTACGGCAGATATACCTTCGACTATTACTTCCCCATGGAGAAATACCCCTGGGGCGAGGGGTTATACACCAACCACCGTGTCCCAGATGGCTCGTATCTGATGAGCGAACAGGAGGCCGCGTACCGCATGCAGGAGATGACGGCAGGGTACAATACGGTCTGGTTGGTCGCCACCGAGATGGAGATGTGGGACGAGCGCGGACTGGTGCAGGCGTGGCTGGAGGCGAACGCGCGACGGGTGGACGAAGCGCACTTTACGCGGGTGGATGTGTACCGGTACGTCAAGTAAGCGAGGTTGATGAACTGGCTCAACGCCTTGGACGGGCTTCGAGGAGCCTTAGAGGCGCTCAGAACTGCTACGATTCTCCCGGGCGTTATGCATTTGTGCTAGGGCCGCCATTGGTCTATAATCCTATGAGTACTTACAGGCAATTTGTCCCACAGCCAGGAGGAGGTGATATATGGACATCACCCCGCTCTATGCCAACGCCGATCTCTTCCGCGAGCGATTTTCGCGGCGGGAGGGGGAGCCACGGAGCGTTGGCCTATCGCTGGGAAGAGAGGAATTGGCTGCCCGGTTGGCGCTGTGCCTGAGTGATGCGCCGCAGGAGATCCTCCCCGGCATCTGGACGACGGGCGAGATCGTGCTGCGCCCGGAACCGGAGGGCCGCAGCGCCTACCACCTGGTGCGCGAGGGCGCCGCCTTCGTCCCCGATCCCTACCGGGACGACATGGCGCTGGTGCTGGAGATGAATGAGCGGCTGGTGTTGCTCTGCGGCTGCTGCCACGCCGGCCTGCTCAATACGCTGGCACACGTGCAACGCACTTTCGAGGGCCCTGTCGTGGTCATCGCCGGGGGCCTGCACTTGACCAGCGCCGACGCAGATTACTTGCGGCATGTCGGCGACGTACTGGCGGAGACGGAGTCTGTGCAGCGCGTCTACCCGAACCACTGCACCGGTGAGGCGGCTTTCGTCAGGCTATTGCTCACTCTTGGTCCATCCATCGTGCGCCCCTGCCCGGCGGGGACCAGACTTGAGTGCCTGTGATCGTCACCGTCGCCAGTGGCAAGGGAGGCACGGATAAGACGACCGTCGCCGTCAGCCTGGCGCTGAGTATAGCATCTGTGTTCTATTTATGACTGGCTGGGCAGTTACCCATGCGGCAGATAACCACTCGCGGAGGTGTTGGGCCAGTAACAGGGGGAAAAATGGGACACGTGGAAACGACGGGTGTACAGCGAGAGGTGATCTCGGTCCGGCATCTCTGGGCAGGCTACGATGACGAGCCTGTGCTGGAGGATATCAATCTCTCGGTCAAGGAACTGGACTTCATCGGGCTGATCGGCCCGAACGGGGGCGGCAAGACGACGCTGCTCAAGGTGTTGATGGGGTTACTCTCGCCTATGCGGGGCGAGGTGCGCGTCATAGGCAAGAGCGTCAAGGAGGGGCGGCGATACATCGGCTACGTGCCCCAGTCAGTGGAGTTTGACCGCGACTTTCCCATCAGCGTGTGGGACGTGGCCCGGATGGGGCGGTTGGCCCATCGTCGCCTGCTGCAGCGTTACACCGCCGAGGACGACGAAATTGTGGCGCGGGTGCTGCGCAGCGTGGACATGCTGGACATGCGCGGTCGTCCCATGGGTGCGCTCTCGGGCGGGCAGCGGCAGCGGGTCTACATCGCCCGTGCGCTGGCGACGGAGCCCAAAATCCTGCTTCTGGACGAGCCCATGGCGAGCGTCGATCCCCAGGTGAGCACCAACACCTACGAGCTCCTGAGACAGTTGAACGAGCACACCGTGATTTTGATGGTATCGCATGATATGAGCGTGATATCGTCTCATGTGAAGACGGTGGGCTGCCTCAACCGGCGGTTGTTCTACCACGGGGAGAAGCAAATCACGCCGGACATGCTGGAACTGGCATACCAGTGTCCCATCGACCTGATCGCGCATGGCGTGCCGCACCGGGTCTTCCCGGAGCACATGTGAAGACCTGACAGGTTTTCCGAAACCTGTCAGGTCTGGCCTGAAACCTGTCAGGTCTGGCCTGAGTAATTTGACAATGTTAGATTTCAGGACGAGTCCTCGTAGTCTGGCCGACGTTTGAGGCGGCTTCTGGTCGAGCGTGCGCGATGGACGAGGTGTGTAGCAACCAGTTCCCGAGCTCGTTGAGGTGTCAGATGCGGCAGTGGCA
>JADHWW010000215.1 GCA_016783285.1 Anaerolineae bacterium
CAGCCCCCGTCCCCGGGGGCGTCCCACTTCCGCTCCCAGCCCCCGCCCTTCTGCTCCCAGCCCCCGTCCCCGGGGGCGTCCCACCGAGACTCCCTGGAACCCGAGGCCCCCGCCCGGCGCGGGGTGGAACTGGGCATGGTTGCGGTAGGCCCAGCCGGAGCCATCAGGGAGAGTGGGGTGGACAGGGGGATCGGCGATGGAACCGATGCGCATGAGTTGGTCGGCCACGATCTCGGCCTTGAACCGCAGTTGGGCTTCATAGGCCACGTGTTGCCACTGGCAGCCACCGCAGCCGGTGAGGCTGAAGTAGGGGCAGGGAGGAGCAACGCGGTCGAGGGAGGGTTCGAGCACATCAACGAGCCGGGCGAAGGCGTAGCGGCCCTTATCCTCTGTGATCTCGACGCGGACGGTCTCGCCGGGCAGCGCGTAGGGAACGAAGATGACACGCCCCTCGTGCCGGCCCAGCGCCGCGCCGCCGTGGGCGATGGTGGTCAGTTGGAGAGCAAATATTCCCATATCCGGGGTAGTTTAAGATCTCACAGCGCGAACCACACTGCCGCGTGGTTCCAGCTTCGTGGCGGTTAGATATGCAGCGAATCGATGTCGCTACACCTGCGCCGAGGGCTCGGTGAGCCATCGGCGGGCACCTTTACATCATACCGGTCTAATCTCCTCGGTCAGCGGTGGACGACATCGTTGGTCGATGAGCTCTCCAGGCGTGGGTGATGAACCGTCACCTGCACCGACGGTCGAGGAGTGGCATGCGATGCGAGTCGAGAAAGCGCCGGCATCACATTCAGGTCTCGTCGTAGAGCAGCCGTATCAACCAGCGTTTCAGCCGTCGCTGCCGGTGAGTCTGGGGTGTCGGTTCGACCAGCCGTTCTCGTCCGGCGGGGATACGGTGCAACAGATCGGTCATATCCAGGATGAAGTCCACCACCTTGCGGAGCAACAGGCCCACGAGGCTAAGGTGGGCTCGGGCGAAGAAGGCACTGTCGCCCCGCACGCGAGGTGCTTTCAGTCCAGTGCAATGCTGGGCGTAGCTGTTGATACTCTCCGACGGGCTGCGCAGCCCCTCTACCTTTTTCCGCTCTGGCGTGCCCCGGACGATCTCTGCCACCAGGCGAGGATGGTCGGCGATGCTCATACGTTTCACCTGGCCCAGCACATTGGTCAGATGGGGACAGGGAGGGCGGTTCCCATCAGCTCCATCCTGCAAGCACTGGCGATGGCAAGCGTGCACGGCTTCGCCCTCCTGGGCCATCGGCTCTAGCGGGGGCATGAGGCGTCCGCAGCCAGCGTAGGGCCAGCCCTGCTCGTCGTAGCCGCGTGTCTGTAGAGCTTTGGGGCTGAGGTCTTCCCGCCGAGGGTTGTAGTCGATGATCGGCGAGCAGTCCTTGGCTCGCAGATGGGCGCAGTTTGGCTCGTTGTCGTAAGCCCCATCCAGCACGTGTACCCGCTCAGAGAGGGCATGCTGCTCGACCTGCTCGTCGTGCTCGACGAAAACCGTTCCCTCGTTGGTGTTCGCCGGGTAGAGAGAGAGACCGACTGGCAAGGTCAAACCGCCCAGCCGCACTTCGACGTTGGAGGTGGTCACCACATCGCGGCCAAAGACGTACTCCTTCTCACCGGTGCGAGGGCTCAGGTGAACCCCCAGCCGGGCCTCGGTGTCGGTCGGCACGCGGGGGCAGGAGATGTGCAGTTCATCGCCTTGACGCACTACGTGGCAGCGGACCACCTCCAGGAAGATGTTCTCTGCCAACTCCACCTGCAAGCCCAGGCCACGGAGCACTTCTCGGCCATCGGGAGCATCAGGTCGTGGCAGCCCCCGTAGGGGATAGTGCAACCGTAGGTGAAAGAGCAGTACCGCCTTGGGTTTCTTCTCCCGCAAGTAAGGGTGGGCGGCGACCAACTCCTGCCAACGGGGACACTCGATTTGGACGTAGCCCCCCTGCACTGGGTTCTGGGCCGAGAGGTTGGCTGCCAGTTCATCTACGCGCGCCTGCACCAGGGAGGCCAAGTTCTCCGGCACGGCCAACACGGGGCAGATAGCGGTGTCGAAGTAGTTGCAGCCCCGATAGCGGCTCCAGGTGGGCACCAGCATACCATCGGTGGTCAGAGCACGCCCGCTGATAAAGCCAGCCTGCCGCACGATCTCAACCACGGTGTGGAAGATGAGGTCAAAGAGAGGGCCGCAGTGTCGGATGAAGTTGGTGAAATCGGCCTCTTTGGGAATGCACTCATCACTGATGCCGGCCAAGACGCGGTACTGGTGGCCTCGGTAGCGGTCGTGCAGGTCGGCAACGAAGGTGGAGAGATACTCGTAGCCGTCGACGAAGGCGAAGACCAGCAGAACGAAGAGGGAAGCCGGGTCATAGCAATGCCCCCCTTGAGCAGAGTAGACTGAGGCAAAGATGCTGCGCACGAAGGTGAAGTCGAAGAGGATGGCCACCAGGCGCACTGCCCCCCCACGCAGGCGCACTGCCCCCCCACGCAGCCGCCCCCGCCGGTCCCGCGACAGAGAGCGTGGGCGGTATTCGTAGAAGGACTTCATGCGTGAGCGGTCTTTCGGGAAAGGTGTGGTGTGCTGACTGGCAATCCGGAGTTGGATGGGCGGCATCTTGCGCCGGATGACGTCCTGCGTGTACTGCTTGACGACTGAGACCGGTAGTGATAACCTATGGCGGGTCATAGTCGGCACCTCCTGCTTGCGATATGATGTCTGTGTGGACACCCATTATCGCACAAGAGGCCCGATGTGACCCAACTTTGTCAAGGTTCAGATGGTACAGTGAGTTCTTAAATTACCCCATATCCGTGAGCCGGTTGTTATGGCAGCAAATCCAGCGGATAAAGTTGCAGGCCGGGCAGACCGAAGTCCTTGGGGTTGAAGGTGACCAGCGTCAGACCGTGCTGGAGAGCGGTGGCGGCGATGATGGCATCGGGGATGCCAAGCGCGCGCCCTTTGGCCCGTTGCTGCCGGATGAGTTGTCCGGCCCGCTGGCCGATGTCTGCATCCACCGGGATGGTCCGGAAGCGTGAGAGGAATTTGCGGGTGTCGTATTCTTCTTCCTGGTGTGCACCGACGAGGAGTTCCAAGTGCGTAATTGCAGAAACGGCCACGTGCTTCTTGCGCCCAAGCCCGCGTGTAAAACGTACTACATCTCGCCGGCCGCGCAGGTGCCGCATCAATACGCCAGTGTCCAGCAGGTATCTGAGAGCGGCCATTTTACACTTCAGAGAAGTCCGGGACAGTCCAACTGGCGCGGAATTCCCGCAGCCAACGATCTATGTCCTCATCCGTGGCGAACTCCGGATAGTCTTCATCTGACCAGATGCCGGCCGTTTCCTCCAGCACCGCCAGTGTTTCCTCTTCCTCCAGTCGCTCCCGGAGCGTCTCGGCGACAAAGGCGCTGCGCTGGCGCGGGGGCACCAAGGCCTTCAATTGCTCCACCAGGGTTGTGGGAAGCGAGAGGGTGATTTTCTCGGTCGTCATAAACCCACCTCTATGTACTACCAATCTGTCTTGATTATACCACCACCCGTTGCGCAGGACAATCGAAGAGGGCGAGGGAACTCCTCTTTGCTAGCCCCGCCTTCAGCGGACAATTCAAACCCTGGGGGCCCTTCCTCACCGACCAAGATCGTTGCGTCATCTCAGTGAGATACAGGTTGGCCGCGACTTGGATAGAGATGGCGGGTCGCTGGTGGGCCATGGCAAACATTGAGCCGTGTTGAGGAAAACGAGAGAGCGGCCTACCTGTATCTTATCAGACATCACGAAATCCGACAAGGCCAACGCTCTATCAGGGCCACGGCAGGCATGCGCCCGACAGGTCCTCCACTATCGGGGTGACAGTGTGCGACGATTGATCATCGGAATCTAGGCCGCCAGCGGCATCTGCTTGCGTCGATACTGCCTGGGTGGTGGGTGAAAGTCGGACCAGAAGTCATCCCAGCGGCCGCTCAAGATGGCAGCCCTGACGTGGGCAACAGCCTCAGCACGTCGAGGGTTCCAACGCATGCCCGCCTGATTGATGCGACAGCCCACGACTTGTTTGACACCGCTTTCAGCAGAGCCGCTACCGATTTGAAGCCCTTGCTCGACATACAGGGGATAGTTCATACGCAGGCTTTGGTTCTCGAAGTAGGTGATCGCCTTTGCCACAGGTTCGGGTGTAGTACTGCATGCCAGGGAGAGCGCACGTAGTTCCCGTAACACCGGGGCCGGGCCATCATGTTTGAGGCGGTGGCAGTACTTCTCACCCCAATCTTTGGTTTCGTCCGTTCCTTCATCCAATACGGCCTTCCCCGCATCCCAGATGTACTCACTGGCGTGATAGAAGTCCAGGATTTCGGTGGTTTTGTGCCCGGGGAACATAGCCGCAATGCGGTTCCAGATCCAACTGGCGCCATCCCCCAAGACGATGATTTGTTCTGCCGACTCGACACCGCGTTTCACAGCGATCAGATAGGCCGCACGAGCTAGGTCTTCGGGGTCGGTGGCGACTACATATTCGATATCCACGGCATGAATCTCGATTTCACCTTTCCTATTACGCCGCTCCTCGGTTTCATACACAGCGGCGAGCTTGATTTCTTTGCCTTCACCGTTCGGCAGCAGATAATTGATCCCATCAGCACTCACATACAGATGCTTGGGGGATGTGGCGACCTCGCAGGTGGGCAAGCGGTACTCTTCCCAGGCCTGCCGGACAGCTGCTTCTTGCTGCTCGCGCAGGGCTTGTCCAATCGCTACGGTGGTACTGTTCACTGTGTCGTGACTGACGTGAATGTAGTGGTACTTGGCCAGAAAGGTTTGGGCTCGTTCGAAGGGCATAAATCCCCCCAGATAGCTGAGCATCTCCTGCACCCGTGGACTGAGTTCACTTGCCCCAATCCCCAATCGTTCATCCATAGGCACCCACCCACGATGACACGCGGAATGATGATAGTATGCTCGCTCCAACTGCATCTCCCCCAACGTTGTAATGTAGTTCCGAGGCTCGTATCTCTCCCAATACACCGCCTCCCCGCATTGAGGACAGCACTGTTTGCCCTTGTGACGATAGCGATCCATGCCCCCCAACACCAACGCCTGCGTGTCTTCTCCTATCTGCCGAATCCACTCGCGAATCTTGTCCTCTATCTCCACCGCCGTAGGCGGGTGATCTGTCTCCTCGTCATTGCTCCATTGGAACAACCCGGTCAGCCTCTGCCGAAACGCTTCGGTCATCTGATCGATCTGTTTCCGCACCTCATCTGGCAGTTTCTTGGCCATAGCTCCCCCCTTTTGTGCTTGTTAGTCGGGGAGCATTGTACCACGCTTCTGCTTCTCTACCACTTTCCGACGATCAGTCGTCACTCCG
>JADHWW010000026.1 GCA_016783285.1 Anaerolineae bacterium
CTTCGGCAGTTACGGAGCAAGCGCCGGTTGAGTAACTTTGTAGCGCCAGCGGAAAAGTGTATCGAAACCAAGCGTTTTCTGCCCACGAGAGCACTTTTAGCAAGCCTAACAAGCCGCTTGGTTTCGATACGTCGCTTGTTTCGATACGCCTGCGGCTACTCAACACAAGCCGCTCCTACTCAACCGGCGCTTGTCCTGAGCCTGTCGCTTGTACTGAGCCCAGTCGAAGTGAAGGGCTCTCGTCCAATGCTTAACTGGGGAAGGATTTACGCCCACGTGTACTAGTAACATACTAACACAATTCTGGTCAAGAGAACAAAAGCGTTGGTGTGTTGTACTAATCTTGACCTATTGGAGAGAAAAGGTGAAGGGGATTTCGCACTTTATAACGGGTGTGGCGTTGGCAACATTTTTTCCTCAAGTCGTTCAGGCAGGGGCACAAGGCTCGCTCCTGCCGATGCTGGGCGGCATCGGCGGCATTTTGCCCGACACGCTTGACTTTAGGTTTGCGCGATACTTTGAAGATTACAGTACAGAGATAGACCCCGGCCCTGATCCCGATCCCGGGGCCATCGCGGACGCATTGGTTAATTCTATGCGTACAGCTTACGAAGAAGGCAAGCCACAGAACGTGATGGTGCATACCGTCCGCCTGGGCGCCGACCTTTGGCGCGAGTATGCGATCCGCTTCGACCCGGAGAATGAAAAAGTTGCCGTGCGTATCGGCCCGCTGGTCAACACCGGACAGGTTCCCTACCCTGGAACTGAGCCTGAGGGCATGACCGAAGTACGGCGCAATCTGAGCGTGCCACTGGTACATACTTATAGCTCGGAATATCGGGTCAACATCTTCAACGGGCCATCCTTCCGTTTCGAGCGCGAGGGGAACCAGCTCTATGTTCACTTCTTGGACTGGCACCGGCGTTGGTCTCACAGCCTGACGCTGGCTGTTGTGGTTGGATTGGCAATAGCCCTGTTGGTTGGAATGCTCGCTGGCTGGAACATAGGAATATGGGCCGGTTTGGTGGCGGGGCTGGGCTTCGCGGGGCACGTGTTGGAGGATCAATTGGGTTACATGGGGAGCAATCTTCTCTGGCCCTTCACAAGGAAGCGGGTGCCTGGCTTGAGAATGGTTCATTCTGGTGACGCCATTCCCAATTTCCTCACCGTCTGGACCGCCGTGGCGATTATCCTGTTCAACCTGGATCGCTTCTCGGCCCAACCACGTCTGGATCCCTGGTGGTTCCTGGGGCTGGCGGTGGCGCTGCCGGTGGTGGTACTGGGTACCATCTACTCTGTGCAAAAGGCGCGTCCTCGTCCGGGTCAGGCCTCTCTAGAGGCAAAGTGTCAGGCAGACGTGGTTACCGAAGTCGAGGAGCTGGAGATCGCTTAGAGGTGACGCATAGACTATCCGTCACGTGCTTGGGCTACGCCAGCGGGTCTTGGAATTACCAAGCGCCCTGATGATAGAACCAGCGGGCCTTATTGTCGCCTTCGTCCAACGAGAGCCAGGCGACGGATCGCCCGCATCCGGCGACCCATTCGCTCACGAGAGTGGTCTTGCCAAAGCCGGCCGGGGCGGAGACGAGAGTCACTTTGACGCAATTCAAGCCACGTGAGGAGCGAGGCACAATGTCTGACAAAGACCCTCAAGCGATGACCGGGATGCTGACAGCCATCTTGCAGCCCTGGCACGACAGTGTAGATGATCCGGCAAAAGTTCAGCAGGAGGTGTTACATCGCCTCCTGAAAGGTTACGCTCAGACGGATTATGGCGCGCAGCACGGCGCGGCCCACATTGAGACCATTGCGGACTACCGTCGCGCCTTCCCGGTCGCCACCTACGAGGACTATAAGCCAGTCATCGAGCGGGTGATGGCCGGAGAGGTGAGCCTGCTGCTCAGCGAAGAGCCGGTGGGCTGGGCCATCACCAGGGGCACGACGGAGGGCGAGTCCAAGTTCATCCCGATGACGCCTACCGACCTGATGATGCGCATCAGCGCCGGGCTCATATCTACCTCAGCCACGCTATTGCTATCTCCGGTTGTGAGGATAACCTTTGGCTTCGTGGGGGAGGATTGGGATTGTCAAAATGCTGATTTGTGGACCCGTTTTCTGAACTCTTGGACCACCGACTCTCATTGAGTACCCACTCTTTGGCTTATGTGGAGTGTAGATGGGAGGTAAACAGCCCTAAAACGGGAATTGTTGCTCATGCAGTCTGCTACGCGAGCACCTGCTCAAAGACCTCGAGCGCGTGGTCAATCTGCTCGGCGTCGACCATCAGCGGCGGAATCCAGCGGACGGTGTTGTTCCACGGGCCGCACGTGAGAAGCAGCAGTCGCCGCGCCAAACACCCTTTCACCACGGCTTTCGCCAGGTCCGTGGCAGGGGTGCCGTCAGGGGCCGTGAACTCACTGGCGAGCATCAGCCCCAGCCCCCGCACGTCACCCACGATGGGGTACTGCGCCTGCAGCCGACGCAACCCATCCATCAGCCGCGCTCCCATCCGCTGTGCGTTCTCCAGCATCCCCTCTTCACGAATGGTCCGGATGGTGGCGACGGCAGCGGCGCAGGCCACGGCGTTGCCGCCGTAGGTGCCACCGTGAGAGCCAGGAACCCACCGCTCCATCAATTCGCGCCGCGCAGCGATACCGGAGAGCGGCAGACCCGAGGCCAGACCTTTGGCCATCGTCATCACGTCCGGTGCCACACCGAAGTGCTCCACGGCGAACCACTTCCCGGTGCGCCCGAGGCCCGACTGGACCTCGTCAGCGATCAGCAGGATGGAGTGCTCATCGCAGATGCGGCGTAGGCCCCTGATGAAGCCTGGTGGCGGCACGACGTACCCGCCCTCCCCCAACACCGGCTCCACCAGAATAGCGGCCGTCTCCGAGGGAGCGGTCTGCGTCTTCAGCAGTAGCTCCAGTTCCCGCAGGCAGAAGGCTGTCGTCTCCTGCGGACTCCAGCCATATCGGTAGGCGTAGGGATAGGGAGCGACGAAGACTCCCGCCGGCAGAGGCTGGTAGCCAACCCGGTAGATAGTCTTGGAGGTAGTGAGTGCCATCGTGAGGGCGGTACGGCCGTGGAAACTACCCTGGAAGACGATGACATTGGGCCGGCCAGTGGCATGGCGGGCCAGTTTGACCGCCCCCTCCACTGCTTCCGCGCCGCTGTTGGAGAAGAAGAAGCAGTCCAGTCCATCCGGCACCACCGTCCGCAGTTCCTCCACCAGTTCCAGAAGCGGCGGGTGGAAGACAATGTTGACTTGGCCGTGCAGTAGTTTCGCTGCCTGCTCTTGCACCGCCTGGACTACCTTCGGGTGGCAGTGGCCGGTGTTGGTCACGCCGATGCCGCAGGTAAAATCCAGGTAGCGGGTGCCGTCCTGGTCGTAGACGTAAGCCCCCTCTGCCCGCTCCGCCACGATGGGGGTGTAGCGGGTCCAGACGGGGGAGATGTATGTCTCAGGAGAAGACATTGAGTTAGTCATAGATCCTCCTGCAAGTCACAGAGTTATAGGTGTGCAAGTGTGCAGACCGTAGTCTCGTCGGAAGCGAAACGGTCATGCTCACCCCAGAGGCCCTAACTCCAGCCCCGACGGTTCGGTGATCATTTCCTCCAGCGTACGTCCAAACAACGCCGCCTGCACCCCGTTGATGATACGATGATCGCAGGTCATGCTGAGCCAGGCCATCTGGCGGATCGTGATCTCGCCATCAACTACGGCCGGCTTCGGCGCGATGCGTCCCATAGCAAGAATACCGCTCTGCGGCGGGTTAATGATCGGCGTGGCGATGTCGCCCCCTACCATGCCGAAGTTGGAGAAGGTGAAAGTGCCGCCCTGCACATCCTCCAGCCCGATGCGCCCCGCTCGCACCTTCTCCGTCAACCGGATTGCTTCCTGTGCCACTTCCAACAGCGACCTATGGTCGGCGTTGCGAATCACCGGCACAATCAGATGGCCGCTCTCCAACGCCACCGCCAGGCCGATGTTGATCTCACCCAAAACCTTGATCTCATTCTCCACCAGGGTCGCATTGATCAGCGGATGGTCCCGCAACGCTTGGGCAATGGCCTTGACCATCAGATGCGTGATGGAGATGCGCACGCCGCTGGTAGCAGGGTCGGCCAGCAACCGCTTGCGGAAAGCCAGCAGCGCGGTGAAGTCCACCTCCCACATGCCCGTCATCTCCGCATATTCCAGGTGGCTCTTCAACATGTACTGCGCAGTGAGCCGGGCTATGCCCCGCAGCGGGATCGTTTCCACCACCGGAACGCCGTGGGGACTTAGTTCGACTTGACTTTCGCCGCTCATCTCACCTCATCTCCTTCCATCAGTCATTTGTCATTGATAGCTCCAGTTCCTCTACCACGGCCAGGCACAGCCGAAGCACCTCCTGCAGCCTCTTCTCATCCTGGTTGGCGGGCGTGTCCTCCAGGGCGTGCCACAGCGGGTAGCCCCCGACTTCGTTCTCGCGTGTGACCGTGGTTGCTGCGATGGACCCACGCATCAGGCAGGCGGCGTCGCTATCGCCGAAAAGCGGCGCTGAGCGTCGTATTTGGATGCCCACCCGCGCAGCCGCCCGCTCCACCAGCGCCACCGCCTCCGGTGCAAACCGCACGCCCGGCTCCTTTTCCCACACTACCAGCTCATAGCCCGCCCCTACCGTCTCCATATTGATCGCAAAGCCCTCGCGCAATTCCTCGGCGTGCAGGCGGGCAAACGTCTCCGAACCTTCCTTGCCAGCCTCCTCCGCCCCGAAGGAGACGGCCCACACGGCGATGTGCTCCGGTCGCCACCCGCGCTCCCGCAACGCGCGCAGCACACCCACGGCGACCGCCACCGAACTCAGGTTGTCGTTGGCACCCAGGATGGGCTTGTTGGTAAAGATACCCACGCGGAGGATGACACTCAGAAGAAAGCCCAGGATCGGGACCAGAAGTGTCCAGTCAGCAACAACCCACCAGTCCCAGGCCTGCCCTGAGCCAAGTCGAAGGGCCTGCCCTGAGCCAAGTCGAAGGGCCTGCCCCTGAGCCAGCGTCCTCCCCACCCCCAACAGCACCAGCCAGACCATGCTGAAGAGCAGGCCAGCATAGAGCCACGGTAGCCAGCGTTGCCATGGAGGCTGAAACAGCGGCGCGTACACCGCCGAGTCGTGATGTCCAGAGAAGAGAACCGTCCGGCGCGTTTCGCCGCTGGGCTCAAGACGCGCGATCACATTCTGCGTGGTGGCACGCGGGAACAGGAAATCCACTACGTGCAGACTCAGGTGATAGTACAACACGTGCACGGCCAGGCTCACCGCCACCAGCAACGATGCCAACCAGGGCACAGGGAAATAGAGCATCAAAGCCGCGCCGTAAGCCAGGCTTATCAGCGTGAAATGGCCTGGAAGCACGCCCCGGTGGAACGACAACTCCTCGATCACCACGCTGTCGGCCAGCGGCTCCAACTCCGCCTTGAGCAACCGGGCGGCCTGGGCCTCCTCAGGCGTGCCGCTGGGCCGGGGGCCGACCTCGGCGCAGATGCGCTCAATCAGAGGCTTGAGTCGTGAAACGGGTGCACCCTCCATACGCTGCTCTCCCTCTCTCCCCTTTCCTCATCTACTTCCTACTCAGGTGGTGGCGCATCGAGGTCCACCACGGCGACGACCTCACCGATGGGCACAACCTCGCCTGCCTCGACGCGAATCTCCACCACGCGGCCTGACATGGGGGACTCGATCTCGACGGTGGCCTTCTCGGTCAAGATCGTCAGCACCAGATCGCCCTCCCGCACGTAGTCGCCCTCCTGCACGTGCCACTCGACGATCTCCCCCTCCTCCATCGTCATCCCCAGTTTGGGCATCGTCACTTCATACAGCATGGATACGCCTCCTGTCAACGCAGGTGCGATGCACCTCGGAAGTGCGTCGCACCTACAACAGAACGTCTCGTATGGCTTGAGCGATCCACTCCGGCTGGGGCAGCACCGCGTTCTCCAACGGCCGGCTGGCGGGGATGGGCACGTTGGCCGCGCCGACGCGACGGATGGGAGCCTTGAGCGCGTCGAAGGCCTGCTCCTGAATCTGCATTCCGATCTCGGCGGGAACGCCACAACGGGTCATACCCTCGTCCACCAGCACCACCCGCCCGGTCTTGCGCACCGAGGCGACGATGGTCTCGATGTCGAAGGGCTCCAGCGTGCGTGGGTCAATCACCTCGACGCTGACCCCCTCCTTGGCGAGTTTCTCCGCCACCGCCAGGGCGTGCTGCACCATCAGGCCGATGGCAACCACCGTCACGTCGTCCCCCTCGCGCTTGACGTCGGCCACACCTAAGGGAATCAAGTACTCCTCGTCCGGGATCTCCTCCCTCAACCCAGGATTGTAGATCAGCAGTTTGTGCTCGAGGAACATCACCGGGTTGTCGTCGCGAATGGCGGTCTTGATCAATCCCTTGGCGTCGTAGGGGCCGCTGGGCACGGCGATCTTGAGCCCTGGCGAGTGCATGAAGTAGGCCAGAGGAGTACCAGAGTGCTCCGCCCCGCCGCAGAAGTAGCCGCCGATGGGGGCCATCACGACGATGGGCAACTTCATCCCGCTCTGCGCGCCGTGCTCGTAGCGCCACTTGCCCATCTTCTGCACGATCTCGTCCATGCAGACGAAGCAAAAGTCGGCGAACATGATCTCGACGATGGGCCGGAAGCCGGCGATGGCGGTTCCCACACACGAACCAGCCATCACGGTCTCGCTGAGGGGGGTGTCTACCACTCGCTCGTCGCCGAATTCTTTCCACAGATCACCCATTACCAGCGAAGCGTGGCTGGTGTTGCGCACGTCCTGTCCCAGAATGTAGACCCGCTCGTCGCGCCGCATCTCCTCACGCAGACCGGCACGAATGGCGTCCGCATAAGTCATCTCTGCCATCTTTCGCCTCCTCTCCCTTACTCCGCGTACACATCCTCGAAAGCCGTCTCCGGCTGCGGCCACGGGTCGGCGTAGGCCTGAGCCTCCGCCTCACCCACGCGCTGCCGCATCTCCTGCCAGGTGGCCTCCACGTCCGCCGGGGTCAGCACCCCCTCCTCCAGAAGCCTCTTCTCGTAGCGCGGGACGGGGTCCTTCGCCTTCCACGCCTCGATCTCCTCTCTGGGCCGGTAGTTGCTGGGCGGCTCCATCTCGCCATGCTCCCGCCAGCGGTAAGTCTTGCACTCCACCAGGCTGGGGCCATCGCCCGCGCGGGACCGCTCGACGGCCTCCATCACCGCGTGGCAGACCGCCTCCACGTCGTTGCCGTCCACGACCGCGCCGGGCATGGCGTAGGAGCCGGCCATCTGAGCGATGTCATCTATGGCCATGGCCTCCTTGAAAGGCATGGTGATGGCATAGAGGTTGTTTTCACAGACCCACACGATGGGCAGGATGAAGGTCGAGGCCCAGTTCATCGCCTCGTGCATGGTGCCCCGGTTCGCCGCACCGTCGCCGAAGAAGCAGACCGCCACCTGCCCCCGGCCGTACTTCTGGGCCGCGATACCCATGCCAACGGTGACCGGGAAGCAGCCGCCGATGGAGCCGCTGCCCCCGAAGATACCGTACTCCAGCGCGGCCCCGTGTTCGCCGCCCTTACCTTTGGCTATGCCGGTGGCGCGGCCGTACGACTCTGCAAGTAGCCCACGCAGGTCAGCACCCCTTGTCTTGGCAATGATATGACCCCGGCCGCGGTGGGTGGGCATCAGGTAGTCATCCTGACGGAGAAAGGTGCACCCACCCACACCTACCGCCTCCTGCCCCAGGCCGGAGTGGTAGAAGGCGGGCACCTTGCCGCGCCGGTAGGAATCCACCATCTTCTCCTCGAAGACGCGCACCAACACCAAATTACGGTACAGTTTGAGTTTGTCCTCACGTGTCAGTTCCATCTCTGTCCTCCTGTGCTATCCTTCCATCATCGCCATCGCTTCGTTGCGCAACATGATGCCGCCGTCAACCGGCAGCACCACGCCCGTGACGTAGGACGCGGCGTCCGAGACCAGGTACAGCACCGCCTGAGCGATCTCCTCGGGTTGTGCGATGCGCTTCAGCGGGATCAGCCGCAGGTAGGCCTGGAGTATTTCATCGTCGTACAGCGCACTTGCGCCCATCGGCGTATCCACCTCGCCCGGGGCGACACCGTTGACGCGGATGCCCAGCGGGGCGCACTCCAGCGCCAGCGTCTGCGTCAGTGAGATGACGCCCGCTTTTGAAGCGTTGTAGGCGCAGAGGAACGGCACCGCCTGGATGCCCGCTGCCGAGGCTGTGAGCACCATCGCCCCGCCGCCCTGTTCCGCGATGGCGGGGATAGCCGCCCGGCAACAGAAGAAAACGCCGGTCAGATTGACGGCGATGACCTGGTTCCACTCCTCGTCGCTCCAGGCGACGGAGGGCTTATCCGGCCCCGGCACACCGGCGTTGGCGTGCAGGATGTCCAGGCCGCCGTGGGTCTCGACCGATGCCTGCACCATTGCCGCCACCTGCTCAGCGTCGGTCACGTCCACATGCACGAAGGTGGCCCTGCCTCCCGCCTCCTCGATCAGCCGCACCGTCTCCCGGCCGCCCTCCGGAGCGATGTCGGCCACAACCACCGCCGCCCCTTCCGATGCCAGCAACCGGGCCGTTGCCCGGCCGATGCCGGACCCCGCGCCGGTTACGATAGCCACCTTTCCATCTACTCGTCCCATCCCACTCCTTTCCACCAATCTACCACCAATCACATCTGCGCGACGTTGAGCGGTTCCTCTGCCTGCAATGCCATCTCGAGAAAGTTGTCCGGGATCGGGTCCATAATTTCCACATCGTTGCCGTCGGCGTCCTTGAGCCAGGCGACCCGTATCCCGTACTTTTCGTACACAATGGGGGCGGCTCCGCCCTCGACTCCGCGCTCAATCGCTTCCTGCCACGCGGCGTGTACGTCGCCGGCGATATAGCACAGGTGGTCGTAGCAGGCGCCCCGCTTCTCCAGCAGTTCCACCTCTCGCGGCTCCAGGTGCGGCGGGCCGATGATCTCCAGCATAAACCGGTGGGCCTGGAAGTCGAAGAGGGGGTCAATCAACATCACAAATCCGCCTTCGTCCTCAATACACTCGTAAGCCGTCTTGAGGCCCAGTTTCTCAGTGTAGAAACGCTGGGCGCGGCGCAGGTCGGGGGTGAGGATAGAGACGTGATCCAGAATCAGGTCGTTCTGGCCGGTCAGCGCACCTGGATCGGGGGCTGCCAGCAGCAGCGGGGTCAGGTAACTGAACAGTTCGAACAGCAGCCCGTCCTCATCATAGAAACCGCACCGGCGTATGAAAAGCCAATCCTGCGGCTCCCAGGCCACCTGGACGCCCTGTGCTTCGAGTTCCTCGAACGCCCCATCGGCATCATCCACCAGGAAACTGATGTGGTTGATGGAGTAGCCGTGTCGGGCGATGTGCGCCTCCTCATAGGGCATGAAGGGGCGTCCCACCAATTCCAGCGTGACGTCGGTGCCGTTGCCGGCGCAGGCGACGTCGAAGAGGCCCCGGTTGTACCAGCGCGAAGTCAACTGGTTGCCCAGTCGTTCGCAGTACGTGGCCAGGCTCTTCTCCACGTCCTGGCACACAAGGCCGAAGTGATGCAGTTTGTAGTCCATAGTCATTTTGCCTCCTTGTTGTTATTACGCTTTACTCATTAGGTGATGTCCGTGCGTACCTCAATTTGGGCCAGCAATTGCCCCACCACATCCACGCCCGGGTCAATCTGGAAGGAGATGGCGTCGGTCGGGCAGACGTTGGCGCAGCGCCCGCAGGCAACGCACTCTTGCAGATCTATCTCGGCCTTCGTCGGGCCGAGCGTGATGGCGTCCACACGACAAATACCCTCGGCGGTGCATGCGCCACAAAGGACGCACTCGTCGCTGACGGTGGGCGTAACGCCTGGCGGGCGAAGAACCTTCTTGCGAAAGGCCCGGGTGCCCATCGTCAGCCCCATGCGGACATCGCAGCAGCAATCGCAGCAGAAGCAGATCGCCAGGAAGTTCTCCCGCCGCCCCCCAAAATCCTCGATGTCGTTGTCCCACAGGATAGTCGGCACCAGCCCCAGGCCGACGGCCTTCCTGGCGTGGGTGATGGCTCCCTCGGCTGTGACCTCCTCGCCAAACGACGGCGGCAGTGCACGGGCGGCGTCACCGAGCATCAGGCAAGCCACATCGTGGGGATAGTTCTCGCAGCCGAAGGCATCCCGGCACAGGCAGCGATGAACCCGGAAGCGGTAACTGGCCTTCTGAACCAGCGGTTTCAGCACCTCCATCGGTAAGTGTACGTTTTCTGGGACATTGATCTCTTGATTCACACGGATGACGTGGCTGGCAGGGACAACCCAGTTGCGGGCCGTCTCATCACCGATGAAAGTGTTGCGGGTGAGCAGTCTACCCAAAATGGGAATATGAGAGAGGCGAAAGCCCCAGGGAATGAGCCGCATCCATTTAAGCTGCTGTTCCCACTCCTTCCCCGTGCCCTCTCTTTCCTGTACCTTCTTGCGAAATCTATCTAAGCCCATCCGTCACTTACCCAATCTACCACCCATCACATCTGCGCGACGTTGAACGGCTCCCCTCCCTGCAACACGATCTCAATGAGCGCATCCGGGATCGGATCCATAATCTCCACGTAGTTACCATCGGTGTCCTTGAGCCAGGCGACCCACACCCCGTACTTTTCGTACTCGATGGGGTCGGCTCCGTTCTCGACCCCTCGTTCAACCGCTTCCTTCCACGCGGCGCGCACATCGCCGGCGACGTAGCACAGGTGATCTTTGTCATTTATCATTTGTCATTTCCAGCCCTCGTTCGGCCAGGAGGCGCAGCGTCTCCTCGTGCCGCTCCCGGGTGATGGGGAAGAACGGCGTGATGACGAACGCCGCCGCCATCAGCCCCGCCGGCACCAACGTCGCCATCCAGTGGATGGCCTCGATTGCGCCGGCCGGCTGCACGGCCGCCCCTTCGATGAAGCCGAACGCGCCCAACACCTGACCCACCGCCAGCCCGGCCACTCCCTCCCCGATCTTGGCGGCCATCGCGTAGGCCGACATAAACGCGCCTTCCTGGCGGACGCCGGTAACAAGTTCGTCCTCCTCCACGCAGTCCATCAACATACTGTATGCACATAGCAAGAACCCTGCCGCAGATAACCCCCAGAAGGCGTAGGCGGCGGCGACCCACCCAAACGGCGTGGTCGGCCCCAGCAGATACATCAAGACACTGCCGATGACTGCCAGGGCCAGGGCGATGAGCAGGGTTGGCTTCTTGCCCAGCCCGTTGGCCACCCACAGCCACAGGGGCATAGGCAGGACGATGAAGAGATAGTAGGCCAGGACAGCCGTCGTAGCCATCTCCGTGTCGAGCCGCAAGTAGTCCTCGATGAAGAAATACATCGTACTGGCGGTCACGCCGATAAACAGGAAGCCCATAACGCACCCGACGGTAAGGACCACATAGGGCTGGTTGCGGAACAAGGAGCGGATGGTGTCGCCGATTGCAGGCTGCCGGCGCTCCTGATACTCCCGGCGCTCACGAGTGCCGAAGAAGGTGGCATACACGAACATGACCATCCCGATGCTCAGCACGGCTGCCATCAGTCTATAGGCCTCTGGTTCGCTGCCCAGGAGAGGCGCGAAGGCTCCCACCAGCACGAGCGGAAGGACGGCACCAGCCGTGAAACCGATGTTCTCAGCCAGCGTCTTCCAGAGGCTGAGCGTGTTCCGCTCCTGATAACCCAACGTCAGTTCTGGCCCCAGTGCCTCGCGTGGAACGTCCACCAACGTCCACACGAACTCGTACACGACGAAGGCGACGATGAAGTAGACCACCCGGCCACCGAGACTCTCAATGGGCCAGACCCACCAGATCAGGACGTACAGGATGGCCAGTGGTATAGTGAAGATCAGGAGGTAGATGCGCCGTCGCCCGAAGCGAGAACGGGTGCGGTCGGAGACGAGGCCCACGATGGGGTCGTTGATGGCGTTCCAGACGAAGGAGACGAAAAAGATCATCCCCGCTATCTCAATGGGGATGCGCGCCACGTCCGAGAGGAAAGGTAGCCAGGCGACCTCTGTAGCGCTGAGCAGGGTGGACAAGCCCAGACCCGCACAGCCATACAGCGCCATCCGCCACCACGGCAGTTTGTGGGATTCTTGTGTCATTGTGCTCCTTCGTCACAAGCCACGTGAGACGTGAAACGTCAAACGTGAACATGCGCATCACGCAACACGTTTCACGCTTCACGCATCAGTGAAACTCGATCCCGCCATCCACGTTGATCGCCTGTCCAGTGACGAAATCGGCGGCGCTGGAGACGAGGAAGCCGACCACGGCCGCCACGTCCTCCGGCCGGCCTAGCCGCTTGAGCGGAGTTTCCTCGACGTATGCCTGGCGCGCCTCCTCCGGCGTGATCCCCCCCATTGACGCCACGAACTCGCACTCCGCCCGCAGTAGGTCAGTGTCAATGTTGCCGGGGCAGACGGCGTTGACGGTGATGCCGAACTCGGCCACCTCCAACGCCAGCGTTTGGGTGAGCGAGATGACGCCCGCTTTGGATGCATTGTACGGCGCTATCAACGGCAGCGGCGTCTTGCCCGCGATAGAGGCGTTGTTGACGATGCGCCCTCCCTCCCCGCCGGCGATCATCGGTTGGAGCGCGGCCTGGCAGCAGAGGAAAGTGCCGGTCAGATTGACCTCTATTGTCTTGCGCCAGGCGGCCAGGTCCATCGAAGCAATCGGGCCTACGCCGGGGCCGGCGCCGGCGTTGTTGACCAGGATGTCCAGGCGGCCGAACTCGGCCACCGTCGTGTCCACCATCTCCTGCACCAGTTGTGGGTCAGTCACGTCCACACGCACGGGCAGGGAGCGCACGCCCAGCGCGGCCACCTCCTGCGCCACCGCCTGGAGGCCCTGCCAATCACCGGTCTCGTACCACTCGAAGCCCTCCATCGGCCTGGGCAGGTCCGCCACGACGACGTCCGCGCCCATCCCGGCCAACCTGAGCGCGATGGCGCGGCCCATCCCCCGCGCGCGTCCCGCGCCGGTCACGATGGCTACCTTACCTCTTAACTCGTCACTCATTGCTACCTCCCAATCCAACCCACTCTCCTCTATTCCAACGGCTGGATGATACCGCCCAGTCCGGCCCCCCACCCCAAGAGCAGCAAACCCGCGATCAGCCCGCCGCAGAAAAGAATAGTCACCACGATAAACGCCACATCCAGCGTCTGCAGCCCGACGGTCTCCACATAGGTGCGCTTCACCGGCGCACCGAAGGCCCGCGACTCGATGGCCACGTCCATGTCCTGCGACTTGCGTAGCAGCGTGAGGAACAGTGGCACCACCAACGGCAAGTACCCCTTGCGCACCTTATCGAACAGGTTCATCGTTTCCACGTCGTGGGCGCGCAGCCGTTGTGCGTCGCGGATGTCGTCGTAGGTCTCCTGTACCAGCGGTACGAAGCGCATCGCCATACCGAAGGCGAAGATGAACTTGTAGGGCAGCCGGAGCGCGGCCAGCGCCGCCATCAACTGAGAGATGGGGGTGGTCATCGTCAGGATGGGGATGGCCGCCACCACCGAAGCCACCTTGACCGACACGGCGATGCCAAAGATCAGCCCCTCCAGCGTGAAGGTCCACTTGAACAGCCGGAACAGCGGTGTGACCCCGTGGAAGTAGAAGAAGCCGTTGAACAGAATGAACAAGAGACTCACCCCCGCCAGCACAGCGAGCACCATCTCGAAACCGCTCAACGGAATGCGCGCCAGCGCCCACGTGGCCAGGCACCCAGCGATCACAATCGCCAGAACGACCAGGTTGAACGAAACCAGGCTGACCGTCCACAGGCAAGCCAGCATGAACAGCTTGGTCAGCGGGCTTAGCCGGTGGACAGGAGTGTCCAGGTTGACGAACGCCAGCACGTTCACGGCCTGCCTCCTTTCGACGGGACTTGGGCAAGCTCAGTCGGGCCGCTCAGGGCCTTGCCTGGGGCGAACAACGCGCCCAGTTCGTCCGTCGTCAGCACGCCGGGCGGCACGCCGTATTCCCCCAGCGCCTGGGCCAACTGTGTGACTTGCGGCGGCGCGATGGAGGTTTGCGCCAGAACCTCTCCTTCCTGAAACACCTCCCGCGTGAGGTCGTCGAGCAGAACGCGCCCCTTCCCCATCACCACCACCCGCTCCGTATACTCGGCGATGAGGTCCATATCGTGGGTGATCATAATGACCGTGGTGCCACTTCGGTTCAACTCACGGGCGATGTCGGCCAACTCGTACCGGCCCCGGTAGTCCTGGCCCGTCGTCGGCTCGTCAAAGATCAACACCTGCGGGCACATCGCCGCCACCGCCGCCACGGAGATCTTGCGCCGGTCGCCGAAACTGAAGTTGAAGGGGTACTGCTCCCGCTTCTCCCACAACCCGACCTGCCTCAACGCCTGCTCCACCCGCGCCCGTATCTCCTCCTCGCTCAGGCCGCAGTTGCGGGGGCCGAAGGCCACCTCCTCCTCAGCCGAAAGGGCGAACAGTTGCGTGTCCGGGTTCTGGAGCACCAGCCCGATGCGGCGGGCCAGCCGGGCCGGTGAGGTCTGCGCCACGTCCTCACCATCCACCAGCACCCGCCCGTCAGACGGTCGCAGCAGCCCCAGGATAGCCTTCACCAGCGTGGTCTTGCCCGCACCGTTCTGGCCGATCAGACCAACGAACTCGCCGGGCCAGACCCGCAGGCTGACTCCGTCCAGCGCGGGCACGTCCATGCCTGGATATGCGTAGCGCACGTCTTGCACATCAATACGGGGCTTGCCCTGAGCCAAGCCGAAGGGCAGTCCCTCAGGCTGGGCCACTTGCAGTTCGTGGTCCGTCTGAGGCGGGCTTTCACACGGCTCGACGGCTCGACTGAGCTCGCCGAAGTCTGAGCTCGAAGTCACGCACAGGCTCCCATCCGCCAGCAGCCCCGAAAGGCAGGCACGGCTCTCCTCCAGCGTCACCGCTTTCAGACCCTTTGGGTTTTCCGAAATCCGAAGGGTCTCCCACACACAATCAGATATGGTACATTCCACGCGCGTCACCGCCGGCACCTGGACGTGAATGCGATCCAGCAGTTCCACCTGCGAGAAAACCTCTGCCGGCGTGCCCTCGCCCACCACGCTCCCCTCGTCCAGCACGACCACCCGGTCGGCGAAGCGGGCCACCCGTTCGCTCTTGTGCGTCGCCAGCACGATAGTCAGGCCCAACTCCTCGTTCAGCGTGCGCAGGACGGAGAACACCTCCTCCGTGCCCAGCGGGTCCAGTTGTGAGGTGGGCTCGTCCAGCACCATTAACTGCGGCTGCACCACCAGGCCGGAGGCGACGGACAGCCGCTGCTTCTGCCCGCCCGAAAGTTGGGCCGGCGTGCGATCCTCCAGCCCCTCCAGCCGCACCGTCTTGAGCGCCCACATCACCCGCTCAATGATCTCGTCGCGCTCCATCCCCAGGTTCTCGGCGGCGAAGGCGACCTCCGCCCGCACGCTGGAGGTGAACAGTTGCGCCTCCGGGTCCTGGAGCACCATCCCGACGATTTGGGCCAGTTCGTAGACGTGGTGCTCGAAGGTATCCATCCCCAGCACGCGCACCCGTCCCTTGACCCGCCCCCCGGTGATGTGAGGGACCACGCCGTTGAGGAACAGGCATAGCGTGGTCTTGCCCGCTCCGTTGGCCCCCATGATGGCCACGTACTCGCCCTGGCGCACCTCCAGATCCACGCCGTCCAGCGCCCGGGTGCCGTTAGGGTAAGTATACGTCAATCCATGAATACTGATGGCCCAATCATTTGCCATTTGTCATTTATCATTGGTCATTGGTCATTCCTACCGCCGTCTCGTCCAACAGACTACCCGGCACGCGGCGCAGTCCGGTGCGCCACAGTGCCCGGAACAGCGCGAAGGCCGCCAACCCCTGGACTACAACGGCAATGACGTAGAGCAGGAAAGCAGCGTGGTTGTCGGTGATCGTCATCTCAGGAGGCCACTTGAGGACGTAGGCGTAAGGCTGCTGCCAGATCGGGCGGTGCGCGGTGATGGCGACCCAGGGAGCCCACAGGAAGCCCGCCGACTGCAAGGTGACGGGCCTGCCCCGGTGAACCCAGCGTCCCACCGGGGTGAAGGCCCACACCAGCCACGCCACAAATCCCAGCAGGATGTACCAGTAAGAAAGCAGATAGGCCGGCTCCGGCGGCGGGGCGAACCCCTGAGTCTGACCAGGCCAGCGGTACGGGAACACAACCACCAGCGCCAGGCTCAGCACCCACCAGACCAGCATCACCCAGCGCCACCGACGGGCGAGGAGACCGGAGACCAGCGCGGGTATGGCCCCCGACAGCACCACGTCGAGAGGGCCCATCGGGAAAGCGCCCGGGGCGACGAACAGCCCGATGAGGCCGCCGATCAGCCCGGCCACGAACCCCGCCCACGGCCCCAGCAACATCCCCGTCACCGGAAAGAGCACGATCTGGCTCAGCGAGGCGTACCCCCCGCCGCCGGAGTACATAAGCACCGGGATGAGCGACCCCACGCCGGTGAGCGCGCCGAACAGCGCTACCCAGGAGAGCGGCGCGCCCAGGATCGAGGACATAGGCCGACGGGCGAACTCCCGCTCCTCCTCACCTTCCCCTGCCCCGTTAACCTCAGTCTCCTCGGTCATCTACGGCCTCCAACTCGTCGGCGACGTCCTGCATGTCGAGTTCCTCCAGTTTGGCCCGGGTCGGCCAACCGCGCTCCCTGTCCCAGCCACACAACTCGTAGTACCGATCCTTCAGGGCCTCGAACCTGTCCCTGTCTATCTGCGTGGGCAGCAGTTCTTCCGTCACCGGATGCATGTCCATCCACACGGTATCGAAGATCGCGTCGTGGAACGTATCGTCCTCCCGCGTGCGCCCCTCCCTCTTCACCATAACCGCCCGGCGCAGGTTCCAGATCCGCTCCCCCGCCCTCCACAGTTCCTCCACATCCATATCAACCCCCGTCACCGCCGAGAACACCCGGCTCTCGAAGATGCGGATGTCCATCTCGGGGGGATCGAACAACTGATCAGGCAGGCAGAAGAAATTGCACATCGGCAGCGAGTTCTTGAGGGATTGATTGCACTGGGTCCACACGGTCTGACGCTCTATCCCCTCGTACACGGCCTCGACCTCGCCGCCGCTGGGGTGGGCATATGTGGACCTGCCCCCGGGCACCCCGAAGTGCTCCGCTATGGCGGCCGCGGCCGCGGCCACGTCGGCGGGGTCCTTGACGAAAGCATCGGCGCCACACCCGGCGAAGGAGAGGTAGGCGTCGGTCGAGTTGCCGGGGTCCCTCGAGTCCACGGCTGCGTGCAACGCCAGCGGCAACCACCCGTAGAAATGGCTGGTGTAACCGTGCGCCGGGAACAGGAGTTCGTACACTCTCCTCACCGCATCCTCTCGCCCGACCCTGTCAACGAGGCGGCTCAAGGCCCGCGCCATACCTGCGGAGAAAGGGCTTGTGCCCTCGGCGATCCCGTCCATCAGCACGGCCAGGGCCTTGCGCCCCGCATCCGTCCCCCCCACAATCTCAGAGATGGGGGGCAGGCCGGCCTCCGCCCACTCCTCCTCCGCCAAGAGGCCCTCCATAAAAAGTTGACTGAGAAACCACATCAGCCCCAACAACTCGTAGTGGTTTATGCCGAGTTTCTGGGCGACCAGCGTCCCCTCCCACGCGGTCCTGCCGTCCTGGACGAAAAAACCAAGCCACCACGAGGCGCACATAGCCAGCCCCTGTCCCACTCCGGGCACGTCGTAGAAGCCTATGCACTGGTAGGGGCATCCGTAGCAGCCGGCGAACTTCTTGCGGTATTTCCCCACCATCTCGGTCTCTACCTGCCCGCCACACAACGGTTTCCGCGCCCAGACCTGCGAGGCGCCCGTCAACCATTGGCCCTTCGCCTTCCTGCCGGCGATGAGCCCCAGGAACTCGTCGGGCTTGGCGATCCTGACGCTACCCGTTCCCCGGACGGAGATGGCCTTGAGGTTCTTGGAGCCCATGACGGCCCCAAACCCGCCCTGACCGGCTGTACTGCCCGTCTCGTTGGCGATCACAGCGTTGCGGCTGAGGTTCTCCCCGGCCGGCCCAATGCATAGCACAGAGGCCCCCGGCTCGTCGCCCATCATCACCCGCTGGGTCTCGAACATATCCAGACCCCACAGGTCACCGGCGTCCCTTATCTCCACCGCTTCGTCCTGTATCAAGATGTAGACCGGCCTGTCCGCCCTCCCCAGAACGACAAGCCCATCGTATCCGGCGTATTTCAGTTCCGCAGGCCACTTCCCCCCGAAGCCGGAGTAGGTGAACAGTTCCCTGGGATAGGACTGAGGCGCTATGCTACAGACTTCCGCTCTGCTAAACGGGCCAGGCAAACCCGTCAGCGGCCCCACGGAAATGAGGAGCGGGTTAGCGGGATCGAAAGCAGCGACCTCTGGACATCCCAGATCCCAGAAAATCTTGGTGTTGAGCCCCACGCCCCCAATGAACTTTTCTGGTTCGTAGTCGGTTGTTGGTATTTTGGCTATTCCTCTGTCCGTCAGGTCAATCTGTAGCACGTTTCCGGCCCAACCGCATAATCCTGACATTTTGACTACCCCCCATTCCCTGGCGCAAGTCTCAACGCTTCTACGGGGCAGTACTCAACGCATATTGGTCCCTCTTCCCTCCCCCTGCACAAATCACATTTGAAAGCGACGCCCTTCTCTTCATTGTACATCACCCTTGGGGGATCAAACGGGCAGGCTTCAACACATTGCGAGCAGCCTATACATTTGTCTTCGTTGACGTACCTTGCTCCAGTCTCCTCGTCAATGCACAGAGCACCGTCCATTGACGGGCAGGCAAAGTAACAACTGGGAGCCGGGCATTGCTGACAGACCAGGAAGTGAAACTCAGCCACAAGCGGGTATCTGACGACACGTGCTCTGGATAAAGCGGGTCCCCCCACACCCTCGTGATATAACGCGCACATTAACTCGCACGTTCCACATCCAGTGCACTCTGCCGGATTGAAGATGATCACTCCCGATTTCGGAATCTCAAGGACACCTTCACGTGCCATAGTACTCCCTACTTGGATTGCGGTGTCCGCGCCGCCAGGCATGCCTCCAGGGTAATCTGGTGGGCACGGATGATCTCCTCCATGTCTTCGTCGCTATGGGCCGGGGAGATGAAGGCCAGGTGGATGGGGGCGGGAATAAAGACCCCATTGAGGCGTAGCAAGAGCGCAAAGTCATACCGAGCCTCAAAGTCCTCGCGTATGAGATCGCGGGGCTTGGTCACCGGAGGGGGCTGGAGATGAGCCTGGAAGAGGGAACCCACCCCGGTCATCGTGGCTGGCAAGCCTCTCGACCGGGCGAAGTCATTGAAAGTGGCCCGCAGGTGATCCCCCTTGGCTGCCAGTTCACCGTAGATCTGGGGGTGATCCATCAGGTAGTCCAGCAGCGCGTTTCCAGCGGCCACGGTCAAGCAATTGCCGCTGAAGGTGCCGGCTACAGCGATAGGTGGCTCCATCTCAGTGACAGCATGCATTATCTCTCGAGAGCAGCCTACTGCGCCTATGGGCAACCCCCCGCCAATGGCCTTGCCATAAGTGGCTATATCAGGGACGACCCCGTAAAACTCCTGGCCCCCGCCCAGGGCCAGGCGGAAACCCGTCATCACCTCGTCGAAGAGAAGGAGCACCCCCGTCCGCCTGGTGACCTCTCGCAGTTTCTGTAAGAAGCCCTTGTCTGCAGGAAGAGTGCCAGGTCCGAATACTGGCTCGATCATGACCACCGCCAGTTCGGAGGCGTGCTCAGCGATCAGATCAAAGGCGCTTTCCTCCCCGTAGGGAAGAAGAAGCATGGCATCTTTGGCAGCCTTGGGCAGGCCCGCTGCCTGAGGGACTAGATTAGGGCGCTCGGCCGGGCCCATCAGTTCCGGGTCCAACAGGATGCTCCACAACGAGTATTCGTGCGCGCCGTGGAAGCCCCCTTCAAACTTGGCGACCTTGTCCCGGCCGGTGTAGGCGCGGGCGATGGTTATCGCCTTCATGACTGCCTCGAAGCCCGAATTGCAGAGCAGGATCATTTCGGCGCAGGGCGCACACTTGACGAACTTCTCCGCAAACTCTACCTCCAAAGGATGGGGAGCACCGTAGTGGGTGTCCCGCTCCAACTGGGCGGCCAGTGCCTCCATCACTGGAGCAGGGCGATGGCCAAGCAGGTGCACCCCATAGCACATACAGCAGTCCAGGTAGCGATTGCCGTCAATGTCCCATAAGTAGGCGCCCTCCGCCCGCTGGACGTAGAAAGGATAAGGATCGAAAGTGCGCGCCGCGCTGATCTCACCTCCCGGATAGACCTTCTGCGCCCGTTCCCATATCTCTCCCGATTTAGGATTACGCTGGCGCAGAGCCTCCAGGAGTTCCTCTGTACTCATCCGCTGGTTCACAGTTGGTTCCTTTCCCTGACCTCGATCTCACGCACTAGCCATTGGTTACTGGTTATTTGTCATTGGTCATTGACCTTTTTCTGAGAGCCAATCCAATCAGCACTTCGACGTAGAACCTGTTGGCAATCAAGGCACTTGTCCCCTTGTGGTCGTAGGCCGGTCCTATACAGCAGATGTCGAACCCGGCCAGATTTGTCTCCCGTGACAGCACCCGCAGGGCCTCCCTCACCTGGCGGGCGGTCAACCCGAAGGCGTCAGGATACTTCTGAGCGGGGAAATGTAAAGGGTCAATCACGTCCACGTCCAAAGAGACGTAGATTCTCTCCGTGTCCTGGCTTGCGATCTCGATGGCCCGGGCGATGACCTCGTGCATGCCCACCTTCTCCACGTCCGTGATGGTGAAGACGGTGCACCCGATCCACTCCGCGACCTGGGCCCATTCCGCCGGGCTCTGCGTTCCCCTGATCCCGATCTCGACCAAGTTCTTCGGATCAACCTGGCAAGAGGCGAATATCCTGCCCAGTGCGTTTCCGGCGTTCAGCCGGCCGCCGGCCGGCGTCAGGTCGTAGTGCGTATCGAAGAAAACGATCCCGGTCTTGCCCTGCGTGTTGTCAGAGATGGCCTTCATCACCATGTAGGGTATCGAATGGTCTCCGCCGATGACCAAGGGCACAGCACCCGCCCGTACGATGTCCGATACCTTGTCAATGGCTCGCCGCGCGGTCTCCTCCACGTCCCATTCCTTGACCTCCACGTCGCGGTAATCCACCACCTTGACGTGGTCTGGAAGTCTGAACCCCGGCCCGACCTCAGGCCAGAGGCCGCCGCTGGAGAGAACAGAGTAGTGAACCGAGTACTTGCGAATGTACTCCGGGGCATCGTAAGCACCGCTTCTGGTCAAAATCGCGTCCGGGTCGGCGGGTCGCTCTCCCATCGTGGCGAAGGTTGTCGAGTTCAGTATCCGATCCCCTTCCCAGGGAATCCCGACGAAGATGGCATCCGCCCCCTTCAGATCGTCGGCGTCCCAGGCTACGGGCAGTTCCATGAAAGAGGGCGTGTCCCCATAGACACGAGGCCTGATGAACGCTGCTTCTAAAGCAGCCACATTCTTGGCCTGCCAATTGCTCTGCACGCTGAGCCTGTTATCCTTCAACTCGTCCATTTCATCTCTTCTCCCATCCGCTACGCCTCGACCACCGTTTCATCGAGCAGGCTGCCCGGCACGCGGCGCAACCCGGTGCGCCACAGCGCCCGGAACAACGTAAGGGCCACCACTCCCTGGAGCACCGCCGCGATGACGTAGAGCGGAAAAGAGGCGTGGTTGTCGGCGATCGTCATCTCAGGGGGCAAATTCAGAACATAGGCGTAAGGCGGTACCCAGATCAGGTTGTGCACACTGACGGCAATCCAGGCGGCCAGCAGGAAGCCGATGACCTGCGGAGCGACCGGCCTGCCCCGATAGACCCAGTGCCCCACCGGCGTAAAAGCCCACACCAGCCACACCAGGAGCCCCAGCAGGCTGTACCAGTAGGACAACGAGTAGGCTGGCTCCGGCGGCGGGGCAAACCCCTGTGCCCTGCCTGGCCAGCGGTACGGGAATACGTAGACCAGCACCATGCTTAACACCCACAAGATCAGCATAATCCAGCGCCACCTACGCGCGACCAGGCCGTAAACCAGCGCAGCCAAGGCTCCCGCGAGCACCACGTCGAAGGGTCCCATCGGGAAGGCCGCCGGGGCGATGAACAGCCCGATGAGACCGCCAATCAGCCCCGCTACGAACCCGGCCCAAGGTCCGAGCAGCAGCCCGGTTACCCCGAAAAGCACCGTCGTGCTCAGCGAGGCGTAGCCCCCCCCGGCGGGATACATCAGCACCGGGATCAGCGATCCCACGCCCGTGAGTGCCCCGAATAGTGCTACCCAGGAGAGCGGCGCACCCAGGATCGAGGACATCGGCGTGCGGGCGAACTCGCGCTCTTCTTCCTGTTCTTGAGTGAGATCGCGTTCCTCAGCCACTGTTCATCCTCCTTGTCCCTCTGGTACTACTCCATCGGACAATGTCAAGGATGGGACAGACTTCGGAAGTCTCAAGAGTGCCCTACCAGAGCGCATTTGATGTA
>JADHWW010000216.1 GCA_016783285.1 Anaerolineae bacterium
ATGCTGACTGACTACCGTGTCCGACAACGAGAATACCTGTTAGAGATCAGCCGTGACCTCGCGGCGCAACTCGACCTAGACGAGTTGCTGCACAAGGTGCTGGAGGCGGCGATGAATATGCTGGCGGGACAGGCCGGCCTCGTCGCCCTGCGTGGCCCTGACGGGAACTTTGACATCCAGGCCAGTTGTGGCCTCCCCCAGGCTTTGGCGCCCTACTTTGAGCCGTTGCTGACAGACATCCCCGATGACGTTGACCGAAGCCGGTTCCACATTCCCGGCCTGGCAGACAAACTCGGCCGGATCGTGTCGGGCCTCGGGCTGCGCCTGCAACAGGTAGTGGCGCTTCCGATGATCATCAAGCGAGAACTGATCGGCGTGCTGTACGTATTTCGCGCCTACGGCACTCGCTTCACTGCCAACGACCGCCAGGTTCTCGCCAGTTTCGCCGACCACGCCGCTATCGCAGTCCACAACGCGCAACTCTACGACCGTCTTTCCCAGGAGAAACGCCGGCTTGACGCCATCCTGGAATACAGCGCCGACGGGGTGTTGATCCTCGATCCGGCCCACCGCATCGTCGTCTTTAACCGGGCACTGGCGCAACTGAGCGGCTGGCCGGCGGCCGAAGCGATAGGTCATCCTCACGACGAAATCGTCCGCTGGGCGCATCTGGAGACAGATCTGGACCTGGGTGACGCGGCTGCTGGCGGCTGGCCGCTGCCGCCGGCCAGACCGCTCTACGTCGAAGGGGATTTGCGCCGGCGCAATGGTGGAGTCATCAGCGTCGGCATCACCTACGCGCCGCTGTTCGACCGCCGGGGCCGCCTGGTCAACATCATCGCCAGCGTGCGCGACATCACGCGCTTCCGGGAAGCGGACGAGATCAAATCCACCTTTGTCTCCGTGATTTCACACGAACTCAAGACCCCTGTCGCGTTGATCAAGGGCTACGCCGACACGCTGCTCCGCCAGGATGCCCGCTGGGACTCGGAGACGACGCGGGAAAGCCTGACCGTTATTTTGGAGGAAGCCGGCCGTCTGAATCGATTGATTGACAATCTGCTCGACGCCTCGCGGCTCCAGGCTGGCGTCCTGCCGTTAGAAGTGGATCAGGTGGCGCTGGACGCGCTGGCCGGGCGCGTGGCCAATCGTTTCCGCACCCAGACCCAGATTCACGAGATCGTGGTCAATTTCCCTGCGGACTTTCCAGTCGTCGAAGGAGACCCAGGCCGGCTGGAGCAGGTTCTAAACAACCTGGTATCTAATGCCATCAAGTACTCTCCCCAAGGCGGTCGTATTGTGGTCACTGGCCAGACGTTGCCCGACGAAGCGAGCGTCACTGTATCCGACCAGGGGGTGGGTATCCCGTTCGAGGAGCAGCCGCGCGTCTTTGAGCGTTTCTATCGCGGGGCACGTGAGCGTCACCAGCGCACGCCTGGGGCCGGCCTGGGGCTGTATCTGGCCAAAGCCATCGTCGAAGCCCATGGCGGACGCATGAGGGTCGAGAGTGGCCCCAGGAAAGGGGCCTCCTTCTCGTTTTCCATCCCGTACCAACAAATGTTCAAGTGATTGGAGGTCGAGGCAATCGCATAAAAGACAGGGCCGGGTCTCACGACCCGGCCCGGCCTCATAACACGCTTGCTCGGCTTACTTGCTCTTGACCTTGATGACTTTGAGTTTGGTTTCCTCGGCCTTGGGCAGAGTGAGCGTCAGCAGGCCATTCGCAAAGACCGCCTCAGCCTTATCCGTTTCCACGGGCACGTTCAGTGTCAGCGTGCGGGAGAACGTGCCATAAGGCCGCTCCTGGAACAGATACTCGACGTTCTCCAACGGCGGCCGCAACTCGCCCTTGATGGTCAAGGTGTCGCCCTCGATGGCAATGCTCACCTCGTCGGGAGTCAATCCCGGCAGTGCCGTGACGATGACGATTTCCTCCGGTGTCGTGTACACGTCCAGGGGAAGCCGGAACGGTCGTCCCCGCAAGTCTCTATCCCAACCCTGTGTCGGGCGGATGAAACTCTCTTGGAAGAGCCGGTCCATCGCATCGCGCAAGGTCACCATCTCGCGCCATGGAGCCAAGTGTGTAACTCTCATTCTTTATCACCTCCTGGTTTCAGAACATTGGGGGAGGATTTGATCCTCCCCTATGTCCATCTCGATTACTTGCCTTTAGCCTTGACTTTAATCATCTTGGGCTTGACCTCTTCGGCCTTGGGCAGTGTCAGGGTCAGAATGCCATTCTCAAATTCCGCCTCGGCCTCGTCGGCTATGACGGAGAGAGGAACGACCAGCGAACGGCAGAAGGAGCCACGACGGCACTCGCGGTGGATATAGTTCTCCCTCTTGATCTCTTCCTCGGCCTTGGTCTCGCCCCTGATGGTCAAAGTGTCACCGACGATGCTGACGTCCAGGTCCTCGGGCTCGATCCCCGGAACAGCGGTCTTGACGACGATGGCATCGTCAGTCTCGTACATGTCCACGGCGAGTGATTCCATCCCGACCGGGGCCGGCCATCTAACTCTGACCCGTGGCTGCACGAAACTTGTTTCAAAAAGCCGATCCATTGCCTCCCGCAGACTGACCAGGTCACGGAAGGGCTCCCAACGCACCAAGTTTGCCATTTCTACACCTCCTCAAATTAGAATTGATTTTGGATCTTGCGATCACTTGTATTCTTACACAGTTTCATTAGATTCACACAAGAGCCGCATTAGAAATACATTAGAAACAGAACGCCCCCGCGCACATTGCGGGGGGCAGGGGCTCGTAACTATCCGAACATCGGTGTTTCAGGCTGGCGGGGCCTCGTCCTGGCGAAAGTTTACAAAGCGATACCCCACCCCGCGTTCGGTAAAGATGTAGCAGGGATGGGATGGATCAGGCTCGATCTTTTTCCGCAGGTAGGTGATGTACAGACGCAAGTAGTGTATCTCCTCGCGATATTCGTGGCCCCAGACCTTGGCCAGCAGCGTCTCGTAGGGCACTATCCAGCCCGCATTCTCGATCAAGTGGTAGAGCAGGCGGAATTCGGTGGGGCGCAACTTGATGCGCTGGCCTTCGACGATGACGTGTTGGCTGTTCAGGTCCACGCTCATACGGTCGTCAATGCGGAGAATGTGCTGAGCCTGCGCCACCGGGCTTTGAGTGCGGCGCAGCACCGCCTTGACACGGCTGGCGAGTTCGCGGGTGCTGAAAGGCTTGGTCACATAGTCGTCGGCTCCCAGTTCCAACCCGCGCACTTTGTCCTCCTCGTCGGCCCGGACGGTCAGCATAATCACCGGGGTACTGCAAGTCTCGCGCAGTATCTCCAACGTCTCGAAACCGTCCAGTTCGGGCATCATCGCGTCGAGGATGACCAAAGCGGGCAGGTTCGTGCGTACCTTGTCGAGAGCCTCCAGGCCATCGTGGGCTTCTATTACCCGGTATCCCTCAAGTTCCAGGTTCATGCGGATGAACCTGGTCATGCGAGGTTCGTCATCCACTACCAGGACGAGTTCACGTTGAGCAAACATATACTGAACCTCCAAAAAACATCAAAAGACAATTATGGCGATTGTGATCAAGGTGATTGCGGCGTGCCATCCATGACGTAACCCGTGCGTTCGCCGAGGCGCATAATCGCCACGCCGATCAGGATCAGGCCCCCGCCCAGGAGTTGCGGGATGGTCAAACGCTCGCCCAGGAAAACGTAAGCCAACACAGCCGTCAGGGCCGGTTCCAGCGTGGTGATCAGGTTGGCCGTGGCCGCCGGCAGGTACGTCAGGCTGACGGTGTACAGGCCGTAGCCGCAGAGGGTGGGGCCGACGGCCAGCACTACCAGCGTCCCCCATCCCAGCGCCGCCTCACGCCATCCTTCCGGCCCGGCCGCCAATGGCCGGGACAACCACAGGAGCGTGTCGGGCCGTTGCGCGAGCAACAGGAACGCCGCCCCGAACGCAAAGGTGTACAACGTGGCCGTCCACGGGTTGACGCCCCGCCTGGACGAGGCTTTACCAAACAGGCTGTAGGCGGCAAATACCACGCCGGTTGCCAGGCCGACGAGGATACCGGCCGGATTGACCCGCCAGGCGGCCGGGGCGTACGCGCCGGATACGAACGTGCAACCGACGATGCTCAAAACTATCGCGCCGATCCTGGGCGCGTCCAGTCGCTCGCCCAGCCAGCGGTGTCCAGCCAGCGCTGTGAAGACCGGCGAAATATAGATCAGCACCGTGGACACCGCCGCTCCGTTGAGCACTACAGAGACCGTCCATAACGCATTGAACATAGCCAGGACGAAACCGTAAAGGACGAAAAACGACACGTTCCGGCGTCCCAGGCGTAACAGGGGCCGGGCCACCAGCCCGATCACCCCAAGAAGCGCCCCCGCCACGATCAGATCACGCCAAAAGGCCAGCACCAGCGGCGGCATACGGAAGCGTGTGGTCAGGTAGCCGATAAAGATAGCCGTTGACGACCAGATAGCCGTGCCAACGAGGGCGATGACGTAGCCGCGCCTAACCTTCCCGAAAGCTTCTGAGCTTTCGGGAAGGTTACTCGAGCAGATACTTTTCAAGTCCTGCAATCGTTTGTCCATGGCACAGGTAGTCTTTAACGAATTGCCGGTAGGCGTCGCCGGTCGGGAAACGTTCTGGGACCAGTGTGGTGTCTTTGAGTGTTCCCGCCCGCTGACCAATCACGTCCAGATAGTTAGAGTACGGCCACGCCTGGGGTGTAACCACCAGCCCGGCAGTAACGGGGTTGAGGTGGATGTAGCGGGCCAGGTGCACCAGGTATTCTTCTTCGTCCACCCAGATAGCACGATACCTGCCCTGAAAAAGCGGGCCTTGGCGGCCCTGCTGTTTGTTGACAGCCTGGGAATAGGAACCAAAGAGGCTTTTGATGAACAGAGGCAGGTTGTTGTCTCGTTCGGGCTTTAGCAGAAAGTGATAATGGTTGAGTAAGAGGCAATAGGCGACGATGGAAATCGCGTAGCGGCCCAGATTCTTCTTGAGCAATCGCAAAAAGTAGATGTAATTGTCCGGCGAGAAAAAGATGTCGCCCCGATTAACGCCACGGTTGTAGATGTGGTAGTAGTGGTTGGCGAGAAAGGGTATTCTTCTGAACGGCATAGTAAGCCTCCGTTGTTCTCACCTTCCCGAAAGCCTGGAGCTTTCGGGAAGGCAATTCACCCGTGCACCGGCCGGCGCGTGATCCCACTCCTCCGGGATAATCGCCAGTGCGTTGGCCTTGACCATCGAACTGAGGATGCCCGACCCCTGCCCGCCGGTGAGATAGGCGCAGTA
>JADHWW010000027.1 GCA_016783285.1 Anaerolineae bacterium
GTTCAGCAGCAATTGGCGGCCCGAGGATCCCAGGAGGTAGACCCTGAGAGCCTGAAAGAGCAGATAGCGGCAGCGCAGGCCGCGTTGAATGATGCGGCCACCATCTTCCTTAGTGACACCCAGGCGGCTGAGGTGTTGAACAGGCTCTATCAGTATGCCAGCGATAGTGGCGTGGAAATTATCAGCCTGGAAGCACAACCCGGTCCAGAGGAAAGGAAGGACACGTACGACGTCAGGACGTTCCGCATGGAAGTTAAGGGGGCTGCCCCTGATCTGATCGACTTTGTGGCCCAAATTGAAGAGGCTGCGTATGATGCCTTCATCATAACCAGTGTGGTCATGGCAGAGGGCGAGGACACACACACTCTCACCATGGACATCGCACTCTACACTTCTCCCTACGCCTCTGAACAGATTGAGCTACCCTCGCCCTCGCCCAACGCCACCCCTACGACGACGTCATCAAACCTGGCGGAGCTAGAAGAAGCATTAGCGGCGGCTTGGGCATCGGAAGAGTGGGAACAGGCGATAGACCTGGTCAAGGAAATCTTGATCATAGACCCCTCCGACGATGACATGGTGGACAGACTCTATATGGCCTACGTCAATTATGGGTACCACCTCCTGGAAAAGGGAGACATTGCTGGGGCGACAGTGCAGTTTAACAATGCCCTGGAGATCACTCCAGAGGGAGCGGAGGCCCTGGCAGGGCTCGAGCAAGTTGCCGTCATGTTGACTCCAAGCCCAACCACGGAGGAGTTGCTGGCACAGCAATTGGACGAAGCGTGGGCAGCGGAGAACTGGGAAGAGGTCATCGGCCTGATCGAGCAGATTCTGGCGTTTAACCCTGGTGACGAGGAGTTGACTGAGAAACTCTACGCAGCCCACATCAATTATGGGTACAAACTCGCCGATGAGGGGAAACTTGAGGAAGCCAAACAAGAGTTTAGCCACGCCTTGACCATCAAGCCCGACGGGACAGAGGCCATAGCGGGCCTGCAAGAATTGGCTGGTGGTGGAGAGGTGTCCCCAACACCAATCTCAACCCCAACCCCACCACAGTCCCAGTACACCATCTACGTGGTGCAACGAGGCGACAACCTGTTCCGCATTGCCTTGCGCTTCGGCACCACCGCCGAGGCTATTAAGGCGGCCAATGGGCTGACCAGTAATATCATTCACACAGGACAGCAATTGCGCATCCCCCTCCAGTAGCACATCACAGATGAGTATCCCTGCATCAATGATTTGGGTGCGTTTCATTTCGGTTGACAGAGGAGGGAGCATCCCCAGATGCGACCGGGGCGGCATCTGGGGATGCCTGCTCCTCAACTGATTTGAAACACACCCCAATGATTTGACAACCCTTTATCCGCGTGCTATACTTCACGTCGTGGGCCGTTAGCTCAGCCTGGAAGAGCAGGGGCCTTTTAAGCCTTTGGCCGCAGGTTCGAATCCTGCACGGCCCACACAAGCACAGACAGCACACGGATACACACAGATGAAACGGGTTCTCAACGAGTGACAATGGTTCTTCCAATGTGGACATTCTGGATCGCGCTGGCGGCGATGGCCGTCGGGATGATTGGTGTCATCCTGCCGATCGTCCCTGGTGTTGGCTTCATCTGGCTTGTGACATTGGCCTACGCCATCGCCGAGCGGTTCGCCACCATTGATCCCATCACGTTCACTGTCCTCACCACCCTGGGCGCGATTGGCTTGACTGCTGACCTGTGGATGAGCCAGGTGGGGGGCAAGATTGCCGGGGCCTCCGTCTGGTCGCTGCTGGCCGGGCTGGTGCTGGGAGCAATTGGAGCCATCGCCGGCCTGGTCTTCCTGGGGATCGGTGCGGTGCCCGGTGCTATCGTCGGTACTGTCGCCGGCGTCGTCCTGGCCGAGTGGTATAGACGCAAGGATTGGCGCGAGGCGTTCAAAGCCGGCGCTGGGTGGTTTATCGGCTGCACCCTCTCCGGTGGCGTGCAACTCCTCATCGCCATCCTGATGATCCTCATTTTCACCTGGCAGGCGCTGAGGGGGTAGGCAGATAATATGACGACAGCCGCTTGACACCTTTCCCCCACTGCGCTATCATACCCCTCATCATGTCCAGACAACTGAGATTATTCGAAGGCTCGACCTCTTCTTCCAAACCCTACACCGTCAGTCAACTCACCGGCCTCATCCGCCATCTCGTCGAGGGCAGGCCCGAACTGAACGACATGTGGGTCGAGGGGGAGATCTCCAACTTCGGGCGTGCATCCTCCGGCCATTGCTACTTCACGCTCAAAGACGCTGGCGCACAGATAAGATGCGTGATGTGGCGCAGCGTCGTCACATTGCAGGACTATCTGCCCACGGACGGTGACCTGGTGCTGGCCCACGGGCGTGTGGGCGTCTATGAAGCCGGCGGCCTCTACCAACTATACGTGGACCAATTCCGAGCGGCCGGCGTGGGTGACCTCTACCAGCAGTTCGAACGACTCAAGGCGCGGTTGGAGGCTGAGGGACTGTTCGCCCCAGAGCGCAAGCGACCGCTGCCCCGCTTTCCCTGCCGCATCGGTGTGGTCACCTCCCCGGCTGCCGCCGCGCTGCGCGACGTCATCAACGTCCTGGGTCGCCGCTACCCGCTGGCGGAGGTGCTCCTCGCTCCTACGCTGGTGCAGGGAGACGCCGCCCCTCCGCAAATCGTGGCCGCGCTCGAAGCCCTCAACAGACGCGACGACGTGGACGTCATCATCGTCACCCGTGGTGGTGGCAGACTGGAGGACCTGCGGGCCTTCAACGACGAACGGGTAGCCCGCGCCGTCACCGCCTCCCGTATTCCGGTCGTCTGCGGCGTGGGGCACGAGACCGACTTCAGCCTGGCCGACTTCGCCGCCGACGTGCGTGCCCCTACCCCCTCCGCCGCTGCCGAACTGGTCGCCCCCGACCGGGCGGAACTGCGCACGCAGGTGGCCATGCTATCGGCGGCGTTGGTGGCGGCGCTGCAAGGAGCCATCGAGGAGCAACGCTGGAGGCTGGCCGAGCAGATGCAGGCACTGAAGCACCTCTCCCCCGCCGCCCAACTCGCCCAGGCCCGCCAGCGCGCGGACGACCTGCTGGGCCGCGCAGAGGCGGCTATGTACCACGGTCTAACCCTGCGCCGCGAACAGTTGAGTGGGCTAATTGGGCGTCTGGCGGGGGTTAGCCCACTGGGAACGCTGGAGCGGGGATATGCCATCGTGCATCATCGTGAGACGGGAGATGTCGTGCGCTCGGTGGCCCAGGCTGCGCCGGGGGACGCACTCGGCATCCGGGTCGCCGATGGGGAGTTTGAGGCGACAGCAGTGAATTGATCTTGATCGCACACTGACGACGGAGGAACAGATGATGTCCGAGAACGAAATTGAAAACCTGACTTTCGAGCAATCCTTCGCCGAACTGGAGGAGACCGTCCGCAAACTGGAGACGGGAGGATTGACGCTGGAGGAAAGCCTGACCCTCTTCGAGCGCGGGCAGGCGCTGGCTGCACACTGCAACGCCCAACTGGACCAGTCCGAACTTAAAGTCCGCCAACTGTCACCAGAAGGCGTGACCCCTTTCGATCCGGAGGGATAAACTGCCCTCCCTGTGACCACCAGCGACGGCAGTATCACCGTGGTAGTACCCACCCCTAACTCGCACTTAGCGCCAGAATGACGCTACGACTGCCTGCAGTTCCTCCACCCGCAGCAACAGCACCACGGCCACGTAGACCACCGCGCCCAACACGACACCACCGCCGCCGAGCAGAAGTGTCCCCGCGCCTGGCAGCATAACTTGCCACCCCAGCAACACCGCTCCCATCGCGAGCGCCGCCAGCCCGCTCTTGGCGAAGGCAGTCAGCATCCGCCGCCCTTCCAGACCATCCATCCGCCGCCGGATCAGCACGAGCAGTCCCACCAGTTCCAGCAACGTGGCGACCGAGTTAGCCAACGCCAGCCCCGCGTGCGGGGGCCAACCCACAAGCCGGAACAGTCCCGACAGCGTCAGGCTCAACGCCACGTTGAGGCCCATCGCCAGCCCACCCACCCAGACCGGCGTGAGCGTGTCGTGCAGGGCATAGAAGGCGCGGGCGATGATCTCCAGCCCGGCGTGCCCCACCAACCCCAGCGCGTAAAAAGCCAGCGCCCACGTCACCGCCTCCGTCGAGGTCGCCTCGAAAGCCCCCCGCTCGAAGACCAATCCCACCAGTGGCCGGCCCAGCGCCAGCAGTCCCACCGTGGCCGGGAGGCAGAGGGAGAACACTACCCGCAGGGTAGCAGCCAGCGTGCTCCGCATCTCCGCCTGCTCTTCCCGGGCCGCCTGCGCAGCGAAGGTCGGGAAGGCGGCCGTCCCCACCGCCTGGGCGAAGACCCCTTGCGGCAGCATCATCAGCAGCCAACCGTAGTTGATGGCCGACACCGCTCCCTCTCCCATCCGGGAGGCCAGGTTGGTATTGACCAGGAAGTTGAGTTGAACCACCGCCAGGCCCAGGACACGGGGAGCCATCAGCCTCAGCACCTCTCGCACCCCGGGGACACGGAGGGTCAGCAAGGGATGGTAGCGGGCATCCACCCAAGCCAGCCCCGGTAACTGGACCAAGAGGTGCAAGATTGCGCCGACCACGTACCCCAGCGCCAGGGCCCGCACCCCCATCCGGGGGGACAGCAACCAGGCGGCGGCGATGAGGGAGAGATTGAGACAACTGGGAGCCAAGGCTGGCAGAAGAAAGTGTTGGCGGGCGTTGAGGGTGCCCATCACCACGCCGCTGACGCCGAAGAAGAGAGGCGCCAACAGCATAATTCGCATCAGGGAGACGGTGAGTACCTGCTGGTCGGCCCCGAAGCCGGGGGCCAAGACCTTCGCCACCAGCACCGGCGCGGCCAGCCAGGCCAGGCTCACCGACGCCGTCAGCGCCACCAGGAGCAGGTTGATCACACTGCTGGCCAGCCGCCAGCCACCCTCTGGATCGTCCCGGGCGAAGTAGCCGGTGAACGTGGGGATGAAGGCCGATCCCAGTGCTCCTCCCGCGATGAGGTTAAAGAGAATATCTGGGATGCGCACAGCGGCCAGGTAGGCGTCGTATGTGGCACTGGTGCCAAAGGCGGCGCCGACGACCATCTCCCGTGCCAGACCCAGCACGCGGCTCACGACGAAGAGAGCCATCACCAGTGTCGCCGCTTTTGCGATCTGCCGTCCGCCTCTGCTCACCCATCCTCCTGAGTGGACACAACCCACAGGCCCTAAACGCACTGAGAGCCGGGGTCGCCGTACCCCGGCCCTCACCAAAAGGAGGAGAAGAAGAGAAACCGCCCCTGACTCTAGATATATGATACCATGCTCTGCCCCGCAGGACTTGACGCCAACCCTACGCTAACCCTACGCTAGCCCTACGCTGGTGTCAGAAACACGCAGGGTGCCCTTGATGGAGCACCCTGCTGAAGCACAGGCGTCAACTATCTCCGCGTCAGGCTTCTAACGCGGGGAGCACAAAACTGAAGACACTGCCCACCTCCGGCTCACTTTCAACCCACACCCGCCCATTGTGGTTTTCAACCACCGCCTTGACAATGGCCAGACCCAGGCCGGTGCCTTTGATGTCTGCCGTCTCGTCCGACCTCACACGATAAAACTTGTCGAAGATGCAGGACTGCTGAACCAGAGGAATACCGATGCCGTTGTCGGCAACGCGCACCAGGACGTGCCCATCCTCTTCGTCTGCATCTACCGTCACCCATCTGCCTTCCTGTGTATACTTGATCGCGTTGCTGAGCAGATTGTCCATCACCTGGCGTAGACGACGAGGGTTGCCTTGCACCAGTGGCAGTGCTTCACGTGGTTGCCAACGCACGTCCTGCCCCTTCTCCGCCGCTTGCTGTCGCAAGCCCTCGACCGCTTTCTCAACGATCTCCCTCAAATCGCACGGCATCATTTCCTGGTCCAATCCAGCCTCAATGCGACCAATGTCAAGAAGGTCGTTGATCAACTCGGTGATGACCTTAATACTCTCCCGCACGTGACCTATGAGCTCGCGTTGTCGTTCGTTGACCGACCCTACGAGGGGCAACAATTCGATGTAGCCCTGGATAGTAGTCAGCGGCGTGCGCAAATCATGGGAGATGGCGTCGACAAACTCCGACTTGATGCTATCCAATTCCTTCAGGTGCGTGATGTCTTGCATCACCAACACCCGACCGACATTTTCGATGGGCGTGAGCTGCGCATTGAATGTCCGCCCGTCCTCCAAGGACACCTCACCGTGTGCCGCCTGCCCCGTCTCGTGCACCTGGGCGAACATCTCGCACAAGGGCAGAGGAGATGGGATGGCTTCGCCAACAGGCCGGTGCAACAGACTGGTCTCGACCAGGCCCAGCGCGGCACGGGCTGCCGAGTTGCACAGCAGGATCTTGTTCTCCTCGTCAACGACAATGACCGCCTCCTGGGTCTCCCGCAGGACTGCCTCCAGTTTAGCCCTCTCGACCTCGACCTCCTCGAAGAGGCGCGCATTCTCGATGGCGATGGCTGTGTAATCCGCCAGGGCCGAAAGCAGGAAAATGTCTCGTTCGGAGAACGATCGCTCCGACTCGTGATTAGCCACGCCCAGCACGCCGATCACCCCGCGCTCGGGGACCCGCAGCGGCAGATAAAGCAGCGCCTTCGCCAGATAATCGGTCGTAATCTTGGCTTGTTCGCCAGTCAGAAGCACAGGCCGATCCGTCTGAATCGCTCGTCCCGCGACGCTGTCGTCTACGCGCATGCGCAGACTACGCGCCACCTTTTCATCCATATTCTTGGCCGCCCGCAGGTAGAGTTCGCGATTCTCGTCATCTAGCAGCAGGAGCATACCCTCTTCAGCATCCGCCACGTACACCGCCGCCTCAACTACGCGGTTGAGCACGCGGTTCACGTCCAGCAGCGATGTGACCGACCTTCCAATGGTATAAATGGCATTCAGTTCATGGAGTCGGCGCTGGTGTTGCTGGCTGGCCTCCGACAGTTGCCGCGCCAGTTCATTCCGTTCCTCATACAACCTGACAGTAGCGAAGGCGCGCTGGATCGCATGTTGCATCTCCTGGGGATCGAAAGGCTTGATGACATAGTCACGCGCCCCTAATCGGAAGGCCTGCACGACCAAATCCGCCGACTCGCGGACAGCGGTGAAGATAACGGGGATGTCTACATTCCGTTGTCGCAGCGCTTGCAGTACTTCAAGCCCGTCCATCTTCGGCAATTTCATGTCCAGGATGATAAGATCAGGGTGCTCCTCCAGAGCCATCCGAAGCCCCTCCTCCCCATTCAGGGCAGCGAGATACCGACAGTCGTTGGGCCCCAGCACTACTTCGGCCAGCAGTTGTTGAGTTTCGGCGCTGCCCTCTATGACCAGAACACGTTGTTGTGCCACAGGCTCCTCCTATTCTGCACCAAATATACACGGATTCGCGCTACAGGTCAACTCGCCGAATCTTGATCGCGGATGCCGGTTGACAGGCACAATCAGCACCGGTTGACATAGTTCCACGTGTCTGATAGAATGTTTATGGAGAGACGCTCCGGCAAACGCATCGTTTGCCACGCAAGCGAGTTATCTTATCATAGCGAGCATCCATACCTTACCAACCAGGAGGAACACTTTATGAAACGAGCCATCAGCATCAGCCTGGGGAGTTCCACCCGCGACAAGAAAGTCACCATCACACTGCTCGGCGAAGAGGTCACCATTGAGCGCATCGGCACCGACGGAGACGTTGAGAAAGCGATACAATTGTACAACGGACTGGATGGGGAGGTGGACGCTTTCGGCGTGGGGGGCATTGACCTGGGCATGACCATCGCCGGTCGCTACTACCCTCTCTACGACGCGCAGAAACTGGTCGCCGGCGTTAAGCAGACGCCGGTCGTAGATGGGGGCGGCCTCAAGCAAACCCTGGAACGCACCATTGCCCAATTCATTGAGCGGGAAATCGGCGACGAGGTTCAGCCCAAAAGAACGCTCATCACCGCCGGGGTAGATCGGTACGGCAGCGCGCTCTCCTTCGACGAAGCAGGCTATGAGATTATCTTCGGCGACCTGGGTTTTGCTCTAGGCATACCCATGCCCATCCGTTCGCTGCGCGGGCTGCGCACCCTGGCCCGCGTTCTCTTGCCCATTGTTGGCCGGCTGCCGATGGAGTTGCTCTATCCCACCGGCGCGAAGCAGGAGGAGATCGTGCCTAAGTTTGGCAAGTGGTACGCCTGGGCCACTGTCATCAGCGGCGATTGCCTCTACATCAAGCGCCACATGCCCGAACGACTCGACAGCAAGGTTATCGCCACCAATACCACCACCCCCGCTGACGTCGAGGCCTTCCGCCAGCGCGGGGCGCGCTATCTGGTCACCGCCACCCCACGGCTGGAGGGTCGCTCCTTTGGCACCAACATGATGGAGGCTGCTATGGTCGCCATCGCCGGTAAGGGACGCCCGCTCACCACTGACGAACTCCAGGAGACATTGAGTCAACTCAATCTTCAACCCACGATCCAACGTTTGAACGAATAGGAGGACAGGATGAACGGACAACCATCGGTCGCGGCTGTCGTCACTGCCGGTTGGAGCCCCAGCGAGGATGATCCCCTGGCTGAGTACACCCAGGGCAAGCCGAAGGCCCTCATCCCCATCGCCGGGAAACCAATGATCGCCCACGTGGTGGATGCCCTGGCCGGGTCCCGCTACATCCAGCACATCATCATCGTCGCGCTCGACCCTACTGCTGGGGTACAGTTCCCGCTGCCCGTCGAGTACGTGCCCGACGCCGGGGATCTTATGGCCAATGCGAAAACCGGTCTCCAATACGCAATGGACCACTATCCCGATCTGGATGCGATACTTCTCAGCAGTTCCGACGTGCCTACCATCACCCCTCCCATCGTGGATGCCTTCATCGAAGAATGTCTCCGCACCGACCACGACCTGTACTACAGCATCGTCGCGCGCTCGGTGATGGAGGCGCGCTTCCCCGAGTCGCGCCGCAGTTACATCCACTTGCGCGAGGCAGACTTCGCCGGAGGGGACCTCCTACTCATCCGCCCCAGTATCTCCCTCAGCCACCAGGAGTTATGGGAGAACCTGGCCGGGGCACGTAAGAATGCGCTACGGCAGGCTAGCATGTTCGGCCTGTGGCCCCTCTTCAAGCTCGTCATCCGTCGCCTATCCCTGGCCGAAGCCGAACGACGTGCATCCAAAGCGCTCAACATGCGCGGGCGAGCCATCCCCTTTCCCTACGCCGAGGTGGGGATGGACGTGGACAAACCGTTCCAGTTGGAGATCGCCCGCGCCGAACTAGAAGCACACACCGCCAGTGGCCAGTAGGGGACAGCCTCTTTGCAGCGCATCATCACCCTCGACCGGCAATGGTCGGCACGCCTCGCCATCCCACGCGAGGCGCGTCTCTTGCGCTCACTGGCGCTCGTCGCCGCTCACAGCGGCGACAGCCTGCTCTGGCTGAGCAGCGCGGCTACAGCGCTCATTTGGGGAGACGCGACATGGCGCGACTTCGGGGAGCGTGTGCTGGTCGGGACGCTGGTCGCTGGCACGGTCATCACCGCCCTCAAGTGGCTCTTCCGCCGTAGACGCCCGCCGGGAGAAGGGTCTGGTTTCTACACGCGGTTCGACCGCCACGCTTTCCCTTCCGGCCATGCCGGCCGTTCCGCCTGCCTGACCATGCTGCTGGCTCCACTTCTCCCTCCCTGGGGATTCGTGCTGCTGGCGTGCTGGGTCGGGATGGTCGGGCTGGCCCGCGTTGCGCTTCAGGTTCACTTCGCCTCAGACATCGTTGGCGGGTGGGCGGTGGGCCTGCTGGTCGGATTGGCATTGCGGCTGGCATTCTGAACCTCTGGAGCGAATCTGTCACTGTTGGCCACTTCTGACTCGTGTACAGCACGGTTCTTTAGAGTAGCACGCAACCGCTTAGAATTCCCTTGCCAGGCGACCACCATATCTTGGGGGTGCTGTTCCCACAAACCGAAGGGATAGGGGTACGCACAACACATCGCTCATCGGTCAGGCACTCTCCGTAATCCACCTTAAAACATGGCCTCTTTTAAGTTCATCCCCACCAAAAACGGTTGCCAGAGAAGCGCTCTTTTGGTAGAATAAGACCGTTACTTCAACAGGGCGGGGAAGCAGCAACCACCACGAGGGAAGGCGGGCCCTCAGGTCAGTCGCTTTGCTGGTGGCTCGAAAGGGCCACCACCCCATGGAGTGCGAAAACCGTTTTTGCCTCATGTTGTTTCCCGCCACCAGTCAGTCTTTGCCTATATCTCCACAATGAAGCCCAATCATATCTGGCCTGCCGCTCTCGGCGAGCTCCAACTACAGATGACTCAGGCCACCTTCGACACCTGGCTACGTGACTCCAGGTTACTGAAGTACGAAGATGGCACCTTTGTCATTGGTGTAAAAAGCGGATATGCCAAGGACTGGCTGGAACACCGGTTGCTCACTACCATCAAGCGTACCCTCGTCCGGCTGACCGGTCGTACCGTCGAGATCAAGTTCGTGGTGTGGAACGAGGAGACTCAGCAGCAGGAGGAAGAGGTTCCCTTGCTCAATCTACCCACATCGGTCTCAGCGCCGGTTTCAGCCTCCTCCCCTGCAAACCTGAATCCGCGCTACATCTTCGATAATTTCGTGGTAGGGCCAGGTAACCGACTGGCCCATGCGGCCTCCCTGGCCGTCACCGAGGACCCTGCCGGCGCCTACAACCCGCTCTTTATCTACGGAGGAGTAGGCCTGGGCAAGACACACCTCCTGCACGCGATTGGGCACACCTACCAGGCACAGGGCCTGTGTGTACTCTACGCCTCGTCCGAGGAGTTCACCAACGACCTCATCGAGGCTATCCGCTCCCACACCACCGACACCTTCCGCGAAAAGTACCGTACCTCCGATGTCTTGCTCGTGGATGACATCCAGTTCATCGCTGGCAAGGAACGCACTCAGGAGGAATTCTTCCACACCTTCAACACTCTCCATGGCACAGGCAAGCAAGTCGTCGTCTCTTCGGACCGGACACCGAAGGCGATGAACACATTGGAAAAACGGCTGTGCTCCCGCTTCGAGTGGGGGTTGATTGCCGACATACAACCACCCGATCTGGAGACACGCATCGCTATCCTGCGCTCCAAATCCGCCACCTTCGACACGGCGGTCCCTGGTGAGATTCTTGACCTCATCGCTGCCCGGATACAGAGCAACATTCGTGAACTCGAGGGCGCGCTCAACCGGGTGATGGCTCTGTCCAGTCTCACCCATCAACCCCTGACACCGGAGGTTGCTGAGACAGCATTGCGCCACCTGCTTCCCCAGCGCAGCCAACTAACTGAGAACCAGATCATCGAGGCGGTTGCGTTTCACTTCGGCATTGGGGTCGCCGCACTTCAGGGACGCAGTCGCAGCCAATCCATCGCACGACCACGCCAGATCGCGATGTTCCTCATCCGGGAGGAGATCGGGGCATCGCTGCCCCAGATCGGGGCTATGCTGGGGGGTCGTGATCACACGACCATCCTCTATGGCTGCGAGCGCATCGCCGACCTGATCGAGGAAGACATGAATCTCCGGCGCGAGATCACTGCTCTACGCCAGCAACTCTACAACAACGCCAAGTGATTCATCTACCCTGTTTTCCACAGCCCCTCCGCCAATATCCACACCTCCTACCGCTGGGTCTCTGCGACCCGTAACTCCCACATCTGGGCGGCTCAACGTGTACCAAACCCCCATCGGCGCATCATGCCTGTGGATAACTCACTGTTTTCTGTGGATAACTGACGTGGTCTGGGGATAACTCTGGCCCGCAACAGATGTCCGCATCACGCAAAATGAGAGGTGGAAGACCAACCAATCTCCCGCCTCCGCTACCTGCTGTTTTCTCCCCCGTTATCCACAGCCGATAGTGGATAACATGTCCTGCCTAAAACCCCCGTATTTACGGTCTCGTAACAGTCCCCCCGCTACATCTAGGGCAATCATGTCCCAGCGCACACACTTTCCCCACTATCCCCTGTACTACTAGTACGACTACAATAGTTATTATTGTGTACTTATGTGCTACAGTTCGTAACTCTCACCGGGTTTGAGCACAACTGGCTTGGAGGATGTATCGATTCGCACTCGCTCAGCCCAGGCGTGGGGATCCTGCGCGATGACGTCGAAGGTATTGTAATGGATGGGGATGACGACTTGGGGTTCGATCAGTTTAACCGCCCGTAGTGCGTCGTCCGGCCCCATGGTGAAGTTGTCGCCGATGGGCAGGGCAGCCAGGTCAATTCCCTCCTCTCCGATGAGGCGCATGCTGTAGAAAAGCCCGGTATCGCCGGCCAGATAGATTTTCTTGTTCTCGGCGGCCAGCAGCAGCCCGCAGGGGTCGCCGCCGTAGGAGCCATCGGGCAGGCCGGAGCCATGGTGGGCAATAGTCAGTTTGAGGTAACCGAAGGGATGTTGGAAGCCGCCGCCGATGTGCTGAGCGTGGGTGCGGGCCGCGCCCTGGGCCTGGAGCCAGTTGCAGGTCTCGAAATTGGAGATGACCAGGGCTCCGGTACGTTTGGCGATGGCAACTGTGTCACCGACGTGGTCGCCGTGGCCGTGGGTGACCAGAATGTAGTCAGCCTCGACAGCATCAGCCGAAATGGGGGCCAGGGAATTGTCGGTGAGGAATGGGTCCACCAGAACCCGTGCACCTCCGATGTTCAGAGCGAAAACAGAGTGTCCGTACCAGGTCAGTTCGATGGCCATAAATTTTCCCTCCTTGTGCTGATTGTGTGCAATAGGCTTTTTGGGTAGTAGCGCAAAACTCGCTATGTCACCCTGAGCGAAGCCGCAGGGTCTCGGTTCTTGCAAAGGGAGATTCTTCGCTACGCTCAGAATGACGGTCTGTTGCCAAGTAACTTTTGGGCTACTGGTCGCTGATCAGTAACTGCATGTAGTCGCCGATGTCGGCGAAGTCCTCCAGCGCCCAGGTGGCCTTAATCACCTGTCCTTGCTTCTCCGGCGTGAGCACCGCGGCTGCGTTGGAGCGGAACTTGGCGGCGATCTCATCGTCGCTCATCAAATTCTCCGGGCTGCCCTTGGCGTGATCTACTTGTTCCTCGTGGGACGTACCATCGGTGGTGGTGATGCGCACGATGGCACGCTTCACCGCCGGGAAGAGGTCGTCGATCTCGGGGTCGGCCACGACCTTGATCTTGGGTAGGGTGGCCCAGATGCGTGGGTCGCGCAACTTCTCCTCCTCGAAGGAATCAGGTAGGACGTTGCCGTCAACGACTGCGGCGGCGATGCAGTAGGGCAGGCTGTGGTCGGCCGTCTCCTTCGTCGTAGGCTGGTACTTGGAGGGGTCGGAGAGGATGTCGGCCCCACGGGTGGTGGTGCGCACGTGTACCTCGGTCACGTCCTCGGCGGTGATCCCGTGGGCGCGGCAGATGTTCAGTACGGCGGTGATGGGCTGGTGGGTCAGCGCCTCGGTAGGGAAGGCTTTGTAGGAGCACTCGGTGATGAGGAACTTCTCCCCCAGGCCATCCAGCAGCACGTCGGTGGACCACTCGACATTGTTGAGTACCTCGATCAGTCCTTCTTTGCCCTCAATGACTTCGACCGGGCCGGTGTAGCCCTCGCGGGCCAGGAGCGCGGCGCGCACGCCTGCCTCGGTCGCCATCGGGTCGGCAGTGTTCTTCATGTTTGTCAGGTGGCCCGCCACGACACCGCCGAGGGTGAAGTGAGAACTGCCGGAGATGCCGGCCGCCGCGACGGTCTGATCCTCGTTCAGGCCGAGCAGCCGGGCGGCGACGAAGGGGGAGACGAACTGGGTCAGGGTGGCGTGATGCCAGCCGACCTCGCGGATGCCGGGAGTGGCGGCCAGGCACCAGCGTATCTCCAGTTCGTAGGCAATGAGGATGCCGACGAGGACGTCCCGCCCGCTCCGGCGCTCTCGCTCGCCCGCAGCGAGCGCGGCGGGGATGATGTCGGACGGATGGGAGGGGTCCTGCTCCCAGTAGATGTCGTTGTAGTCCAGTGCCCGCACCAGGAGGGCGTTCATCAGCGTGGCGTTGACGGCGTTGGTGCGGTGTCCGCTGCCGATGATGGTTGCCTCCGGCGTGCCGCCCATCCCGACGATGGTGCGGTGAGCGGCCTGCATGTCCTCATTGAGCACTGCCGCCAGTGCGCAGCCGACGGAGTCGAGCAAGAAGCGCTTGGCCTCACGCACTGCGTCGGCGGGGATGTCTTCGTATTGCAGGCCCAGTGCGAATTGGGCCATCTGGTGAGTAATAGAGTTCATCTGCATGTTCTCCTTGGGGTGTTGGTCAAGGGGGAACGGTTACCTCCTGACTACAATCGTTCTGCCACCGACTGCGCCACCTCCAACGTCGTGTTGCTCCCGCCCAGGTCATAGGTGCATACCTTCCCCTCGGCGATGGTATCGGCGATGGCTTGCTCCAGCGCCTGGGCTGTCTCGCCCTCGTCCAGCCAGTCCAGCATCAGTTTGACCGCCAGCAGCATAGCGGTGGGATTGGCCTTGTAGAGGCCGGCGTATTTGGGGGCCGACCCGTGGGTGGGCTCGAAGACGGCGAAGTCGTCGCCGATGTTGCCACTGGAGGCGAAGCCCAGTCCGCCGACCAACTGTGCTGCCAGGTCGGAGACGATGTCGCCGAACATGTTGCTCGAGACCAACACGCCGTAATTCTGTGGGTTCTTGACCATCCACATGGCCATAGCGTCCACGTTGGTTTCCCATAGTTCGATCTCGGGATACTCGGCACCGATCTGCCGTGCCTCGCGCACCATCAGTCCGGAGGTCTCGCGGATGACGTTAGGCTTCTCGACCAGGGTGACGGTGGGGTAGCCGAACTGGTGGGCGTATTCGAAGGCTCGGCGCACGATGCGGCGACACCCTTCGCGGGTGAAGATGCGGCAGGAGAGAGCGATATCCTCTGAGGGCACGGACTCGAAGGCAGCCATGCGGGGGCTGTGGGCTTCCAGTGCCGCCCGTACCTCCCCCGGCAGCGGGTGGAACTCGACGCCAGCGTAGAGACCCTGGGTGTTCTCGCGGAAGACGACCAGGTCAACGTCGTCCCTGTAGTTGAGCGGGTTGCCCTTGAATGCTTTGCAGGGGCGCAGGTTGACGTAGAGGTCGAACATCTGGCGCAGCCGCACGATGGGGCTGCGGTAGATCAACCCCTTGCCCTGCAGTTCGGGGACTAACTCTGCCTCGGCCTCCTCCTTGGGTTTGGAGGTGATGGCGGCGAAGAGAGCGCAGTCGCAGGTCTTAAGCATGTCAATCGTGCGCTGTGGCAGCGGATCGCCCTCCAGGCACCAGAACTCCCATCCAATGTCGGCGGGGATGTACTCGGCGTCGAGCCCGATTTTATCGAGCACGATTCGTGCTCCATCCATCACGTCTTTGCCAATGCCGTCGCCAGGCATCAGCGCGATGCGGTACTTGGGCATTTGTCCTCCTTACTTGTAAGATGATCGGAATCGGCGAGCCTCAGTAGATCCAATTACTGAGGAGTGAGACATGTCTACGTGTCGAACGGGAGTCGCACCTGGGGTGCTGGCTCCTCAGATTGGCACTCACTGAGTCCATTCTACTCGATGATTAGGGAGAGTGCAAGCAGATGGTAGCGGGCTTTGGGAGTTGCGCTTCACACGACGTTGTACTCGAGTATCTGCTCTCCCCTCTCGAAGCGCTCAAGGTGCAACGATGTGATGTCCAGTGTGTGGGCCTGCCCGTCCAGGATCTCCTCCGCCAGCAGCAATCCACAGCCGGGGCCGTGCTGGAAGCCGTGGCCGCTGAAGCCGCCGATGCAGTAGAAGCCCTCGACCTGGGGGACGCGGCCCAGGATGGGGTGGGCGTCCGGCGAGTTTTCGTAGAGCCCAGCCCAGTGGCTGGCCAAACCCGCTTGCTCCAGGATGGGCAGGCGTTGCATGGCCGTCTCCAGGTGCATCAGTTCCCACTCCTCGTCCACCGACTGGTCGAAGCCCACCGGTTCGTCGTGGTTGGACATGCCGGTCAGGATGCCCCGGCCCTCGCGGTGAAAGTACAGGGATAGGGCGAAGTCAATGGTGAAGGGGAAGTCGGGCGGCACCTCCGATAATGGGCCCGTGACGACAATCTGGCGGCGCACTGGCACGATGGGGATGTCCACGCCGGCCATTTCGCCGATCACTCCCGCCCATGGTCCGGCTGCGTTGACGACGACGGGCACCGCTACTTCCCCCTGGTTGGTGACGACGCCCCGCACCCGCCCCTTCTGGATGTGGATGCCGGTCACTTCGACGTCATTTAGCAGTCTCACCCCTAGCCGCCGCGCCCCGGAGACGTACCCCTGGACGACGCTGTTGGGGTCCGCCAGGCCATCGCGGGCGTGGAAGGTCCCGGCCAGGACACCCTCTAGGTTGATCAGCGGTGCTATCTCCGCGATCTGCGCTGGCTCCAGCCACTCCGTCCCCGCGCCTAACCGATGCTGCATCTCCACGTTCTGGCGGAAGACGGTCACGTCTTCTTCGTTGGTCAGCAGGAAGAGGTAGCCGCAATAACGCAGGTCAATCGGCTGGTCCAACTCTTCCTCGAAGCGGTCCAGCATCGGCAGGCTGAGGAGGGAGAGGCGGACGTTGATCTCGGTGCCAAACTGGTAGCGGATGCCGCCGGCGCACTTGCCGGTGGCCTGCATGCCGAAGAAGGACTCCCGCTCCAGCAGCAACACGTTACGACAGCCCTTGAGGGCCAGATGGTAGGCGGTGCTGGCGCCCATCACGCCTCCACCGATGATGACAACGTCAGTCGTTTTGGGCAGGTCCATTTCGTCACCTCCAATTGTTGAGTATCATACCGTTACGAAGTCGCCGAACTACGTTCCTGAACCAGCCGTTCCATCCAAAACAGGTTCACGGAAGAGGCACGGCCTCCCGTTGCAGGATCACCACAGCGGTCAGGATCAAGCCCCCGCCGAGCAGTTGGAGTGTCTCCAGTTGCTCGCCCAGGAACGCCCATCCCAGTAGGGCGGCGATGGCCGGTTCCAGTGTGGCGACGATGCTGGCATTGCTGGCCGGCACCAACCGCAGCGCAGCGTTGAAGGCCAGACCGCCGCCCAATGTGGGCACCAGACCCAACGCCAACAGCCAGAAGACGGACGACGGAGTGGTCAGCGCACGAGCCAGGGCGGCTGGCGACTGCAACGGGAGCAAGAACAGGGCTCCCATCCCCAGCGCGTAGGCCAGCGTGGTCCAGGCCGTGTAGCGATGCTGGGCGACCTTGCTGAATAGGGTGTAAAGACCGTAGGTGAGGCCAGCCCCCAGGCCAGCCATGATGCCGAGCAGGTTCAGGCGCACGCTCGACAGGTCGTAGGCCCGGCTGATCAGTACGCAACCTGCGCAGGTCAGCAGGATCGCGCTGCTCTTGAGCCGGCTCAGCCGCTCCCCCAGGAAGAGTGTGCCAAAGAGCGTCACCCAGGCTGGAGCAGTGTACATCAGTACCGCGGCCATCCCCATCCCGGTCAGAGAGATGGCATAGATGTAGACTGCATAGAAGGCCGCTACGCCGGTCAGCCCGAAGATCGCGAACAAGAGCCAGTCACGCCGCTCCAGTCTGAGCCAACTGGGCCGCAGTCGCCCCAAGGCCAGAAACAAGGCCATCGCTGCGACAGCGGCCCGGTAGAAGACGATGGTGAGGCGGGGCATGCCATAACTATCCAGCCGTGTGTAGAATAGGCCCAGCGTCGCCCACAGGGCAGCGGCGACTAGGACGAGGCCATAACCGCGCAGTCGGTCGTACCGCACTACAGCGCTACCTCGGTTCCCAGTCCCAACCGCTGTGCCGCTTCCAGCACCGCACTGGCGGCCGCCACGTCCTGCACCGCCACGCCCACCGACTTGAAGAGGGTGACTTCCTCTGGCGATGCCCTCCCTGGCTTGCGCCCGGCGGCGATTTCCCCCAGTTCCGCGTAGATGTGAGCCTCAGTGATCAACCCCTGTCGCAACGGGATCAGCAAGTCCCCGGCCTCGGCCAGACTGGCCTCGTGGTGGTCGATCACGACTTTGGCCCGCAGGACCGTCCCTGCTGGGAGCTCCTGCATCTGGGGTGTGTACGCGCCGACAGCGTTGATGTGTGTCCCAGGTCGAACGTCGGCATCCTCGAACACGGGGCTGGAGGAGGAGGTGGCAGTGCAGATAACGTCAGCCTGGTGCACTGCCTCGGCTGGTGTTTCGGCCACGCTCACCGGGAGGGAAAGCCGCTGGCTCATCTCGGCGGCGTAGGCGGTGGCCTGCTCCGGCGCTACGTCGTAGACCCACGCTTCCTGGATGGGACGCACGGCGCAGACCGCCTCCAGTTGGGTGCGTCCCTGTGCGCCAGCGCCGAAGATGGCAGCGATGCGCGCGTTCTGGCGGGCCAGCAGGTCCGTGGCAGCGCCGGAGGCTGCGCCTGTGCGTAGCGCGGTCAGGTATGTACCGTCCATCACGGCGGCGGGTTTCCCTGTCGTTGCGTCCATAACCACGACCAGCGCGTGGATGAGTGGTAATCCCTGGGCTGGGTTGTCGTTGAACACGGAGACGATCTTGACCGCCATCTGGTCGTCGGCGGACAGATATGCCGGCATGAAGAGAGTGACACCTTTGTGGCGGTCTACCTGGAGCGCCACTCTCAGCGGCACGTTGGCCTGGCCGGTCGAAAGTTGGGCGAAGGCTCCCTTCATCACTTCGATTGCCTGGCGCATCGGCAGCGCCCGGCGCACGTCTTCGCAGGAAAGGATGTGTAGTTTCATTTAAGCTTCTCTTCCCTACCGAACTCTCGATACGGGCTCAACTCCTCCAGCACATCCTCGTCCTCTGGCCTCAGGTCGTCCTGCACCAGGCGGGCCAGCAATGCGCCCACGCCCGGCCCCAACATGTACCCTTGCCCGCACATACCGACGGCGTAGATGTAGCCCTCCAGTTCCCGCGTCCGGCCGACGATGGGGAAGCCATCGGGACTCATCGGATAGAGGCCCCGCCAGGTGCGGCGGACCTTGATATTGGCCAGTTTGGGCATCAGGTCCACCATGCGCCGGGCGATCATCGGCAAAAAGACCGAGGTCTCCCGCCGGTCGGTGCCGACGATAGGGGGCTCCGGCGTGACGCAGAAGACGATGGGGCCAGGCCGGTGCTGGTAGAAGTAGTAGTTCTTGGAGCCCTCGGCGGGCCGGATGTCCACTACCATCGGTCCCAGGAAGCGGGCTACCGGTTCGGTGATGCCCGCCTCGTGGCTATCTGGCACCACCGGCACGTCCAGCCCGCCCATCTGGGCTACCGCCCGCGCCCAGGGGCCGGCGGCGTTGATGACGGTGCCGGTGGCGTAGCCCCCCTGGTCGGTGCGTACTCCCACCACCCGCCCCCGGCGGCGGATGATGCCGGTGACCCGCTCGCGGAGGCGGAATTCTGCCCCCCGCTCCCTCGCCCGGGTGTAGAAAGCGTGCGCAGTCAGGAGCGGCGAGGCCGACCCATCCCCAGGCGAGTATGTCCCGCCGATGAGTCCCTCTCGGTTCAGGTCCGGGATCACTTCGAGAAGGTCATCCCGGTCCAGCCAGTTGATGTTCAGCCCGTAGGCCTGCTGGATCTTTAACAGGTGCTTCAGGATGAGCACCTCCCGCTCCCGGTAGGCGACGAAGGAGTAGCCCCCCTGATGCCACTCAATGTTGTCCCCGTAGGTCTCCTGCCAGGTGGAGAAGGTGTCGATGGACTTGATGCAGAGGCGGATCTTGGAGGGAGCGGAGTGGGTGGCGCGGATGCCGCCAATGGCGGCCTTGTTGGAACCCTGGCCCGGGCTGGCGAACTGGTCAATGACCAGTGGTTTGAGCCCGGCCTGAGCCAGAAAGAAGGCGGCCGGGAGCCCGACACTCCCCGCGCCGATGATGATGGCGTCGTAGACTTGTGTGGTCATCATACCCCTCCTTCGTGGATGTCGGTAGCGTGCACGATGGGAACGGTCTCTTTCGGCCCCTCCCCGGTGATGACGCCGGCGAAGGCCCCCAGCGGTACCTCGATGAACAGCGGCCGCTGGATGTTTTCGGCAACCTGCTCCAGCGGTACTCCCTCCTCACGGAACAGCCGCTTGATCAGATTGGTGCAGGTCTTGCCACCGCAGGCTCCCATCCCGGCCCGCGTCACCCCCTTGATGTGGTTCATGTCCCGGACACCGGCCCGAATGAGCGCGCGGATCTCCCCTGCCGTCACCCGCTCACAGCGGCAGATGATCTCATCGTCGGTGCGCTCGACATAGCGCCCCAGCGGCTCTGTCACCGCCGGTTCCTGCACGCGGACGCCCGCGATGCGGCGGGCTATCTCCCGGGGGGCTCGCACCCGTACCAGCAGTGCCCGGTCCGCGAACTTCGGTGCCCGTATCTTCACCACCTCCACGTTGCCCAGGATTGTCCCTTCCGTATCCAGCACTGTCGCCAGGTCTCCCTCATGGATGGTCTCGGGCGGGAACTCGTAGGGGATTGTCACTGTCGGGTACTCGGTGCCCTGCCGGTAATCCACCAGCGTGATCGCCAACCCCGGGCACACGGCGACGCATTGTGCACAGCCAGTGCAGCCCTCTCCCACGTACTCCGGCAGCCCCCGGATGTCCTCCCCTTCGATGACGATGCACCTCTGGGGACAGACGGAGATGCATGGGTTGCAGGGAATCTCCTGGGCGCAATGGAGCACGGGGAGCACCCCCTCCTCTGTTTCTGGGATGTCCTCGGTTACGACGGCACCAGGGCGGGACTTGAGTACCTCGGCGGTGCGGTGCCATTCCGGCGGCACTTCCCCCACGTCCCGCCCCAGGGCTTTGGCGATTTCCAGCCCCCGGATACGGCCGGTGAACATCGCCGCCGACGCCTCGGCAATCTCCTCGGCATCCCCCACCGCGTAGACCGGCAGGCCAAAATCCCGTGCCTTGTGGATAAACTCGTCCACCGGGTCCAGCCCTACAGCGACCAACACCGTGTCGCACTCAAACGTCTTCTCCGCGCCAGGGATGGGCCGCCAGTTCTCGTCAATCTGGGCGATGGTTACCGACTCCACTTCTGGTCCCCCATTAGCGCTGAGGACGGTGTGGGAGGTGTAGATGGGAACGCCCAGGCGGGCCAGTTTGTCCTTGTGCACCTTGTAGCCGGAGCACTCCGGAAGCGCCTCGCACAGGCCGACGACGTCTATGCCAGCCTGGAGGGCATGGTAGCCAGCAATCAGTCCCACGTTCCCCCCGCCGACGATGAACAGCCGCTGCGTGGGCCGCACCATGTCCCGGTTGACCAACGTCTGGAAAGCCCCCGCGCCGTAGACCCCCGGCAGCGTATTTCCCCTAAAGGCCAGCGATTTCTCCCGCGCGCCGGTCGCCACCAGCAGGATGTGGGGCTGGACGATGACGAAGTGCCCCTCCTGTAGGACTCCCACCTTCCGGTCGGAGAAGACGGACAAAGCGGTGGTGTTAAGCCAGACCTGGACGTTCTCGAACTGGAGGATTTCCTCATCCAGTTTCGCGGCGATGTCAATCCCCCGCGTCCCGGCGTAGCAGGCGTCAATGGAACCGAAGAACTTGTGGGTCTGGAGGACCAGTTTACCGCCCAAGCGATGCTTGTCGTCCACGATGAGTGTGCGCACGCCAGCCTTGCCCAGTTCGATGGCTGCCGAGAGGCCTGCTGGCCCTCCTCCGATGATCAGGCATTCCACATCAGCGGTCTCGACGGTTCGCATCTCGGGCGCGGTGTGGACGTCGGGTAGGACTGGTTTACCATCCAGCGGTTCGACTTGCATCCCCGACCTCACGGGGATCATGCAGGCTTTGACGGGCAGGCCATTGGCCATCACCAGGCACTGGGCGCACTGGCCGTTGGCGCAGAATATGCCTTGGGGCGCGCCGTCTTTGTAGTGATGGCCGAAGATGCGTACCCCGTTAGCGAAGAGGGCCGAGGCGATGTTTTCTCCCTCACGGGCATGCATCGCCTGGCCCTGCCAGGTAAACTCTAACTCCAATTGTCCCTCGACCGGGAGGATAGGATGTTCGCGAATGCGATAATCCGCCATGCTGTTTCTTTCTTTGTTTGTATAAGCGGCTTACCTCTATGGTTTCTGAAATTATGATATAAGCGCGTCCCTCCGCGACTGGCGGGCGGGCTCAAAAAGCGGTACAATTCCGCCTGGAGACCGTTTTTCGTATTGGGGGGTGCGTATGGCTGGCAAAAAGCAGACGCAGGAAGAAGTTCGGTGT
>JADHWW010000217.1 GCA_016783285.1 Anaerolineae bacterium
GTGGGCACGGACTTTGCCGACGATCCGGTGGGCTGGCTGGCAAGGAAAGCAGCGGCTTACGGACTGACCACGCTCCTGGCTCACGCCGATGATGGGGTCATCTGGGGGCGGAGGGATGGTAAGCGACTGGCTCTATCTAGCAATGCCTTCCCGGAGATTTCACCGCCTCTGCGGGCTGTTACCTTGCAGCAAGCCCGGCTCTTTGGCGAAGAAGCCGAACTGCTGTTATGGCGTGACGGAGACAATCAATGGTGCGCCCGGCTGCTGGATGACAATGGGACGGAGCAGCAAGGTTGGTGCTTCGACGAACCCCAATTGCAATGGGGCGACCATGCAGAAGCCGAGAAAGATGGTTTTACGCTCGTCGCCGACGGGCAAGAGGGCTTGCGTCACGCCGTGCCGCTGCCTGCTGACGGTATTCCCTTTGACTTGCAGGAGAGTTGGCACCCCTTGCGCCTGGGAGTACGTCACTACCTGGAGCGCGACGAAGATGGATCGTTGATCATCGCCCAGGGCCGATTGACCGGCCTCTGGGCTGAAGGACGAGAGGAGGGTTCCGATGAGTGATTGGGCTGTACACCAGAATCCGCGCCCGGACCGCGCTGCCAAAGCGCCCTACAACTTCGTGCCCCTGCCGCAACGGGTGGTGACAGTGGATCCGACAAGCCTCCCGGACCAGGATCGCTACTATCCGGATTCGGACTGGCACACGGGATGGATTGATTGCGAGCTGACCACCGCATCACCCCTCTACGTGCGCGCGGCGCTGGAGCAGGACGAGTTTGAGCGCTCGCTCGATGAGAAGGCGGAAGAACGGCGACCCTGGCCCGAGCAGGTACGGAACAAACCCGACTTCTTCTACGCGGACGACCGGTCGCAGCCGGTCATCCCTGGCAGCAGCCTTCGGGGTATGCTCCGGACGTTGGTGGAGATAGCGGGGTATGGCAAGATGCAGTGGGTGACGGACCAGCAACACTACTTCTACCGCGCGGTGGCAGCCGCCCGGTCTGATCCGCTGCGCGAGCCTTACCAAGAGGCACTGGGAGCCTTTGGAAGAAACGTGCAGGCTGGCTATCTGGAGCGACGAGGGGACGATTGGTACGTGTGGCCAGCGTTGGCGCCGCAGACTATGGGCTGGCCTGAGAGAGGCGCCTATCTGAAGGTGAAGGAGCATCAGATCAAACAGGGCAGCATACCGGGCTACGTTGACTTCAACGACTCACGCTATGATCCGGGGTGGTATGAAGTCAGCTTTGACGTTCAGGTTAGACAGGGCAAGCGTGGCCAGTACGTCTGGATTAGCCAGATCGGTCCCCTGAAGGCCGGTTATGCGCATCCAGGAGTACTTGTTTGCTCTGGAAACATGCTAGAGACTGGCCAGAAGGGCCAGAAATCGCCTCGCAGGAACCACGCCCTCGTACTGCTGCGCGACAGCAAATCCAAGAAACCGCTGAGGCTCAATGCCGACTCGGTCAAGGATTACCTGGCTGGCCTGACGCCTTTCCAAAAAGATGAGTTAGGCAATTGGGGCGGTCCGCAGTGGGGTTGTCTGAAAGACGGTGCGCCGGTATTTTACGTGGCGGAGGGGGATGAGGTGGTTTACTTTGGACACTCGCCCAATTTCCGCGTCCCCTTCCGACGCCGGGGGGGCCGGCGGGCCAGTTCACCCATGGATTACGTGCCTGAGGCATTGCATCGGGAACCGGATACTGACCTGGCTGAAGCCATCTTTGGCTACACTAAATCCCAGGGCGAGGGAAAGGAGGGTGCCTATGCCGGTCGGGTCTTCGTCACGGACGCCCGGCTACGAGGGGGGCAAGGTCGCGTATGGCTGGCCGGTGACGATGCAGTGGTACCGAGAATCCTGGGTAGCCCCAAGCCCACGACATTCCAGCATTACCTGGTCCAGACTACGCCCAACGAGTCGGCGAGTCTATCACACTATGGCAGCGACACTCCCGAGGAAACGGTCATCCGAGGGCATAAGCTCTACTGGCACAAGGGCGCTGTGGGAGTGGACGACATTCAGGAGGAAGATCCAGAGGACAACCGGGATACTCAGCACACCCAAATCCGGCCGGTACGGGCAGGCATTACCTTTGACTTCCGCATCTACTTCGAGAATCTGTCTTCGACCGAGTTGGGCGCGTTGCTCTGGGTGTTGGACAAGGCGCAAGATGACGCCTACCGGCTCAAGTTGGGCATGGGCAAGCCGTATGGCATGGGTGCGGTCAAAATCGAATCGAAGTTGCATCTCACGGATCGAGCCCAACGTTACAGGCAACTTTTCGAAGGCAAGAAGTGGGCAGAGGGAACTAAGCCCGAGGGCGAACTGGCGAGGGAGGCCATTGAGAAGTTCGAGCAGCTCATTCTGAGTGACAGTGTCTTGAACCCGAGAGGTATCCAATCTCTGGACAAGGTGGAGCGGATTCAAGCATTACTGGCATTGCTTGGCTGGACAGGTCCCGATAGGGAACAGACTCGCTATCTCCTGATAGAGCACCCGGAGCGTGGGAACGAGTACAAGGAACGGCCAGTGCTGCCCGACCCGTTGGCAGTGAGCGGGGCACATGTTCGTGAGAGACAGCCACCCCGACGACCTCAGCCGCCACTCAGAACAGGGCAACGGCCGACGCCCATCCCGCCTAGCGCGCGCCCTCGCCGCATCCACGAGCTACAAGTCGGCACAGTGCTCAAGGGTACAGTGCGCCGCATCATGCCCTTCGGTGCCTTTGTGGACATCGGCGTCGGACGGGATGGGCTGGTGCATGTCTCGGAACTGAGCGACGGGTTCGTGGGGAGCGTGGAAGAAGTGGTGAATGTGGGGGATGAGGTAACGGTGAGGGTGATCAATGTGGACGTGAGAAGGAACAGGATCGGGTTGAGCATGAAGGGGATGGAATGATGCTCCTCCTCAACTTCTCCCACCCCCTCACCCCCAACCAGTTACAACGGATTGGGGAATTGATCGGACAGCCACTGGCGGAGCGATCCACCTGATGCGGGACCAACTGAACGAAAACCCGCCCAGCTAGCCTGGAGCTTATCCAGGCAGGCCGCCGTCCGGCGGCTCTTCGCTGGGCGGGAGAAAACCGGCAAGCCGGTTTGTTTACGGTTGTATTATGGCACGGAAGCCCGTTGGTGTCAAGAAGCTTTTAAGGTATCACGACCGCCATGATTTGATTGGCTGATGAGCAAGGCAAGGAAAAAATGATGATCCTCCTCAACTTCTCCCACCCCCTCACCTCAGCACAACTGAAGCAGATCGAGGCATTGACGGGCCAGGTGGTCGAACGGGTCTTTGACTTGATGCCGCAACTGGATCATGAGATGCCCTTTGATTCCCAGATTGGGGAGCTGGTAGATGGTGTGGGACTGTCATCGCAGGAATGGCAGACCAAGCCTTTACTGCTTAACCCACCGGGCTACGCTCCCGCTGCCGTCGTCCTGTTGACCGAAATGCACGGGCGCATGGGACACTTCCCCGCCATCCTGCGCCTGCGCCCTGTACCAGACAGCAACCCGCCCATGTTTGAGGTGGCAGAGGTGATCAATTTGCAGGCTGTGCGGGATCAAGCGAGGAAAAGACGATGAGAGACAGATTGCTGGCGTTCTTCGACCCCAACCGCTCCATAGCTTTCTTCGTGGTCGGCACGGCGGCCCTCACCGTGGCCGTCACTGTCATGTACGATACGGTCAAGCAATCCCTGGGGTTGTGGGGGGCCTGGGGTCTGGCTCTCCTCCTGGTGGTCGTGGCTGTGGCGGCCATCACTTACCAGGCCGTGCGCCGGCGGGTGGTGGGACAGGTGGGCATCAGCGAGGAGATGAAGCCGAAACCCCGGCGGGGGCTCATCCTCCTGGTCAGTCCTCACCCCGGCACCGCACCCCATGCCATTGACTACCATCTGGGCACGCTGCAAGCCTGCTGGCTGGTGGCTTCCCCGGATTCGGTGAAGATGGCCGAGCAACTTTATGAGAAATACCGAGATAGGATTCCCTACATCGCCTATGGGACGGGGTACACGGTAGACGCCGATGAGGTGGAGGATACCTATACTCAGGTGTTGCGTATCTACGAGCAGGAATTGCCCCAACGCGGCCTGAAGGCTGAAGAGGTCATCGCTGACATCACCGGTGGCCAGAAGCCGATGACGGCAGGGATGGCCCTGGCTTGCCTGGCTAAGAACCTGGACATGCAGTACATGAAGGCCCGGCGAAATGAGCAGGGAGAGCCGGATCGGAGCGTGCCGCCGGAGCCGGTGAAGATTGATACCACTTTTATCCCCGCCGGCGCACCATAAGTCATGAGAGGGGCAAGGAAGCGTAGGATGCTGGATAAGCTGCGCATCGCCAAGTACCGCTTCACGCTGGAGGCGGTGGAACGGCTGGGACTGCCCCGCTACAAGGGGAGCACGCTGCGCGGGGGGTTTGGGGCGGTTTTCAAGCGCACGGTGTGCTTCCAAAAAGAGGTGAAGAGCTGCGCCGATTGCCTGCTCAAGGCTAATTGCCCCTACGCCTATATCTTCGAAACCTCGCCGCCCCAGGACGCGGAGGTGCTCCGCACTTACTCGGACGTGCCGCTGCCCTTTGTCATCGAGCCGCCGCTGGATATCAGGACGGTCTACGAGCCGGGGGAGACTCTGGACTTCGGGCTGGTGCTGGTGGGGCGGGCGATCAATTATCTGCCTTACTTTATCGTTGTCTTCAAGGAGTTGGGCAGGGTGGGCCTGGGGCAAGGGAGGGGGAGGTACAGGCTGCGGGAGGTGGCGGCGGTGCAGCCCCTGGATGGAATCGAGGAGACCATCTACTCGGCGGCCAACGAGATGGTGTGCGAGCGGGACTTGAGTGTGGGGTGGAAGGAGATAGAAGTTCAAAGTTCAAAGTTCAAAGTTCAAAGTTCTAAAGTGATGGTTAATTTCTTGACGCCTACTCGGATGAAGCACGAGGGGCGTTTTGTGGTCAGGCCGGAGTTTCACGTGCTGGTGCGTAATATTTTGCGGCGGGTTTCGTCGCTTTATTATTTTCACTGCGGGGAGAAGTGGGAGGTTGATTACCGGGGGATCATCGAGGCGGCCAAGGGGGTGCGGCTGGCCGAGGCGCGGACGGGGTGGGTGGATTGGGAGCGCTACTCCCGTCGTCAGCAGCAGCGGATGAACCTGGGCGGGCTGGTGGGCCAGGCGACCTATGAGGGAGATATAGAGCCCTTCCTGCCCCTGCTGACCCTGGGGGAGCTGGTGCA
>JADHWW010000100.1 GCA_016783285.1 Anaerolineae bacterium
TCGTCCTCAAAGATGTAGGTCACCGGCGTGACGACCACGCCGCTGCCGCCGATCGCTCGCAGCTGCTCCACTGCCTGCACCAGCCGCTCCTGACGCACGATGATGCTGATGGCGTGCCAACCCCGGTCGACCGGGTTGCGCAGATATACTGCGGATATTGTAGGTCCCTGCAAACCGGCCAAATCAGGCTGTGAGAGAACCTTCTGGGCTACCGCTTCCGGCGATTCGCCCTGGATGTTGGCGATGATGGCGTGAAAACTGGCAGCCCGCAGATGGGCTTCAAAGAACTCCAACAACTGCTTGGCCACCTTCAGCACCGCCGGCCGCGCCTTGAGCGCCTGGCGATTGCCGATGAGACAGGCTTCAGAGGTCAGCAAGGTGCCCCCGGTCACCTGCTTCATGTGGTTTTCCCGGAGGGTAACGCCGGAGGCCGTCAGGTCGGCGATCAGGTCCACGTACCCCATATGAGGTCCTGCTTCCAACGCGCCCTCGGCCCGGATGATCTGGTGTGGCATGATGTCCTGCTCGGTGAGGAAGTGGGCGACCAGCCGCTCGTATTTGGTGCCCACCCGCAGGGGCTGGCCCTGGTCGGCACGCTGGCGGGCAAGTGCAGCCAGATGGGCCACGGATGTCACATCGCCCCATTCGTCGGGGACCGCCAGCACCAGCTTACACTGACCAAAGCCCAGGGCGTCGTGCAAGACAATGATGGAGCGATCCTTGTCCCCGTATTCGGCCACACTGTCATACCCGGTCACGCCCAAATCCACGTCCCCGTAACAGACCTTGCGCACGATGTCCCTTGAACGCTGCAGCCACACCTCCAGCTCAGGGATAGCCGGAATCGACGCCACATATTGCCGGACGTTGCGCTTGGTCACGTGCAGGCCGCACTCATCCAGAAAGACCAGCGTCTCTTCCTCCATGCGGCCCTTGCTGGGCAACCCCAGCCGGATCACGTCTGAGGACCGCCCACGCTGACGCCAACCCACGGTGCTACCGGAAGCCGTTCCAAATCTGTCTGTTGTCATGGAGAAAGCCCTCGTTGCGAGCAATGAGTGTGTCCCCGATTCTGGTGGGTTGCTCAACTCGCGCAGTCATCCCTCCGGGAGGTTGGGGACACCCAAGAAACTGGTAGATACCTCGATCTGTTGAGACAGCGAGATTGTACCTCGGAAGGTCAGGCCTGTCAACGAAGGTGGCGGCAATGGGGCGAAAAGGGTTGTAATGAGTGCGAATTTCTGGTATCATGTGCATATGAGAGTAGGTGAGGTCACGTCTCTTGAGACGGACCCCTCTCAAGGGCCGGTGCTGGCTGTTTGGGCTGGTGACAGAGTTGGGCGCGACGGGAGGCAGCAATGAACGAGTCGACGACTCATTTGATCCGGTGGTTGCAGGGGGAGAACAGCCGTTTACAGGAAGATATCGCGTCTCTGCGAGAGGAAAACGAGGGGATCCGGTACTACGTGACTGCCCTGGAAGGTCTGCACTTGGCCGCCCAGGAGATTGCGTCAGAAGACGACCTGCTTGAACTGCTGGATGGGATTCTCTACCACGCGATGAGCCTGGTCAAGGCTGACGACGGGTCTGTGATGCTCCTCGATGAGGGGACCGACGAGCTGGTGTCTGCCGTGGTCCACGGCGACATTGGCGGCGAGCTGCGGGGCCACCGAATCGGCGCCGATACCGGCATTGCCGGATGGGTAGCTGCCGAGAGTGAGCCGGTCATTGCCAACAATCCGCGGCAGGACTGGCGCTTTTCGTCCCAGGTTGACGAGTTATTCGGCTTCGTCACCCGCAGTCTCATCTGCGTGCCGATGTCTGTGGGCGACAATCTCGTGGGCGTGATCGAACTGCTGAATAAACACGATGACGGGGAGTTCTCGGAGGCGGACGTGGCCCTGCTCTCGATCCTGGGCAACACGGCCGCCATGGCTCTGGAGACCATGCGAGAACGCATCGAGGCCGAAGAGGCGGCCGCAGCCGGCTGAGGGCTGGTAGCACATTGCGACCCAATGACCATTCCCGGTGGGGTTGAGGCGTCAGCTGTCTGTGTGATGGCTGACGCCTTAACCCTTCTAGGGCAACCGGCGGCCGGCTCTCAGCCGGCGGTTGCGATTCAGGGCTGCATCCCGCTGGTCCCCGCGCTCGCCCGCCAGTGCTGTGGTGGACCGCAGCCAGGCACCGACCTCCTCGCCTCGGGGCTCATCCTTGAAACGATGGTCGCATTTGCGAATGGCTTGGCTGAGGTGATCGACCAGTCGTTGCCATATGGCCCGTTGCCCGCTCACCAGCGCCTCGAAGACCGACTCGGTGCGCACATAGGTGAGCGCCTGGCGGAAGTGGGGCAGACACAATCCGTCTGATGACTGGTAGGCAGCTAGCCACCCCTCCTCGACCAGGAGATGCTTCACCAGCGCCCGCACCGACATCACCTCCGTCTTCTCCGCCTGCACGCAAGCCGGGCACCTTGACCCGGGGGTCAGTTGGGCCACCAATTCGGCGGTGGCGGCAGCAGGCTGCCCCGGACTCAGGCTCTCGCGGGCTCGGCCCAATGACACGGGGGGCAGTGCCTGGAATGGCGCCTTCTCGATTGTCTTAAGCGCGTTCCCCAACACATCGCGGTTGATGATGGCGATGGCCAGCGAATCCTGATGTTGTGCCAGTTGCCAGGCGTGTTGTTGACAGAAGCCCCATGCCTGGCGGATGTCGCTGCGGGCGTCGGGGTCGTTGACGCTCTCCCAGAGGAGGCTGCGGAAATACCCTTCGGTGGCCTCGGTCGTCAGGCGGCACACAGCGCAGCCCGGCTTCGTCAACGTTTCCCGCAGATTGTGAAGGCTCATCGTTTTGCCCATATTGCATATTCCTCTGACACGAACTAGCTCCATACTCCTCAGACGGGCACCCTCGTGCCGGGATGACCTACCGACCGCTGACTGCTGAGCCTCACCTGTCTTCCCGGCTGCGGAACAGCAGACGCAGCGGTGTGCCCAGAAAGCCGTGAAACTCGCGAATGCGGTTTTCCAGGTAGCGTTTGTAGGTGAAGTGAACCAGCTCCCTATCATTGACGAAGAAGACAAAGGTAGGTGGTTCCGTTTCCGCCTGGGTGACGTAGTAGAACCTTAGCTGCCGACCTGTCTTGCTTTTGGGCGGATGGTGGGCGACGGCATCGCGCAGCAGGCGGTTGACGTCCCCGGTCGAGATGCGATACTGTCGCTCGGCCAGCACCTGAAGGGCCACCTCCAGCACTTGGTTCACCCGCTGTCCGGTCAAGGCAGAGATGAAGAGCACCGGCACGTAGTCCAGGAATCCCAGCGCGGCTCGAATGTCGCGCGTATACTCGCCCATGGTGTAGCTGTCTTTTTCCACCAGGTCCCACTTGTTGACCAGGAGTACCACACTCTTGGCCTCCTCCAGGATGTAGCCGCCAATGTGCTGATCCTGGGCGGTCACCTTGTCCTGGGCGTCAAACAACAGCAGGCAGACATCGGCACGATTGATGGCCTTCAGCGTGCGCAGCACGCTATGCTTCTCCACGCCGGGCGCAATCTTGCCCCGCCGGCGCACGCCAGCGGTATCGATCAGGACAATCTGTTGCCCCTCCCATTCGAGATAGGTGTCGATGGCGTCACGGGTGGTGCCCGGCACCTCGCTGACGATGCTCCGCTCCTGCCCCAGGAGCCGGTTGAGCAGCGATGACTTGCCCACATTGGGCCGCCCCATGATGGCGATCTTGGGGCGTTCGTCTTCTTCCTCATCTTTGGCCAGCTCTGCCGTCGGACCAAAGGACTCAATGATCAGATCCAGCAGGTCGCCAATGCCTTGGCCGTGCAGCGCGCTGATAGGGACAGGGTCACCCAGACCCAGGGCATAGAACTCCACGGCATCGGCGCGACGGCGGGCGGTCTCGGTTTTGTTGACTGCCAGGAGGACGGGCTTGTCGGTGCGGCGCAACACGTCGGCCACTTCCTGGTCGTGGGGTGTCAAGCCGGTCTCGCCATCCACCAGGAAGACCACCACGTCGGCCTCCTGAATCGCTATCTGCGCCTGTTGGCGCATTTCCTCCAGGAACAGTCCGCTCTCCACGCCAGCAGTCTGGCCGATGGCAGGTGCTTTCGTGTGGCTGGCGGCCGGCCGGGCGCTATCCGTTACCTCCAGCCCACCCGTATCCACTACCAGAAAATCCACACCGGCCCAGTCGGCATCAGCGTAAAGCCGGTCGCGCGTGGTGCCGGGCAGGTCCTCGACGATGGCAACCCGCCGTCCCACGAAGCGGTTGAACAGAGTGCTCTTGCCCACATTGGGCCGGCCGACCAAAGCGGCTATTGGCTTCGACATGATAATGCATTCACCTCGTTGGCTGTAGTCAGATTCTATGTGATGCGTGACCTGACGTCAATTCCCGGCATGCAGCGTTCAGAGTGAACTCTTCCTTACCCAAAGCCTACTATTTCCCTGCTTCATCCCTACTCCCCTTGGTGGGGGCGCGAATTGGGAGCAACGTAGTTTCCAACTGGCCCAACTTGTAGTATAATACCTGCATACCAGAGCGAGGAGAAAGGAGCGTAACCGAAGAGGAATTTGGTGATCGTAAGGCGCACGTGTTTCGGATACTACGCACTGGCTCTGGCCACATCGTTGATTCTGCTCTACCTGGCGCTGACCGGCAGGCATCCTTGGGCTGTCGGGGCAACGCCGACGGTCCTGGTGCTGGAGGCAACACAGCCAGCCAGCTGGCAAGACTTGCTGACCGCCGGCAGCGTGCTGCAGAACCGGCTCCGGGGGTTGGGACCGGAGAATGGCGGCGCACTGGGCTGGGTATGGGAAGGGGACCGGCTGGTGGTGTCCGTGCCGCCTGATCTTCCCCAGGGGCGAGTGGTTGTCGAGGCGAGTCGGGTTGGCCTGGTGGAGATTGTGGAGGGCGGCACTGAGTTCCTGCCTATCGGTCGTGAGGTGGAGACCGGTCCCTGGCCCCGTCCCGAGCGGGGCGTGTACCAGGTGGTGCTCACTGCGGAGCACTTCGTCACTGCCGAGGCCCGGATGGGCGAGCAGGACCGGCCGGTCGTTGAGTTCATCCTCACGCCGGCCGGGGACCAGCTGTTGGCGGCCCATACGGTCGGTCAGCGCGGCTACTACCTGTGCCTGGTGGTTGACGGCCAGGTGGTCAACTGTCCGGTAGTGCGCACGCCGCTGACCAATCGGCAGGGTCTCATCGAGCTGACTGGAAATGCCAC
>JADHWW010000218.1 GCA_016783285.1 Anaerolineae bacterium
CGACTTCCTGCCAGGGCCCATTGTCGCCGAGCGCTACGATGAAGAAGGCCCCGTCCTCGTCTTGTACGTTCCGACCAAGAGCATCGGCCCCATGAAGAGCTTTTACGGCAACTTCGGCGTGCTGGTGCGGGCCTACACCTACATCCGCATGCTGGGCGCTACGGGACTGCGGCGGGTGGCCGAGAACGCTGTGCTCAACGCCAACTACCTGCTCAGCCGCGTCCGCGGCGTCTACCCGTTGCCCTACGACCGCACCTGCATGCACGAATTCGTGGTCGAGGGGCGCATCGAGGGCGCGCCGGACGTGCGGGCGCTGGACATCTCCAAACGGCTCATGGATTACGGCTTCCATCCACCCACCAACTACTTCCCGCTCATCGTCCCCGAGGCGCTGATGATCGAGCCCACGGAGACGGAGAGCAAGGAGACGCTGGATGCTTTCGCCGAGGCGCTGCTGAAGATCGCCGAGGAAGCGCGGGAGAATCCGGAGATCCTGCACAACGCGCCGCACACCACACCGCTGGGCCGGCTGGACGAGGTGCGTGCCTCGCACCCGAAGACCATGCGCCTCTGCTACGCTCCGGGGTGTTAGCGGGCAGGAATGGAGGACGAAGAACGAGACGGAAACTTGATGCTTGTCAGGAACGAGGTTCTGTGCTATACTGAAGCCAGCACTGAAGCGGAGAAGATACGATGCAAACCCTTACCCTTGAGGTTTCCGAGTCGCTTCTGGATGAACTGCGACCCTACCGAGATAGTCTGGACGATCTGCTGGTTGTCGGCTTGCGCCAGGTGAAGCTGGAGAGTGCGCTCGCATTGTTCAAGCGCGGCGATATCTCACTCTGGAAAGCGGCCCGCATGGCTGGTGTATCGCTGCGGGAGATGACTCAGCACGCCGTGGCGCAGGGCCTGCGGCCGGTCGTGGATGAGGAGACGATAGTTGAGGAGTTGGCCGCTTGGTCGTCGTAAGTAACGCCAGTCCTCTGATCGCTCTGAGCAAGCTGGGACAGTTGGCTTTGTTGCCTGCGCTGTACGATCAGGTACTGATCCCTCAGACGGTCTATGACGAAGTGGTCGTTGCTGGCTTGCGTGAGGGGCACGCTGATGCCATAGTCGTTGATCATTTCGTGCGCCTGGGACGGATTACCGTGCACCCCATCCAACTGTCGGGCAATGACTGGGACTGGGCATCACAGATTGACCTGGGCGAGGCCGAGGTCATAGCACTGGCACGTGACATCAAGGCAGATTGGGTAATCATTGACAACGCTCATGCGCGACGCGCCGCTCGGTCGCAGGGAGTCCTACATCGCGGGACAATCGGCGTGTTATTGGAGGCAACATCCAAAGGATTGCTGACGATCCGTGAATTCGAATTGCTCATCGAAGAGATCAAGCGCCGCCCTGAGTTCTGGATCAGCGAACGCCTATGCGACGCGGCACTGGAGCGAGTGCGAACGGGGCAGCAACGCTCTACCACTGGCAAGCGATAGCATCGGAGAGCAGCTATCCCGAGGAGTAGGTTTCCACGTCGCTGGGCCGTCTGGACGAGGTGCGCGCCTCGCATCCGAAGACCATGCGCCTCTGCTACGCTCCGGGGTGTTAGCGGGAGGAAAATGAGGGATGGAGAGGTCGGCAACCTCAGTGGGGCGGGAAGTCCTTGCCCTTGCCTTTCGAAAGGAGCAATCGAAGATGAAAAACAGAAGAATGATGTTCAGTAGATCCAGTTTTGCTCACTATGTTAGTTTTGAGACCACCACCCAAGGAGTCTCCAAGCAGGGGTCCGAGCGGTTCTTGGCTTAATACCTCGCATGATGAGCCATACGTCATGTTTCTTGGCTCGGCTCACCGGTCAGCCGTCCAAAGTGACTCGAAGAACACCTGGACGCATGTCAATTTACCTCACGAGAGAGAGGAGGAGATGTCATGAGAAGCTGGATGAAAGCAGTGTCTTCTTTCTCCGCCATCGTTGGTTTGACGATGATCGTGTCGATTGCGGCCCCTGTGGAGGAAGGCCGCAAAGTTCAAGCAGCGGCTGGCTACACGACACCATTACCTCGGATGCCAAGCGTTGCTGAGCTGAAAACGCCCGTCAGCACACGTATAGACAGGATGCAAGCCCCTCCATGCTCGGGTTTCATTCCTCCAGCGGTTGACCTATCGCACTTGACCGGGCAGAGCATGCCGGAAGGGGTTCGGGCCAAAGACTTGCCCTCCAGGTGGGATTGGCGTGAGCATGCCGGGGTGACCCCGGTGAAGAATCAAGGGCCGTGTGGTGCCTGCTACGCGTTTGCCGCCATCGCCAATGTCGAGTCCAGACTGGCCGTGGATGGAGCTGGGATATATGACTTGTCGGAGAACAACGCGAAGGAGTGCAACTGGGAACGCTCGGGCTGCGGGGGAGGCAACTATGAGTCACTGGCTAATCTGTTCTCTCAGAAAGGCCTGGTGTTGGAATCTTGCGACCCATATGTGCCGGATAATGTGGGCTGCAATGACACCTGCCCGTATACGAAGACGTTGCTGGACTGGAGGATCATATCAGGATATGCAGTGCCCGATACCGAGGTACTGAAGGCTTACATCTACGAGTACGGTCCGGTGTTCACTACTTTGCTCATCGACGAGACGTCTGGGTCCTTCTGCCGTGGCTTCTGCGAAGAGTTTCGTGATTACGATGGTTCCTACACGCTTTTCCATACCGCTCGGGCCAGCCAGATGGCGAGTCACGCGGTGCTGTTGGTTGGTTGGGACGACAACCTTCGCCATGAGGAAGGAAACGGTGGCTGGATCTTCAAGAACAGCTGGGGCACCGACTGGGGAGACAATGGCTACGGCACGATAGCCTACGGCTCGGCGAACATTGGCATGTGGTCGTCGTTTGCATACGGTTGGCAAGGCTACGACAACAACGGCTATGTAATGTACTACGATGAGGCTGGCTCCAGCGATAACACCTCATACAAATGGGGTCTGTGCAAGTTCTTTCCCTTGGTGGATGGAAAGGCCGCACGGGTGGAGTTCTGGACTACAGCCAGCTCAGTTGGCGTTGATGTGTACATCTACGACGACTTCGACGTTGAGACAACGACACTTGGCAACTTGTTGCATAGTGAGCTGAATCACTCTTACGAGGATGCTGGCTATCATTCAGTAGTCTTAGACCCACCGTTGCCGGTGACAGCTGGGGACGACGTCATCGTAGTGGTCAGTTTCACCAAGGGGGATGTTCTAATCGACGCGCATGGCCCGTCTGAGATCCAGCGTACATATGTGAGCAAATCGGGTAGCAACGGCAGTTGGATGGACCTGGGTCCATGGGGTGACGCAGGCATTCGTTTGCGTATGACGGATCTGGCCGCTCCGCCGCCCACGTTCACGCCTACGCCCACGCCCACTCCGCTGCCTGATGTGGTTGTCTTGCATCAGTTCGAAGGCGGCGGCCACCTAGGGGAATCGGTCGCAGGGGTGGGCGATGTTAACCGTGACGGTGTGCCTGACCTAGTGGCAGGGGCGGCTTGAGCTTCCCCAGGCGGCAGGTCTGCCGCAGGGAGCGCGTACGTTTATTCAGGCAGCGACGGTTCGTTACTGTACCGGTTTGACGGCGCAATGCCGGGGGATCACCTGGGTCGCTCAGTGGCCGGGGCAGGCGATGTAGACGGCGATGGTGTGCCTGACATAGTTGTAGGTGCCCCCGATGTCACGATAGGTGGCAAGGAACACGCCGGCGCGGCATATGTCTATTCAGGTGCGGATGGCTCGCTGCTTTGGCAATTCAATGGCACGGCGGAACGCGAGTACGTGGGCTTCGAGGTAGGGGGAGCAGGAGACGTCAACTCTGACGGGCAGGCTGACCTGATCGCGGCTGCAAGCATGAGCGTGTATGTCTATTCCGGATTTGATGGCACTGTGCTTCATCTTCTTGATGCCTCATCCCTTGACGCCATATGCCACTCGATAGCAGGAGTGGGGGACGTCAACGGTGACGGGCGGGATGACGTGATGGTGGGCATTCCCATTGCTGGCGATGTGTACGTCTACTCAGGTGCGGATGGGACAGTATTGCATCTGTTTGATATGAGTGCGCTCGACAATTTGGGCTTCTCAGTTGATGGAGCGGGAGATGTGAACCGTGACGGCGTCCCTGACTTGGTTGTAGGTGCACCCTACGTGGGCCCGGTGGGACGGCGCACAAAGAGCAGTACCTACGTGTACTCAGGCGCAGATGGCTCGCTGCTGTGGCAGTTCGACAGTGAGAGGGCATACGATTTCTTTGGGGGAGCAGTGGCCGGAGCGGGGGATGTCAACGGCGATGCAGTGCCTGATGTGATCGTTGGTGCTCGAAACGTTCCGAGGGGGTCCGAGTCTGGCAGAGCATATGTCTACTCTGGTGCTGATGGTGCACTGCTCTTCCAGTTCGATGGCGTCTCGTCGCAGGACGAGCTAGGCTGGGCTGTGGCTGGGGCAGGTGATGTAGATGGTGATGGGCGATCCGACGTGATCATCAGCGCGTATTCCGGAGTTGTGTATGTGCTGTCGTTTCGTGGCGTGCTTACACCCACGCCAACGCCTACCAGTAGCCCGACATCAACGGCCACGTGGACACCGACGCACACGCCAACCTGCACACCGCCTCCTACCGATACACCGACGGCCACACCAACTTCCACACCCACGGGCACGCCGACGGCGACCAACACGCCTACGCACACGCCGACACCGACGGTCACCCGCACGCCCACCTGCACAACAACAGCTACGCCCAGCCGTACATCTATACCCACCAACACACCGACGCCCACGCCGACACCGACGGTCACCCGCACGCCCACCTGCACAACAACAGCTACGCCCAGCCGTACATCTACACCCACCGACACACCGACGCCCACGCCGACACCGACGGTCACCCGCACGCCCACCTACACGCCAACGGTCACACCAACCGCTACGCCCACGTCAACGCCGACGGCCACGCCTGCCGGTGGCTATCGCCTCTACCTCCCCCTGGTCTTGCGGGTTCATCCCCCTCCCGCTCATCTCCTTCGATGATCTCGAGCACTGGGCACGAGAAAGCCCCTGCCAGCGTCGTTGCTGGCAGGGGCTTCTGTTTGGAGACATCGCGGGAGCAAGCCCGCGAGGGGGAAAGACTACACCCAGCCGCGCAGCCTGACCACCTCGGCCACGCGGGCCACGGCCACCATGTAGGCCCCCATGCGGTTGTGGAC
>JADHWW010000129.1 GCA_016783285.1 Anaerolineae bacterium
GGAGTGCCTTTTTCCGCCTTGCCGAAGCAATTCGGCGCCGAAATTGGCCTGGAATCGCCTAAAATCGCTCGCATAAGCATGAGAATACCCACCCAGACCTTCAAATCTCTCGATATTATGTCAATTGGTAAACTTCTGAGATAAGACAGGACAATGGATCCAGGAGTCATCGCGGTCATTGGGCTGTGCGTGTTTCTGGCGCTGTGGTACGGCGGAGGGTACCTGTATAACCGCCGCCGTGGGCAGCGTCTTTTTCGTTGGTTGGAGATAGGACTGGACGTGCTGGGCGGCGAGAGGGAGTCTGGCTGGATCGGCTCTCCGGCCTCTGGAGCCCGTATCAACGTCATCCACGCCGCTCCACCTTTCCGGCGGCTGGAGATCACGCTGCTGCTGGAGAACCGCGAGATTCCGCTGCTGTGGCTGCTTGACTACTTGCGCGGTAAGCAAGATGGGCTTATAATAAGAGCGACGTTACGCTCGCCACGTCGGGGCGAGGTGGAGGTGGGCTCGGCCAAGAGAAAGGCAGCCCGGCGTCGGGAGCAGCCCTGGATGTGGCAGGAGGGGCCGCACGGGTTGGCCGTGGCGTATCAGGGGCCCGGCGCTCAACGGCAGGTGGCGGGATTGGAGCCCTGGTTGGAGACTTACGGTGCGCACTTGCGCCGCTTTGTCTGGCACAAGACCGACCCGCACATTCAATTGCAGGTGAAAGCAAGCGGGCTGCTTGCCATGTCCAGCGAGACATTCCTGGCCGATCTTCAGGCTGCGATGGGAGGAGCGAAGTACATTAATAAGTAATCATTCAAAGAGCAATGGATGCGCAGCGTTGAATAGTGCACATTATTCGGGGGCGAAAGGGGGTGCATCAGAAACGATTAGACGTGCTCAGTGTTCAGATAATATCTAGCTGTTGGTCATTCTCACACAAATAGGAGGTAAAAACGATGAATTCGATTGTTGTGTTAATCTTGGGAGCCCTGGGCATCGGCGTAGGATATTGGGTATACGCCAAGAACATTGACCGCAACATCGTCCAGCCCGACCCGAACAAGGCTACCCCGGCCAAGATGTACATGGACGGAGTGGACTTTACGCCAGCCAGCCGCAACGTGCTCTTCGGCTACCAATTCAAATCCGTTGCCGCCTTGGCCCCGCTCACCGGCCCTATCATCGCCGTGCAGTGGGGCTGGCTGCCGGCGCTGGTCTGGATCATCCTGGGTACCTTTTTCATCGGCTGGGTGCAGGACTATGGCGCTATGATCATGGGCGTGCGCCGCGATGGGGACACGATGGGTGCACTAAGTTACAAGCTCATCTCACCCCGCGCCCGCAACATCCTGATGATCTTTATCTACTTTTACCTGTTGCTGATCATGGGCGCCTTTGGCAACGCGGTGGGGAAGACCCTGATGATCAACCCCAAGGTGCCCTTCGGCATGATTGCCGTGGTTCTGGCGGGTGTCCTGGCCGGACAGATGACCTACAAGTGGAAGCAGGACATCATCCTCACCACCGTTGTCACCGTCGTGCTCACCTTCGTGGGCATCTGGATCAGCACCTTGCCGTTCATGTCCAACATCTTCTCGGGCCTTTACGGCCTTCCCGATTCCCCCACCGTCTTCCTGGGTAACACACAGGCTCAAGTCTTTGGCACCCTGCTCATGATAATCTTTTGCTACCTGGGCGCGGTGCTGCCTATATGGTCCTTTGCCCAGCCGGTCAACTATATCTCCTTCTGGATCGTCTCGTTGGGGATGGTGGGTGGTGTGATCGGTCTGCTCATCTGGCACCCGGGAATGGGCGACTTCCCGGCCTTCACCGGGTTCACCTCCGCCAGCGGCCCGCTGTGGCCCATGCTCTTTGTCACCATCGCCTGCGGCGCTATCTCTGGCTGGCACAGTCTGGTCTCGACCTCCGGCACGGCCCGCCAGTTGGAGAAGGAGACCGACGCCTTGCCGGTGGGTGGCGGCGCGATGTTTATGGAGATGGCGTTCGCCGTCATCGCCTTCCTGACCGCCACCGTCGCCCTCGGAGGTTGGCAGGGGTATCTGGATGCCGGCGGCGCGGGCAAAGCGCTGGCGATCTTTGCCGGTGGGTTGGCTAACTTTTTGAACCACATCGGCGTCCCGCTGGACTTTGGCGTGGCCTACGGCTCCGTCTTCCTGACCATCATGGCGTTGACCATCATGCAACTGGTGGTGCGCTTTATGCGCGTGGCCAGCGCCGAACTGGTGGGCGATGCGCTGCCAGTGATGAAAAATGTTCACGTGGGCAGCATCGTGGCCCTGCTCCTGACGTTACTCTTCGTCTGGATCATCCCCTGGCTGGCCATCTGGGGGGCCTTCGGCGCTGCCAACCAGTTGATGGCCGGTCTGGCCTTGCTGCTGATTGCGCTGTGGCTCAAGTCGGAGGGCAGAAAGAACACCTGGGCGCTCTACCCCTCGTTCTTCATGATCGTCACCACCATCGCCGCCCTGCTCTACCTGGCCTACGTCAACTTTAAGAAGCTGGGCACTCCCGACATCACGACGCAGGCATCCATCGCCTCTGTCCTCGTCGGCCTCATCGCCCTGGTGCTGGTGGTGGCGGCGGCCTTCCTCGTCACGGACGGCTGGAAAGCGCTCCAAAAGCCACGCGAGAAGGCGGCCAAATCCGCGTGATCGCCTGGTATGAACGTCGCACGATGGGAGGGTGGCCCCCGACCCTCCCATCTGTTAGTAGATTGGTGCGTTCAACGTTGCGTGCTATGCAGGACTAGAATACCCATGTGGGAAGAAATACTGGATAAACTGCACCGGATCGGGAAGGCCGCAGGTGAGATCATCTACGGGATGACCACCTTCGACTGGGTGCGCGATATGCAGCGGGAGCGGGGAGAGATAGAGCGCTTGTTCGTACTGATCACCTTTGGCGACATCGTCGGCCTCCCCATCCTACCGCCATACTACACCATGCGCCTGCTACCCTACATTGTCCCTACGATCAACCGCTGGAAGCGGAGCCTGTTGCGCGAGCGCGACTGGACCGACCTGACCGGACTGATTGAGGGAATAGGTTGAAATGCAACAGGCGTAATACGTATCTGAACTCAACGGAGGCAAAATGAGCGAAGAAGAAAAACAAGAAAGCGCACTGAAACGGTTAGGCCGTTCGGCCAAAGAGTTCCTCTATGGCATGGCCGGCCACGACATGACTCGCTTCGCGCTCAAGACGCGGGGGAGCATGGAGCACCTATTTATCCTGATCACGATGGGCGACCTGCTGGGCATCCCCATCCTGCCGCCCTACTACTCGCTGCGTCTGCTCCCGTATGTCGTTCCCCAGATCAGCACCTGGAAGCGGCGCATGTTGCGCGAGCGCGACCTGACTGACGCATTGGCATAAAGGAGAGAACATTGTCACTAGCAACAATCTTCAAAGAACACCCCAACCGCCGCTACATCGAGTTCGGCGGCAAGGGCGGATTGGGCAAGACCACCTTCTCCGCCGCCACTGCCTACTGGCTGGCCAAGCAGGGCTATAAGGTACTGGTCTTCTCGGTGGACCCCCAGGCCTCCCTCTCCGACATCTTCGAGCGGGACATCTTTGGCAAGGGGGCGGTGGAGATCATGCCCAACCTCTTCGCCCAGGAGATTGACGCCGACCAGCACATCCGCGAGTACCAGGAGGAGATACGCCAAAAGATCCGCGATATGTACGGCATGGATGAGATACCGGAGGAGATCGAGAACTACATCCAGGCCGCCGCGGCCGAGCCGGCGATGGAGGAGAGCGCCATCTTTGACGCCGTGGTGGACATCGTCGTCGGCGAGGAGTACGACTACTACATCTACGACCTGGTGCCCCTGGGCCACGCGCTCTACTACCTGAGCATGGCCAGTGTCTACGACGACTGGATCGGCAAGATCACCGCGCTGCGCGAGGAGATGCAGGAATACGCCCAGGTGGCGTCTATCCTGGAGCGCAAGAAGGAGACAGAGGAAGACCAGATTCTGGCCGAACTGCAATACATCAAAGAACGCATCAACACCTCCTCCAGCATCCTCACCGATCGTGAGAAGACGGCCTTTTTTTTCGTCATCACGCCGGAGGAGATGATCATCCTGGATACACTCAAGGCGGCGAAATTGTTCGCCAAGTACGATGTGCCCATCTCCGGCTACATCGTCAACCGCGTCATCCCACCGGAACTGGCCCAGCAAAAGATCCCCGAGTACCTGCGGAACCGCATCGAGATGCAGGAAAAGTACATCGGGAAGATAGACGAGACCTTCGGCGACGAGGTGCTGACGAGCGTGCCGGAGTTCGATCGGGACATCACCGGCCTGGAGATGATCGGCAAGGTGGCAGACGCGCTGTTCGGAGGTGAGGCATGATCACAGAAACAACTACTCAGTTCCTGACCGCACATCCAAAAATGAAATACGTCTTCTTCGGCGGCAAGGGCGGCGTGGGAAAGACCGTCATGGCCGGCGCGGCCGCGCTGTGGATCGCCCAGCAGGACAAGCGCACGTTGCTGGCCTCGACCAACCCGGTACACTCCCTCAGCAGTTTGCTCGATCAGGACGTCTTCGGCGCACCGACGCCGGTGCAAGGAGTGCCGAATCTGGAAGCCTACGAGATTGATACCAAAGATACCATCGAGAAATCAAAGGTAGAACTGACACAGAAGATCGAATGGTTCCTCAAGTACGCCGATATCAAGACCAAGGCCGACGAGTTCGTGGAATCGGCGACGATGAACCCAGCCTTCGAGGAATCGGCTATGTTCGAGAACATGATTGACCTCATGTTCGATGACAAGTACGACGCCTACGTCTTCGACACCGCGCCCACGGCCAACGCCCGCCGACTGCTGGGTATGTCCAGCGTGTACGGCATGTGGGTGAACAAGATGATGCAGAGCCGTGAGGAGGCCAAGTCGCTGAAGGAACTCCTATCCTACAGCAAGAAGAAGGAGAAGGACCCCCTGATGGACTACCTCGTTGGCTTCCGCGAGCGGATGGAACATGCCAAGCAATTGCTCACCGACGAAGAAAAGACCGCCTTCTTCTTCATCGCTCTGCCAGAGGCGTTGCCCATCGCCGTCATCAAACGCTTCATCAACTGGTTCAAGGACTTCGGTATCCCTGTGGGCGGCGTGGTGGTGAACCTGGTGATTGACAAAGAGGCGGTGGGCCAAGACGCACCGGACTTCGTGCTCAACCGCATCGCCATGCAGGACGACTATATGGAGGAAATCTGGCGCAGTTTCCCCGACGTGCGCGCCATCGTGCCACTCTTCGAAACGGAAGTGCGCGGCGTGGAGATGCTGGAACGCACCGCCGCCCACCTGTTCGCCTGAGTACTGGAAACCAGGTTTTTTGGAGAAACCTGGTTTCTAAATCTACCCAAGGTCCATATCCATGCACCCTTCCCTGCTAATACTACTGATCGGCCTGCTTTACATCCTCGGCTTCGGCGCTCTCTCCTTTATGCGCCGGCAGGGGCTGCCCATCCGCTTCGCCGTCGAAGGGCTGATCGTCACCGCTGTTGGCGCTGCGCTCGCCTTTGCCTCCGTGCCAATCCATCCCATCCTTTTCCTCCTCGTCCTCTACCTGGTCACCATGCGCGTGCGACTGCTGGTTGACCTGGGCAACTGGCTTACCTCCAGAAAGCAGTATGATCGTGCGCTTGGCCTCTACCGGTTCGCCCTACGCCTGGGACCCGACGAGGTCGGCCGCCAAATCGCGCTGATCAATCGCGGAGTGACCCAGTTGCGTTTGCAGGAGCCGGAGATGGCACGTCTCACGCTGGAGGAGGCCTTGACCGACGAGCAGGCACGGCCAGGTGCCAAGTATCTGGCCGCTGGCTACTACAACCTGGGCCTGGCCTGCCGTCGCACGGGCCGCGAGGCCGAGGCGATTTGCCACTTCAACGAGGCGGTTGACGCGCTGCCCACTTCAATCTACGCCCACGCGGCCAGGCAAGCATTGAAGGAACATAAGATGTCGGAAGCCCCCGACCTCGGCTGAGTTGCGCTTGAACTTGAGCGTGCTACAATAGATGTAACAAGGGCGAGAAGTCTGATTTCAAGAAGCGAGGTGGAGGATGAATAGAATATTGACAACCATTCCCGCTCACTTCGATGGTACCCAGGTTCGACTGGATGTGGCGGTAGAACTCAAACCCGACACTCGCCTACTGGTCACCATTCTCGATGAGGAGATATCCAACGAAGCACTGGTATGGAGTGCGATGAAGGCATCGGAAGCCGCCTTCGCCCGCGCGTGGGATAACGAAGAGGATGCCGTCTATGACCATCTATAAGCAGGGCGATGTGCTCCTCGTGCCTTTCCCCTTCACCGACCAGAGTGGAAGCAAGCAGCGTCCGGCTGTGGTCGTGAGCAGTGAGGCATACAACCAGACTCGTTCTGACGTAATCCTCGCCCCAATCACGAGCCAGATCAAGCACGTTTCTGACGAAGTAAGACTGATGGACTGGCAGGTCGCCGGGCTGTTGAAACCCAGAGTCGTTAAGCCGATTCTATCGTCCTTCGACACCCGCGTGGTACGGCGTAGGCTGGGAGCGCTCTCTGACGCCGATCGCACGCAAGTACGTGCTTTGTTCGCTCGAATTCTCGACCTACCGTAGGCCCTTGCTCGTGTGTAAGCGTTCACCCCTTCGCCCTGGCGGGGAAAATCAACTTGGACAATTGATGCGCCCCCCAATTCAATCTACGCCCACGCGGCCAGGAAGGCGCTCAAAGAACGCCAGTCCGAAAAAACGTAGAAGCGCCGTCATCGTATGATGCCGCGCTACAAGATCATTGCCAAGCCGGTCGCTGGTTATGGAGCCGGCGACCGGGCTATTACTCCCCAGGTCGAGCGCAGCCTGAGCGGGTAGGGCCTGGATTGTGATGTCATGCGCACCAAGCGTCCCCGGCACGCCGCCGACCTGGCCCAGGAGGCCGTTGCTATGCGCGTAATCGAATCCGGAATCGGTGAACTGATCCAGCCTCCCGACCTGGATGGCTTCCGCGAGTGGAATCGGGAGAAGAAGTCGCGGGCGCTGGTGGACAAGGTGATGACTGAGGCGGAGGCCGTCTCCCGCTTCGTCTACGACGGCTGCTACATCGGCACCGAACTCTACGGCACTGTCCGCTGCCCTATGACGCTGGTGCGGGAGGTGGTCCGGCAAGGCAAGAAGTACCTGCGGGTGGCTGGTCAGGGAGTGACCGAACTGGACCTCTGGCTGGGAGCCGGGCTGGTCAAGACCCTGGACATTACCTACATCGGCCTGGAGGTCTTCGGTGTTTCCAACGCCCTGCGGCGGGCGGTGGAGAGTGGGCAGGTCGAAAAGGTCGTCGAGTGGTCCAACGGTGGCATCACCTGGCGCTTCAAGGCCACCTCTATGGGCGTCCCCTTCATCCCCATCCGGGCGATGCTAGGCACCGACACCTTCAAATACAGCGCCGCCAAGGTGGTCGAGTGTCCCTTCACCGGCATAAAGGTCTGCCTGATCCCAGCGCTGATCCTCGACGTAGGGTTAATCCACGTCCATCGCGCCGACAAGTACGGCAACGCCCAGATTGACGGCATCTCTGGTTTTGCCTTCGAGATGTCGCGGGCCTGCAAGCGGCTCATCATCAGCGCCGAGGAGATCGTTGATACCGAGGAGATCCGTCGCTATCCCGACCGCACCATCATCCCCTACTACCTGGTGGATGGGGTGGTGCACGCTTCCTACGGCTCCCATCCTGGCGAGATGGTCTACTGCTACGCGCGGGACGAGAGACAACTGCGGGAGTGGGTCGAGGCCTCGAAGACGGAGGAGGGAACGCTAGTCTACCTGGACAAATACATCCACAGTCTGGTGAACCACCAGGAGTATCTGGAACTGGTAGGCCAGGAGCGACTGGAGCGGCTGCGAGCCGAAGAGGAGGGACTGCGATGAGCGAGCCGGTACGTCTACGGTATAACCCCACAGAACTCCTGATCTGTGTCGCGGCGCGCCAGATGCCCGACAGCGTCACCGCCTTCATCGGCACCGGCATCCCTATGCTGGCCGCCAGCCTGGCGCAGAAAATGCACGCGCCCAACATTGTCACCATCTTCGAGTTTGGAGGGACGGGAGCGCAGTTGGTGCGGTTGCCCCGGGCGGTGGGGGAGAGCCGCACCTTCTACCGGGGAGTGGCTGCCTCCGGCATCTGTGACATCATGGAGACCGCCACACGCGGTTTCATTGATTTCGGCTTCCTGGGCGGGGCGCAGATTGATCCCTACGGCAACCTGAACTCAACCATCATCGGCCCCCGGCATCACCCGCCTAAAGTGCGCCTCCCCGGCTCTGGCGGGGCCAACGACGTGGGATCCCTCTGCTGGCGCAACATCATCATCATGCGCCACGACAAGCGCCGCTTCGTGCCGCAGGTGGACTTTGTCACCACGCCCGGCTACCTGACCGGCCCTGGCGCTCGTGAAGAGGCCGGCCTCCCGCCCGGCACCGGCCCCTACCGCGTGGTGAGCACGCTGGCGCTCCTGGACTTCGAACCGGAGACGAAGCGTATGCGGCTCCTGTCCACTCACCCCGGCGTGACCGTAGAGCAGGTGGTCGAGAACACTGGCTTTGAGTTAATCGTTCCCGGCGAGGCGGGTCAGAATGAGCCGCCGACGGCGGATGAGTTGCAGATCTTGCGAGAAGAGATTGACCCGGAAGGATTCTATATCTGATGCCAAAATACAGAATTATCGTCAATCCGGTCGCTGGCAGGGGGGCCGGTGAGGAATCCATCCCCTGTATCAAGCGCATGTTGAGCACGTACAACCTGGATTTCGACCTCGTGCGCACCGAGCAGCCATGGCACGCCGCCGACCTGGCCCAGGAAGCTGCTGCCTCAGGGTACGACGCCGTGGTCGCGGTGGGCGGCGACGGCACCGCCAACGAGGTGCTCAACGGCCTTATGCGGGCCAAGACCCCCCCTCTTTTCCCCCCCGCACGCGGGGGGGATGAAGGGGGGGGAGGAACGTGCGCGATGGGTGTGCTGTGCGTCGGTCGGGGCAACGATTTCGCCTACGGCGTGGGCATCCCTCTCGACCTGGAAGTGGGCTGCCGGGCGCTGGCCCAGGCCCACCGGCGCACGATTGATGTCGGGCACGTCGTCGGTGGTCTCTACCCAGAAGGCCGCTATTTCGGCAACGGCGTCGGCATCGGCTTCGACGCCGTCGTCGGTTTCGAAGCGGTCAAAATGACCCGGCTGACCGGTTTTCCATCCTACATCGTCGCCGTGCTCAAGACCGTCTTTCTGTACTATAAGGCCCCGCTCACCAAAATCGAGTACGATGGGCAGATCATCACCCAGCCTTCGCTACTGATCTCGATCATGAACGGGCGGCGTATGGGTGGCGGATTCTTTATGGCTCCGGAGGGCGAGCCCGACGATGGCCTGTTCGACCTGTGCATCGCCCGCGAGGTGAGCCGCGCCCGCATCTTCGGCCTCATCCCCCACTTTATGCGCGGCACGCAGGCCACCCAGGAGCCTGTCAAGACAGGGCAGGCGCGTCGCGTCGTCGTCACCGCCGTCGAAGGCGTGCTGCCCGCCCACGCCGACGGAGAGACGCTGTGCATCGAAGGACAACGGCTGGAGATGGAACTACTGCCGCGCCAGATCGAGATTATCTGCCCGCCACCGGAGGATATCGAATGACGCCCACCTACCGGATAGTGACCTCGTCAATCAAGGGCTTGATACGCATCCTTTGCCGCGTGGACGATGCACAGTTGGCACAGGTGCCAGAGCGAGGACCGCTCATCATCATCGTCAACCACGTCAACTTCCTTGAAGCGCCCGTCTTGTATACACACCTGCAGCCGCGCCCGGTGACCGGCTTTGTGAAGGCCGAGAACCTGGATAATCCCATCCTGGGACCGTTGTTGTTCACTCTGTGGGGGGGCATCCCGATACAGCGAGGCGAGGCCGATATGACCGCTTTCCGCCTGGCGCTGCAAGCGCTGGAAGATGGTCAAATCCTGGCTGTGGCCCCTGAGGGCACCCGCAGTGGTCACGGGCGCTTGCAGCGGGGTCTCCCCGGCGTCGCATTCCTGGCATTGCGCAGTGGCGCGCCCTTGCTGCCCCTGGCCTGCCACGGCGGGGAACTCTTCTGGAGCAATCTATCCCGCCTGCGCCGCACCGACTTCCACATCGTCGTCGGCCAGCCGTTTTACCTGGATGCTGGCGGAGTCAAGGTGACCCGCCAGGTGCGCCGGCGGATGACCGACGAGATCATGTACCAGATGGCGGCGTTGTTGCCTCTGGCCTATCGAGGTGTTTACTCTGACCTGGCGGAAGCCACCGAAACGCATCTCCGCTTTCCCCTCGGCGCAGAAAGCAACTCCCGTCACGCACGGGACTGACGAACACCGCAAGACCTGACAGGTTTTCCGAAACCTGTCAGGTCTGAATCCCACTGGCAGGATCAGGGAGGGGGTCCCACTGGTATTATTCCCGACAGCCGCCATCCGTCCTCTTCCCACAGCAGAAACCACGTCACAGGGATGTGTTCCTCTACGCCATCCTCATGTTCGCAGACAGTCTTTGCTATTACGACGGCCTGGTCTGGAAGACTGCCCGGGTCAACACGTCTGGTCTCGGCTATCTCCATACTGATTACCCGCACCAGGCCCTTAGCTATACGACCCCGCGCCCGCTGCATTGACTATCCCTCCTCTCGCTGTAATACGGAGTTGTTGTGTTAATGTATCACGTCTTTCGCAATTGCGCAAGCAGAGACTCCATCGGTGATCACCCAACGGGGTCTCGTTGCAGTAGAGATGTTGATAATCACAGGTGGTGAATGCTTGACAAATCGTGCGCTTTCCTATATAGTAACCATACGCTCACCGTATCCCGCGGTGAGCGTGGAGGAGTAACCGTACCCCAATGCAGCGTTGGCGGCTGATTCTCGCTGTTGCTTTCTTGGCAGTGACAATAGTTCTGGTGTCCCTCTATCCTGCTCTCGCGCAGAGCGGGAGTCCTGACGAACCTGCCCTCTCCCCCTATTGGGACTCCGACGTCAGCCGCTGGGAGCCTATCATTCTCCAGGAGGCCCACAGGCGAAGCCTGGCCCCGGACCTCATCGCCGCCGTGATCTGGAAGGAATCCCTGGGCCGTCCGACCGCGCGTGGCCCGGCCGGGGCTGTTGGACTGATGATGCTCATGCCGTTCTCCTGGCGACCCAGCGTCGGGGAATTGCATAATCCATGGACGAACTTGTTCTGGGGAGCCCGGGTGCTGGCCACAGTCATTTGCGATGGGGACGGCGATCTATACTACGCGCTGGCTGCCTATAATGGCTCGTGGGAGAAGGTTCACCAGGGTTCCACGCGCCGCTATGCGGCCTCTGTGCTGGATTACTACGCCCGCGCCGTCGCTGTGCGGCACGGGTTGCCCGCCGACGGTGAGTGGATCGCCATCTTTGCCATTGAAGGAACACCTGGCCCCAACACCATCACTGTGATCGGGCCGCACCGCCCGCTGCTTCGCTACACTCAACGGCCCTGGGACCAGGATGATATTCCCTCTGCGCCGGTCGGTGTCCCGCCCCATGCCATCGTTGCTACCTTTGTGGGCGACCAGGGCGTGGAGTGTCGGGTGAATATGTGGCTGGTTGCAGAAGATGGCTCTCCCCTGATGTCCCCTGCAATGCAGACTGTCTTTCCCCCCTCACCTGCTGGCTGTGGAGGAAGTGGACAGCACACATGCACCCCCACCCCCACCGCAACTCCTGACGCCATACCGACCCGGCGCGCAGTTCCGACGGACGCACTCACACCAACACACACAATCGCCGCCGTCGTGTTGGCCGGTGGCGCCGACCTGCGTGCGGGTGCTGACACCTGGTGGGACCCACGTCAAACCCTGCCTGCCGGGACGAATCTGGAGTTAATCGGGTATGACCCGAACTTTCCGGGCTGGGTGTACGTTCGCACTGTGGATGGAACGTCAACTGGCTGGGTCCAGACCGCAGATCTGAATGTCAACCTTGAACTGAGCGGCCTGCCCAGAGTTACTCCTATCCCCACGTTGACGCCTACGCCACGTATGCCGCTAACGCCAACTGTCACGTTGACGCCCACGCCACGTATGCCGCTAACGCCGACTGTCACGTTGACGCCTACGCCACGTATGCCGCTGACACCAACTGTCACGTCGACGCCTACGCCGCCCACACCCCCGCTAACTCCAACTCTATCCGCTGAGTGCGAGGGCGGCCCACTTCGGCTCGATGCCTGGGATTTGGGCCATGTCACCACCTCGACTGGTTGGACAGTTACGATCTATGTCAAGGGGTATGGGGGGGACTGCTCGTACACGTATGCCTGGGATGGAGAGGTCAAGGGCGAGCCAACGTCCGGGCCTATGATTTTCGATGTCAGCAGCACAATCCATGGTGTTGTTATCGTGGGTACAGCGTCGGTGACTTCCGCTGGCGAGACAGTCAGCGTAGGATTGCTCATAAGACCGGACGACGGTTGAAAGCCGATCGCTGGCCTGCTGATCGAGCGAGACGGCGTGCGTGTCTTCTACGCCCCCGATTTCTACCGCGCCGATCCGGCCCTGGTGTGCCCTCTGAACCTGCTGATCCTCGATGGTTCCTTCCTCACCCGCGAGCAGATGGAGGCCCGCTATACACCTCTGCTGGAGGAAGGCCAGGGTCGCCACCTGCCCATTGTCGAGGGAGTCCAGTGGGACAGGTTGGCCGGCGCCCGGCAGGTCATCTTTACTCACATCGGTCACCTGAAGCGCACACCTGAGGCAGTGCTTGCCCTGCTGCCCGATGACGGATTCTCGTTGGCGCACGATGGTCTGACGGTCGCGTTGTGACTTTACGTTGGCGGTGCTCTGGTGTACAATAGCGCGAGATTGCCGGAGATTCCAATTATTTTTTGACGCATATCCATAGCGCGGCCTCCAGCCGCAACCAACGTAGGACAAGATGCCATCTTGTCCCATGGATTCTCGCGGACAACGCAAATGTTGTAGAGTAATTCTATAACACTGTCCAGCGGAGGTCTCAAGATGAGTACACAGTATATCATCGCCCACGACGTGGGCACGAGCGGCAACAAGGCGGTGCTGGTGGATACGGGAGGAGACATCCGCGCCAGCGCCTTCCAGCCTTACCCAGTCCATTATCCCCGTCCCGACTGGGCCGAGCAGGAGCCGGAGGACTGGTGGAAAACGATCGTCGCCACCACGCGCCACGTGTTGGCCCAGTCCGGCGTCCCGCCCCAGGACGTGCTGGCGATGGTTTATACTACTCAGATGCTGGGCATCGTCCCGATGGGCAGGGTAGGGGCAGGGCTTGTACCCGCCCACGAACCCCTGCGTCCGGCCATCATCTGGCTGGACGGGCGTGCACCTGGGCAGGCGGAGCGGATTATGCGCAAGTTCCTGGGGCGGCGAGTCTTCGCCGTCGTCGCTGGCGCGGAACTTTCTGGCAAGGACGGCCTGCCCAAGTTACTCTGGCTCAAGGAGAACGAGCCAGAGGTCTACAGCGAGATGACCTGCTTTCTCGACGTCAACGGTTACCTCACCTACCGGGCCACCGGCCGGATGGTCTTCGAGTGGTCGTGCGCGTCCGCCTTCGGGTTTGACCTGAAGAAGAAGGACTGGTTGCAGGGAATCATCCGCTACATTGGGCTAGACCTGGACAAGTTCCCTCCGCTGGTGCGCTCGATTGACCAGGTGGGGGGACTGACGGCAGCGGCGGCACGGGAGTGTGGCCTGCTCGAGGGGACCCCCGTCTTCGGTGGCAGCGGGGATGCCCAGTCGGCGGCGGTCGGTTCTGGTGCGGTCGGTGAAGGAGAGGGCCACATCTACCTGGGTACCTCTGGCTGGGTGGGCGTCGTCACCGAGAAAACTCCCACCGGCCGCCATGGCATCGCCTCCATCCAATCCGCCGACCCCGACAAGGCGTTCCTGTTCGCCGAGATGGAGACAGCAGGAGCGTGCCTCAAGTGGATCGCTGATGAGTTCTATCAGGCTGAGCAGGCCGACCCGAACGTCTCCAACGTCTACGTGTTGATGGACGAGAAAGTAGAGACGATCCCGCCCGGATCTGATTTCCTGGTCTTCACCCCGTGGATGTACGGAGAGCGAGCCCCCGTCGCCGACACGTGGGTGCGTTCCACCTTCTTTAACCTCAGCGCCGACCACACCCGCGAGCACCTGCTGCGGGCAGTCTACGAGGGAGTGGCCTATAACCTGCGCTGGATCGTCGAGATCGTGGAGCATACCTTCGGCTTCCCGCTACCCACGCTGCGAGTCATCGGCGGGGGGGCGCGGGGCGCACCGTGGATGCAGATCGTCGCCGACGTGACCGGGCGACGGGTGGAGACCGTGGCCAACCCACAGGAGGCGGGGGCGGTAGGCGCTGCCCTCACCGCCGCCGTCGGGCTGGGGTTGTACTCCGGCTTCGAGGCGCTCAAGAAGGTCGTCTACGTGGAGCGGGAGTTCGAGCCCCAGGCGGGCAATGCCAAGGTGTACGACGTCCTGTACCGGGCCTACCACCGTATCTACGACTCCCTGCGCGGTCTGTACCGGGAGGTGAACGAGGTGCGGTTTCGAGAGTTCCAGGAGTGAGGTAGAGCCAATGCCTCCTTCTACTTAAGAATCTCTGCGCCTCTGCGTCTCTGCGTTAAAAATCGCCCTTCATTCAGGGGCGGGAGAAAGGGAGTATCGGCCTTGACCGCTTTGCTCAAACTGACCTTCGTCTTCGTTGGAATTGTGCTGTTGCTGAACCGTAAGTGGAATCTGGGACCAGTGCTCCTGCTCGCCTCCCTGGCAGTTGGTCTCCTCTTCGCCCGCCCGCTCCCAGAGATCGGGCGCGATGTTCTCCTGGCCACTATTGACCCGTTGACCCTGCGGCTGGCGCTGGCCATTGTGTTGATCATGATCCTGGCGGAACTGCTGCGCCAGACCGCTGGACTGCAGGGGATGGTCGAATCGCTCCAGGCGCTGATTCCCAACGGGCGCATCGTCATCGCGGCGCTCCCGGCTTTGGTGGGGCTCCTGCCGATGGTCGGCGGGGCCATGTTCTCGGCGCCGATGGTGGACGAGGTGGGCGACCGGATGGGAGTGAATGGAGAACGCAAGACCTTCGTCAACTACTGGTTCCGTCACATCTGGGAGCCTGTTTTCCCGCTTTATCCCTCTATGATGCTCGCAGCGGCGCTGATGGGCCTGACGACGACCCAATTGGCGAGGGCAACGTGGCCGCTGACGGTGGCGGCAGTCGTAGGAGGCTTGCTCTTCGGTCTGCTGGGGCTGCCCCGGCAAAGCAGCGGCGATTCACTTCCGATCCCCCGCGCACAAAGCCTGTGGGTCTTAGCGACGAGTGTCTGGCCCATCGTGCTCGTCATCACCCTCTCGCTGACCCTCCCTGTTGACGAGCGGCTCACCCTGATCCTCAGCCTGCTGGTGACCATCACGCTGATGATGGCGCTCGAGCGCGTCCCGCTGCGCGACCTGGGAGCCATACTTCACGAGCGCGTCCCCTGGAACTCGGTAGCGGTCATCTTCGGCGCACTGATCTTCCGGCGCGTGCTGGATAGCAGTGGCGCTATCATTGTTACTTCAGACGCTTTGACCGCCCTGCACGTCCCGCTAGGGATGGTTGCCTTTGGGGCGCCTTTCGTCGCCGGCCTGCTGACCGGCCTGATAGCGGCGGCCTTCAGTATCGGCTTCCCGGTGATATTGCCGCTGGTGGTCGTGGATGGGGGAGTCGTCGCGCCGGGATGGACGGCCTGGCTAGTGGCAGGGGGTTTCTTGGGAGCGATGTTCTCCCCTGTTCACCTCTGCCTGGCGCTGACCCGCGTCTACTTCAAGGCTGAGTGGGGGCCGGTCTACCGCCTCATCGCGCCGTCGGCGCTATTGGTGGCGGCGACGGGCATGGGGATATTGTTGCTCTCCTAGATTCACATCACGAGAAGGGAGCCAGTCATGCCCGCCATTCCGCCCCTCCTGTTGAAAAAACTGTACGTCAAATGGGAGTTTGACATCTTCCAGGTTCGCGGTAAACTGGTGACCGGGGAGGTGTAGTGATGGTACAGTATCACGTTGTCCTGATACCGGCCGAGGAAGGGGGGTACACAGTTCGGGGAAAGAAACCGGGTTTTTCAGAAAAAACCCGGTTTCTCATCTGTCAAACCCCAACCTCGTGTCCGTACCCTGGCACAACAAAGATCTGAAACGGGGAACGATGGCGGAGATCGTCCGTTCTCAATCCTCCCCCCGCTGGCCCTTCGCCACAGCACTGCTGCTCGTCTTGCTTATCGCGGCGGCGCTGCGGTTGTACCGTCTGCCCGGACTGCCCCTCGGCCTCCACTACGACGAGGCGGCCAATGGCATCCTGGCCGGCGAAATTGCCCGCGGAGTCAAGACCCCCGTCTTTATCCCCTCCTACACCGGCAAAGAGGTGCTGTTCTTCTATTGGGCCGCACTGTGGATGAAACTGCTCGGCGCGACCCCGATGGCGCTGCGGCTGAGCGCAGCCCTAGTGGGGCTGGCGACCGTCGCGGCGACCGTCTGGGCAGTGCGTGAGTTGTTGCACGGGCGGCGCGACGCGGGTTGGGTTTCGCTCCTCACCGGAGCCTTCCTCGCCACCTCCTTCTGGCACCTCATCCTCAGCCGCTATGGATTCCGTGCCGTGACGCAGCCGCTCATGCAGGCGCTGACTGTCGCAGCGCTTTGGCGGGGTCTGCGCCTGGGTAACCCTTCCCGCCCCGACCGACCAACCAACCAACCACCTGCCCCCTGGCTCATCCTGGCTGGTTTTTTCTGTGGCCTGACCGCCTACACCTACCTGGCCGCCCGCGCTTTCCCTATCCCGCTGGCGGTGGCACTGCTGACCCTGCTCGTCGCCGACCGTCGCCATCGCCGCACCCGTCTGGGCCAACTGGCCCTCTTCGTCATCGCCGCCGCGCTGGTGTTAGCCCCGCTGGCCTACTACTGGCTGGCCCACCCTGGCAGTTTCCTGACCCGCACACAGCAGGTCGCCGCCGGCAGTTGGGCCGGAGCCTGGGCCGGGTTCCGCGCCTGCCTGGGCATGTTCTTCCTCCGGGGCGACCCCTACATCCGCTTCAACCTCCCCGGCCGCCCCCTCTTCGACCCCATCACCGCTGTCCTGTCCCTCCTGGGCCTCCTCGCCCTCATCAAATCCCAAATCAAACCCCAACCCCCCAGCACCCGGCCCCCAGCACCCAATACCCAATACCCAATATCTAATACCCAATATCCAATATCCAATACCCAGCATCCAGCATCCAGTCACCTGCATCTCGCCTCCCGCGTCTTCCTCCTCACCTCCCTCCCCATCATGTTGCTCCCCAGCGCCCTCGCCGTCGGCGACGTCACCCCCAGCAACCTGCGCACCGTCGGCCTCCTGCCCTTCGTCTACCTCTTCCCCGCCCTGGGCCTATCAGTGCTCAAATCTCAAATCTCAAATCTCAAATCTCGAATCTCGCGCCATTTGCCATCCGTCCTCCGTCCTCCGTCCTCCGTCATTCGTCATTCCCTACCCTCCATTCTCCATTCTACATTCTTCCTTCTCCTCCTCGCTACTTTGGCCTTCGCCGCCCCCCCCGCCTACTTCCGTGACTGGGCCTCTTCCTCCGCCCTCTACTACGCCGCCGATGGCGACCTGGCCGATGTCGCCGCCTACCTGAACCAGGCCGACCCAGCCACCGCCCCCCCCTACGTCGCCAGCATCCACTATCGCCACCCTACACTCGCCTTCCTGGCCGAGGATTATGGGACGATCCGCTGGCTCACCGGTGGGAGAACCGTCGTCTTTCCGGCGCAGGGAGAGGCGCTCTTGATCTTTCCCCGCTCCGCGTCGGAGCACCTGGCCTGGGTGCGGGCGGTGCTGCCGGATGGCTCCCTCGTCGCCGCCCCCCCTGGCCCCGACGGCGCGCCCGCTTTTCACGTCTACCGCGTCGGCCCTGCCCCCGACGGCTCGACTGAGACCGCCGAGGTTCCGGCTCCCACCCATCCACTGACCGCCGACCTGGCCCACGCTGTTCTTTTGCTCGGCTACGATGTGATCGGCGAGCCCACTTCCGGCAAACACGCTGAGGTCGCCGTCTGGTTCCGCGTGCTGAACATCCCCGACCAGGGAGACTATGGCCCCATCGCCCGGCTCACCGACCGCTGGGGCTTTGTCTGGGGGGAGACCCAGCCCTTCCACTACCCCTCCGAGCAGTGGACGGCCGGCGAGTGGGTAGTGGACCACCTCTCGATCCCGGTCGCACCAGGCGCGCCTCCCGGCGAGTACCTGGTCCGCTTCAGCCTCTACTCCGCGAGCGGTGACTCCCTGCTGCCCGTGCTCGACGACGCCGGCCGCTACGCCGGGACGACCGTCCAACTGCCCATCTGGCTGGCCCGCGCCGAAAGGCCTGCCCTGAGCGAAGTCGAAGGGCCTGCCCTGAGCGAAGTCGAAGGGCCTGCCCTGAGCGAAGTCGAAGGGCCTGCCGACCCCGACGATCTGGACATCCGCGCCCGCCTGGACGCCCGCACCGGCGACCTGACCCTGCTGGGGGCGAACCTGGACACGACCCGTGCCCGGCCCGGCGAGCGGCTCTACCTGACCCTCTTCTGGCGGGCTGATGAGGTTCCCCTGCCCGGCTACGACGTCCATCTCACGTTGGGCGATACGACCCTCTACGCGGGCGCTCCCGTCCACGGCACCTACCCCACCTCCGGCTGGACTGCTGGCGAGATTGTCGTGGACCGTTACGACCCGCGCCTGCCGCGTGACACAGCGCCGGGCGACTACCCCTTGCGGCTCCGCCTGGGCGGCAATTCGGCAGGCTCCGGGGGAGACCAGCCGCTCGACCTGGGTCTCGTCACCGTGCAGGCCATAGACCGCGCCTTCGACCTCCCGCCCATCTCCCACCCGCTCACCGCCACGCTCGGCGACCAGGTCGCACTACTCGGCTACGACCTCTCGGCGGAGACCATCGCGCCGGGGGACATGCTTACCCTCACCCTGTACTGGCGGGCGCTGGCCGAGATGGACGAGGATTACACCGTCTTCGTCCACCTCCTGGCCCCTGATGGCTCGATGACCGGCCAGCGGGACAGCCAGCCGGTCGGTTCCAGTTACCCGACCAGCCTGTGGCTGGCTGGCGAGGTCGTCACCGACGTATACGAGATCCCCGTCCGCGCCGACACCGTGCCGGGCGCGCACCAGTTAGAGGTGGGGATGTACGTCGCCGAGACCGGCGCGCGCCTCCGTGTCGCTGGCAGCGCCGACGATGCGGTCTTCCTCCAGACGGTCGCCGTCACTGGTCCGTAGGCCTGACACGGCGCGTCCGGTCAATCGTCACGTTGACCAATCCCGTGGTGCTCTGCCCCTCCTGCGGCCGGGTGATGCAGCGACGACCCATCCTCCGTTCCCAGGGGCGCTGCCCTCCTTGAGCAGTGCCGGTGAGAACATAACGGCTCTCGAGGACACAGGCGATGGCTCCAGGCGTCCTCAGTTCCGCCTGCCTGGTGACAGGTAAAACCATGCCGTCAGGCCGCTCATCCGGCTGCTTTTCGATTCCCCCGGGCATCGCTCTGGGGTGAGGACATTGACAACTTGCCAAACCCCACCTGTATGGGGCGAACTTGTCTCCATCTGCCCCACGTATGCCCGGTTCCTCGCACAACCGTTTTGCCTTAAATTCCAAATACGAGTACAATATGTAGCACCTGGTTAGTTCAACACAGATTATGTGGCGGCTTCGCGCCACATGAATCCTTATCGTTATACAGCTTGGACGTGAGCGTCCGGCGTAAGTCATGCAGATCTCAGACACTTGCTCAGTACGCAATGCGGAGTTGCTTCTCCGGCAGCGAGGAGCACTTGAGCCTTGCCAGGCTGTGGCGCGCCGTTATTCTGGTCGGCCTGAGGAGGATGAAGAGCTCCTGCGTGCTCTTGGCTTCGAGCCGGAGTGGTCATTCGACGCTGGCGGTAATCGTCCTCGCTTCGATGCGTACAGCCAGAAGTGGAAAGTGGGCATCGAGCGGGAGATGCGCGAGCAGATGAACGTGCGTTCCCATCTTCTCTTTGCTGAGGTGGCGTATCAGAAGGGACTGATCGAGATCGGTGTCTTCATTCTCCCGATGAAAGGTCAGGGCACATTTGGACGCACTGTACGAGAAGTCACCAAATATGACGTGTTCACCAAGTACTTCCCGCTGCAGGTACCGCTGTACTTGATCGGCTGTGAACAATAACAAGCTGTATAACAAGCGGATGAACCCGACCCAACTCGCCTTGGCTCGCTTCCAGCGTCGTCGCTTCGGCAACGGTTTTCGGCGCGCGACGGTCTACTCCGTTGGTCCGTTGGGCGGGTTATCCTAAACGTTAGTGCGCCAAGCGAACTTGGCGTTTCTTGCAGGGTGAAAGTCCCTGCTGGGTAAGGACTAACCACCCACCCATACCGAGTGTTGCAATTGTTAGGAAGGTTGTTTCAGGAAGAAGGAACAGAACCGAACGAAGCAGTTGAGGCGTATACAGGGAACCACATAGCCCGTAGGGGAGACCGCAATCCCCGAAGTCTCGATATAGCCTCGTTAAAGGGATAGGGGGCGAAAGCCTCAAAAGCAGACGGCGATGGTGTTAACGGGCCAGAAGCCAACACAAAGAGCGCCGAGAAACAGGTGAGTGCTCGGAGGGTCTGCCGGAGTCCACGAAGAGCGTGGGATGTGTGGAGAGAAATGCCAGGAACCCTACGCTACGCTCAGGACAGGCTTGGGAGACCCTGGTAGTTTCTGGACAGCGCGAGTGAGCAGGGCGTCTGCGCAAGGGAAACGGATGGTGTGCCACAGACGGGGAAACCCTGAAACCGAAGTAGGCCGGACTCTAAACGTAGATGAACGAACGCACACGAACGATGAACCAGGTAGGCTATCCCGCCCGAGAAGGAGAAGGGATGCCGAAGGTTGCCAGGGAGTCAGATCAGCCCATAGTACTCTGAGACGGTAGGGCCGTTCACGTGTGAGCCAAAGGGCTCACTAGGGGAAGGGGCTGACAGGCAGCCATAGCCCGCAAAGGAAACCTTGCCCGGACATGGAGGGCCGGATCAACAAGGCCAACCTCACTGCGGGGAATAGCGAAGGCGCTTCGAAAGAAGCGTTTGCGGAAGCGAGGCTGTCTGAAGAGCCCGGTGCGGGAAAACCGCACGCCGGGATCCGTGGGGGGGGCAGCCGGGAAACCGGCTGTCCTACCCCGATGGTTGCCGCCCAGTTGTCGCCAAATGCTTAATGTAGTCAACAAATGGTCTCACAAGGAAATAGTGAATGAATTTGAGAGGGTCGTACAGAGCCTTACGCAACAATTCTGAAGCTGCTATGCTTGCAGCTATAGAAATCTACAACAAACCCCAAATTGAGTACCGGGACGAGTGTTTTTTAATTTTACTGGTAAATGCCTGGGAATTGTTGCTCAAGGCCATATTGTCCAAAAACAAACAGCGGGTTTTCTACCCAAAGAAAAGGAACGAGCCTTATCGAACTTTTTCAATTCGGGACGCACTTATCAAAGCAAAAAACTTCTTCCCCTCTGATATTCCGTACGAGCCAGTTGCCCAAAACATAAATATGCTCGTAACCTACCGAAACAACGCGATACATTTTTACAATCAACGAGGGTTTAGCGTAATCATATACGGGCTTGCACAAACCAGTATCATAAATTACAGAGATTTGTTATTGGCAATATTTGGCATAGATATAGCAGATGAAATGACCATTAGTCTGTTGCCTCTTTCATTTGGAGCACAACCAGATCCTATTGAGTTTCTGCGACAGGCAAAAGCTAATCCACCAAAGAATAAAGCAGTAGCACAATTTTTAAGAGAACTCTCGCAAACTACGAGGGAATTGGAAGCACAACATTTCGATACTTCCAGGTTTTTAACTGTCTTTACAGCTCATTTTCGGCTTAACATAAAGTTGGCGTCAGACATGCGACAACCAGCGCGCGAATAGACAGAATTATTGGCAGACATGCCTGGAACAGATCCGCTTTGCTTGCATTGAACAGCACCCCAGGGGGCCAGGGTTGTCTC